>JALCBG010000014.1:3355-11540 GCA_028066695.1 Gammaproteobacteria bacterium | reverse complement strand
GTGATGCTGCTGGAATCGTATTTTTTGGGGGCTTTTTTGGGCATGGTCATGAAGGGTTTCCGAGGGCGGATCGGCCGGCGGGGGGCGGGGTGGGCCGATGTTTCATATGAAACATCGAGGGGAATATTCCCAAAATCTGGGCGGAAATGCCAGCGGAAATGTTGGGTTCGGCGGGTTCGGGCGGGCGCGGATGTTTCATATGAAACATCCGCGCAAACGGGCGGTTGCGCCGGCGCGTTACAGCCGCACCGGCATAACCAGCCACAGCGTCCGCTCGTCGTCCGGCTGTTTCAGGATGCAGACATTGTCCTCGGAGCGAATGTGCAGTTCAATGGTGTCGCCGACCGCGGCGCGCGCGACATCGCTCAGGTATTCCACGTTGTAGCCGGCCGACATCGGCTTGCCGCTGTATTTGACCGCGACCTCTTCCACCGCCTCCTCCTGCTCCATGTTCTTGCCGGTGATGCGCATGGTGCCGTCCTCCAGCGCGATTTGCACGCCGCGCCCCTGGTCGCCGCTGGAGACCAGCACGCCGGCGCGGCTCAGCACATCCAGAAACGCCAGCCGCTCAATGCCGACCACGACATCGGGCTCCTTCTCAAAAACCCCCTTGAATTCGGGGAATTTTCCGTCGATCAGTTTGGTGATCAGCGTGGTGCCGCTCTTGCTGAGTTTCAGGTGGTAGGGGTTGATTTCCACCATCAATTCGGCGTCCTCGCCCTCGTCGGCGGCGATGAAGCGGTTGATCTCCAAAATCGCCTTGCGCGGCACGATCAGTTTGCGCGTCTCCTTGCCGCCGAGTTCCACATCCACCTCGGACTGCGCCAGGCGGTGGCCGTTGGTGGCGATCGCCCGCAGCATGTTGTTTTCCAGTTCCACCAGCACGCCGTTCAGGTAGTAGCGGACATCCTGCACCGCCATCGCGAACGAGGTTTTGTCCAGCAGGGCTTTCAGCGTCAACTGGTTCATTTTGAAGCGCTCCTCCCATTTGTCCTCCTTGATGCGCGGGAAATCGGTCGGGTCCAGCGTATTGAGCGTGTAGCGGCTGCGCGCCGAGACGATCAGCACTTTGTTTTTGTCCACGGAAACGGTGATCGGCGCGCTTTCCGGAAGCATGCGGACGATGTCCAGCGCCTTCTGCATCGGCACCGTGAACGAGCCGTCCTCGCCCTCAACCTTGGCGACCGACTCGGAAATCTCCACCTCCATATCGGTGCCGGTGGCGATCAGTTCGCCGCCGTGCACGCCGACATGCAGGTGCGCCAGCATCGGCAGCGTCTGGCGTTTTTCAACCACGCTGCCGGCGCGAGAGAGTATCGGGAGGATTTTCTCCCGGTCAACTTTGATGTTCATGTTTGATCTCTTAGTAGTAGTGGTAATGGTCTCGGTGGATATGTGAACAACCCGTATTTTGTATGTAAAATCAACAACTTACAACATGTCGCGGCAAGTATAACGCCGCCACAAAGCATTGTAAAACGAAACCGCGGCCTGTGGGTAAATTATTCGCAGAAATTAATCACAAGTTGCAAACAAAAATTCGCGGGTTTTCCCGCGGTTATCCACGAACAATTCACCGGATATTCACAGTCAATTTTTCAAATAATTGCCGACGCTAATTGCCGAACAGCCGCTGCAGGTTGCGATGGTCCTCGCGGATTTTCGCGTCGCTCTGCAGCAACTCGGAAATTTTGCGATGCGCGTGCAACACCGTGGTGTGATCGCGCCCGCCGAAGCGGTCGCCGATCTGCGACAGACTGATGCTGGTGCATTCCTTGGCGAAATACATCGCCAGTTGCCGCGGTCGCGCGATGTTGCGCGAGCGTTTTTTGGACAGCAGGTCGCCGACGCGCAACTTGTAATACTCGGCCACGGTTTGCTGGATGTTTTCAATGCTGGTGCGCCGCTCCTGATGCGCGAGGCGCTCGCGCAACGCTTCGCGCGCGAGTTCCACATCCAGCGGGCGGTGGGTGAAACGCGCCGCGGCCAGCACCGTGTGCAGCCCGCCTTCCAGTTCGCGCACATTGGAGCGCACCACGCCGGCGATAAACAGCGCGACATCGTCCGGCAATTCGGCGCCGCGCTCCAGCGCTTTCTTCTCCAAAATCGCCGCGCGCGTCTCCAGTTCCGGCGGCTCAATGCCCACGGTGAGTCCGCCGCCGAAACGCGAAATCAACCGCTGGTCCACATCGGGAATCGCGGTCGGGGTGCGGTCGCTGGTGATGATGATCTGCTGCTTGCCTTCCAGCAGCGTGTTGAAGGTGTGGAAGAACTCCTCCTGCGACTGCATTTTGCGCTTGAAAAACTGAATGTCGTCGATCAGAAGCGCGCTGAGCGAGCGGTAGTGGCTCTTGAACTCGGCCATCGCGTTGTTTTTCAGCGCCTTCACCATGTCGTTGACGAACGCCTCGGACGACACATAGCGGATGCGCGCGCGCGGGTTGCGTTGCAGCATCAAATGTCCGGCGGCCTGCATCAGGTGGGTCTTGCCGAGGCCGACCCCGCCGAAGATGAAAAGCGGGTTGGAGCCGTTGCCGCTGCCCGGGTGCTCGCCGACCTGCAGTGCGGCGGCGCGCGCCAATTGGTTGGAGTTGCCTTCCACATGCTTGTCAAAGGTGTAATTGGTGTTCATGGTGTCGGCGGCGTAGGGGCGCGCGGCGCCGCGCGCGGCGCCATTGGCGCCGGCGTACCCGTTGGCGCGGAAACCCGCGCCGCCATTGGCTTTTTCGGCGCTCCCAGGGTTATGTCCCCCGCCGCCGGCGCCGCTTCCATTCCCGTTGGAAGACTCCAGCGCGCCCGGCGATTCGTGCCGGCCGATTTCCACCTGCACCAAAGTGACGCCGGCGTCCACCGAGCGCAGCGTTTCCTCAATCACGCCGGCCAGATTCGCTTTCACATAGTCCAGCACATAGCGGTTCGGCGCGAGGAGTTTTAAGGTGCCGTTATTTTGCACCGGGTGCAGCGGCGCGATCCATGCGTCAATGTCGGCCGCCGGAATGCGCGCGCGCATCTGCTCTACGCAGGCATTCCAAGTCGCGGGCGGCGTCATCGTTGTTGGTGTCGGCGTTGGTTATGATTTTCAGCGGGCGCGCAGTATAATTGCGACGCAAAAACATTTCCACATTTGCATTCATAAAATCTATTGATAATTTTTAATTGCGCGAAAAAATTTGCAAAAAAGTTTTGCGGCAAAAATTAAATTGCGCATGACTTCGGCGCGCCCGGTCATTTCAAATTGCAATTTTCCCGCGCGAAATTTTTCACTGCTACAATCCGCCGACGCCCGAAAAATCCCTGTGAAAAAAGTCCCGCGAAAATCCCCGCGGAAAATCTCCGCTTAAAACACCCGCAAAAAATCCCTTCAGAAAACCCGCCATGAAAGACAAAGCAAAAGTCGTGGTCATCGGCGGCGGCGTGGTCGGCGCGAGCGCGCTCTACCACCTCGCCAAAAAGGGCTGGAAAGATGTCGTGCTGGTGGAGCGCAAGGAATTGACTTCCGGCTCCACCTGGCACGCCGCCGGGTTGCTGCCGCTTTTCAACATGAGTTACTCGGTCGGCAAACTCCACCAGTATTCGGTGAAGTTCTACCAGGACCTGGAGCGTGAGACCGGCCAGTCGGTCGGGTTTCGCCAGGTCAGCAACATCCGCCTCGCCTGCACCGAGGACCGCATGGACGAATACCGCTACTACGCCGGCGTCGGCAAAACCGTCGGCGTCGCCATCAATTTCCTCACGCCGCAGCAGGTCGGCGAGATCTGGCCGATGTGCAACACCGAGGGACTGGTCGGCGCGATTCAGCACCCCGAGGACGGCTACATTCAGCCCGGTGATTTGACCACCGCGCTGGCAAAGGGCGCGCGCAATCTTGGCGCGGAAATTTACCGCCACACCACGGTGACCGCGATTGAGCCCATTAACTCGGGAAACGACCACTGGCGCGTCATCACCGACAAAGGCGAAATCACCTGCGAACATGTCGTCTCCTGCAGCGGAAATTTCGCGCGCAAAACCGGCGCGATGGTCGGGCTGGATTTGCCGGTGATTCCGGTGGAGCACCAATACATCGTCACCGAGCCGCACCCGGAAATTCTGGAGCGCAAGAAAAAAGGGCTGCCCGAGCAGGGCGTGCTGCGCGAATCCGACGCCGCCTATTATTTGCGCGAGGAAGCCGGCGGAATGATCCTCGGCATTTACGAGCGCGGCGCGCCCTGCTGCTATGTGGACGGCCCCGCGCCCGACTGCGAGAACGAATTATTTGAGCCGGATTTGGAGCGCCTGGAACCGCACATTGAAGCGTGCATAAACCGCGTGCCGGCGTTCGGCGAAGTCGGCGTCAAGCAGGTCTATAACGGCGCGATCGCCTACACCCCGGACGGCAACCCGATTGTCGGGCCGGCCTGGGGCCTGAAAAATTTCTGGCTGAACGAGGGGCACAGTTTCGGCGTCACCGCGGCCGGCGGCGCCGGCTGGCAACTCGCCGAGTGGATCGTGGACGGCGAGCCGACCGTGGACATGATGGGCGTGGATCCGCGCCGTTTCGGGCCCTACGCCGCGCGCGGGTATTTGCGCGAAAAAAACGAGGAGGCCTACCGAAATGTGTTCACCACGCATTTTCCCGACGAAGAACGCGCCGCCGCATCGCCGCTGAAAACCGCGCCCTGCTACGAGCGCATGAAAAAACTCGGCGCGGTTTTCGGGCGGGTTTACGGCTGGGAGCGCCCCAACTGGTTTGCGCCGCCCGATTATGAATTGCCGAAATCGGAAATCGGCAGCGGCGATGTGCTGCTCGGCGGCAACACCTCGCCGCCGCTGGAGGACGGGCGCGTGGTGGAGAAACTTTCCTTCCGCCGCTCCAATTACTTTGAATTTGTCGGCGAGGAATGCCGGCATGTCGCCGACAAAGTCGGGCTGCTGGACATGAGCGCGTTTTCCAAATTTCAGGTGGAGGGGCGCGACGCCGAAGAATGGCTGGAGTCGCTGTTTTGCAATCGCATTCCAAAAACGGTCGGGCGCGTCGGGCTGTGCCACATGCTCTCCGAAAACGGCGGCGTGCGCGCCGAATTCACCGTCTATAAAACCGGCGAAAACCGCTACTACCTGGTCTCGGCCGGCGCGATGGAGCGGCACGATTGGGACTGCCTGCAAAAACATCTGCCCGAAGACGGCGGCGTGCGCGCGCAAAAAATCACCGCGCAAAACGGCGTGTTGGTGGTCGCGGGGCCGGACTCGCGAAAAGTCCTGCAGAAACTGACCGACGCCGACCTCGGCGAAAAATCGCTGAAATGGCTGAGCGGCCGCCCGGTCAACATCGGCGCGGCGCAGGCGCATGTTTTGCGCGTCAATTTTGTCGGCGAACTCGGCTTTGAACTGCACCACCCGATTGAAATGCAAAACTACATTTTTGACCGGGTAATGGACGCCGGCGGCGAATTTGACATTCGCCCGTTCGGCATTCGCGCCATGGATTCCATGCGGCTGGAAAAATCCTACCGCCTGATTCCGCGCGAAATGTCCATTGAATACGCCGCGCTGGAATCCGGGCTGGACCGCTTCGTCCGCCTGGACAAGGAATTTATCGGCAGAAAAGCGCTGATGGAATGGAAAAAGCGCGGCTTTGAAAGCACCTTCGTCACGCTGGAAGTGGACGACGACGGCAAAACCGACGCGCGCGGCTCCGAGGCGATTTACAGCGGCGAAGGTGACAAAAGGGAATTGGCCGGACGCGCCACTTCCGGCGGCTACGGTTTTCGCGTGAAAAAATCGCTGGCGCTCGCGCTGGTGCAGCCGCGTTTCGCCGAAATCGGCACCGAATTGGAAATTGAAATCCTCGGCGAACCGCGCCGCGCCGAGGTCATCGCCGAGTCGCCGTATGACCCGGAAAACAAAAAACTCCGCGATTAAATTAATCTGGGATGCCCGAGGCGGAAAAAGTGCAATTAAGCGGACGCGCCGAGCAGGTGCTGAACAGCCTGATTCGCCGCCACATAAATGACGGCGCGCCGGTCGGCTCGCACACTTTGGCGCGCGAGGGCGGGCTGGAGTTAAGCGCGGCGACCATTCGCAATGTCATGGCCGATTTGGAGGCGCACGGACTGGTGGAGGCGCCGCACACCTCGGCCGGGCGCGTGCCGACCCAGCGCGGCTACCGCGTCTTCATCAACGGCCTGCTCGGCGTTTGCCGGCGCGGCGGCATGCGCGCCGCCATCGCCAAACTCAACCAGCGCGCGCGCCGGCAAATTGAGGAGCGCATTTTGGACGCGCCCGATCCGAAAAGCACGCCGGCGCGCGCCGCCGAAATTCTGTCGCAGGTGACCTCGTTCGCCGGCATCGTCTCGGTGCCGGCGGCGCGGCGCGCGCGGATTCGCCAGATTGAATTTCTGCGCCTGTCGCAGCGGCGCGTGCTGGCGATTTTGGTCACCGATGACGGCCGCGTGCAAAACCGCATCCTCACCGCCGAGCGCGAATACGGAGACGCGGAATTGCGCGCCGCCGCCGAAGTCTTCAACGAAAATTACAGTTCGCGCACTTTGCGGGAAGTCCGCGCCGAACTGCTGGCGCGCATGCGCCGCGAGCGGCGCGACATGCAGCGCGAGATGCGCACCGCGGTCAGCATCGCGCGCGATTTTTTCAGTGAAGAACCCGCGGCCGGACCCGGCGAAAACGCCGCCGAAAACCTGCTGGTCAGCGGCGAAAACAACCTCCTGGCGGTGCCGGATTTCGGCGAATTGGAGCGGCTGAAACAACTGTTTGACACTTTCAAAACCAAGCAGGTTTTGTTTGATCTCCTGCAAAAAAGCATGTTCGCCGACGGCGTCAACATTTTTATCGGCGAGGAATCCGGCTACCCGCTTTTGCGCGACTGCAGCGTCATCGCCGCGCCCTACGAAATTGAGGGGCGGCGCGTCGGCGTGCTCGGCGTGGTCGGGCCGACGCGCATGCATTATGACGAGGTGATTTCCGCGGTGGACATCACCGCGAAAATCCTCGGCAGCGCGCTCAGCGCCGACGCGCGGCGGCACTGATTAATTGCCGTCGGAAAACGAGTTATTGCGGCTTTTTTCGCTGGCCGAGGAAAACCGGCGCGAATTTGATATTTCCGCATGGAATCCGCGCGAGACGCTGGACATTGATCTGCGAATCGCCGCCGACGGGTCCTGGCATCACCAAAACGCGCCGATAAATCGGCCGCGCATGGTGAAATTTTTCGCCTCGCTTTTGCGGCGCGAAAATGTCGGTGAAAACAAAAAGTCCCGCGAAAAATACGCGCTGATAACGCCGCATTTAAAATACCCGGTGAAAGTGGAGGAGGCGCCGTTTCTCGCGGTGGAATTGCGGCGGCGCGGCGGCGGCAAAAATCAGGAGTTGTTTTTTCGCACCAATGTGGACGATGTGGCGCGCGCCGACGCCGACCACCCGATTTCCGCGGCGAATTTTTCCGGCGTGCCCGAAATTGAAATCCGCGCCGGTTTGCGCGCAAAACTCTCGCGCGCGGTCTGGCTGGAATTGGCGGATTTATTAATCCCGTCGGAAAAAGACGCGGGGGTTTTGGGGGTGTATTCGGCGGGGAGTTTTTTTGCGGTGGGCGGGCCGGAATGAGCGATTAATTAATCCTCCAGCAAAACCAGCGCGGCCTTGTGCAATTCCGCATTCGCCGCCGCCAGCACTTCTCCATTGGATTCCAGAGAGAGTTTTTTGCCGCCCCAGTCGGTGATGACCCCGCCCGCGCCTTCCACCACCGGCACCAGCGGCAAAAAGTCATACGGAAACAGACTGGCGTCGCAGACCGCGCCGACAAAACCGGAGGCGAGCAATCCGTAGGAATAGCAATCGCCGCCGAAAACGCGGAATTGAAACGCGCCGGAAAGTTTCGCAAAACGCCGCCGCGCGCGGGGGTCGGTGAACATGTCGGGCGTGGTCGCGTAAACGGAAGTTTTGCCGGGGCGGGTCGCGCCGCCGGTTTTGCAGGGCGCGCCGTTAAATGTGGTCGCCTCGCCCTTGACGCCGATCCACCGCTCGTCCAATGCGGCGTGGTCAATCACGCCGAGTTGCGGCGCGCCGTCGCGCAAAAGTCCGATGAGCGTGCCGAAAGTCGGGTTTCCGCTGGCGAAAGATTTGGTGCCGTCAATCGGATCCACCACCCAGCGCCACTCGCTATTGGGGTCTCCGCCGCTCGCGCCGCCTTCCT
>JALCBG010000014.1:0-3255 GCA_028066695.1 Gammaproteobacteria bacterium | reverse complement strand
TCCACCACCCAGCGCCACTCGCTATTGGGGTCTCCGCCGCTCGCGCCGCCTTCCTCGCCGAGAATCGCGTGGCGCGGATGCCGCTGCAAAATCACCTCGCGAATGCATTGCTCGGTTTCGGCGTCGGCGACCGTGACCGGCGAGCGGTCGTCCTTGCTGGCGATTTCCAGATTCGCGCGGAAATATTTGCCGGTGACGCGCCGCGCCGCGTCGGCCGCGGCGACCGCCGTTTTCAGGAACTGGGCGGGGACGGAGGACATGGGCGGATTTTAACCGCCCCCACCGGTCCGCGTTTGGAGTAAAATCCCCCGCCGCAACAGACCCGCCCACTCCCGAAAAATCCCCGTGAAAATCCTCGTCCCGGTAAAACGCGTGATTGACGCCAATATCCGCGTGCGCGTCAAGTCCGACAACAGCGGCGTGGAAACCGCCAATGTGAAAATGGCGATGAACCCGTTTTGCGAAATCGCCGTGGAAGAGGCGCTGCGCATCAAGGAAGCCGGCGACGCCGAGGAAGTCATTTTGTTTTCCGCCGGCGGCGAAAAGACCCCGGAAACCATCCGCACCGGCCTGGCCATGGGCGCCGACCGCGGCGTGCATGTGCAAACCGACGAGCGCCTGGAGCCGCTGACCATCGCCAAAATGATCGCCGCGGTCGCCGAAAAAGAGGGCGCGGATTTGGTCATCCTCGGCAAGCAGTCCATTGACGGCGACAACAACCAGACCGGGCAGATGCTCGCGGCGATTATGAAACGCCCGCTCGGCAGTTACATCTCGGAAATCAAAAAGAACGCCGAAGGTTTCGCCATCACCCGCGAAATTGACGCGGGCCTGGAAAAACTGCAGATCGGCAGTCCGGCGGTGGTCACCACCGATTTGCGGCTGAACGAGCCGCGCTACGCGTCGCTGCCGAACATTATGAAGGCGAAGAAAAAACCGATTGAAACGCTTAGCCCCGCCGATGTCGGCGTGGAAATCAAGGCGCGCACCGAGGTGCTGAAAGTCGCCGAGCCGCCGGCGCGCGAGGCCGGGGTGCGCGTCTCCGGCGCGGGCGAGTTGGTGGACAAACTGAAAAACGAAGCGAAGGTGATTTCATGAGCGCAAACATTTTGGTCATCGCCGAACACGACGGCGCCGAACTCTACCCGGGCACGCTGAACACGGTCGCGGCCGCCGGCGAAATCGCCGCGAGACATGATGGTGGAGGCGGGGCCGGCGAAATCCACATTTTGCTGGTCGGCGAAAATCTCGGCGAAATCGCAAAATCCTGCGCGAAAGCGGCCGGAGTCACCAAAATTTTGGTCGTGGACGACGCAAAATTCGCGCACCCCGGCGCCGAAGATGTCGCCGCGCAAATTTCCGCCGCACTCGGTGGCGGCGCGTATTCGCACGCGCTCGCGCCCGCCTCCACTTTCGGCAAGGCGGTCATTCCCTACGCGGCCGCGCTTTTGGACCGGCAGGCGATTTCCGACATCAGCGAAGTTTCCGAAGCCGACACTTTTGTGCGCCCGATTTACGCCGGGAATGCGATGGAGACGGTGAAATCGCTGGAAAGCCCGGTCCTTTTGACCGTGCGCACCACCGCGTTTGAACCGGCCGCGCAGGACGGAAACGCCGCCGTGGAAAACGCCGCCGCCGCCGAGCCGCCGGTGCGCGTGAAATTTATTGAACATGCGCTCAGTTCCAGCGAGCGACCCGAACTGACTTCGGCGCGCGTGGTCGTCTCCGGCGGGCGCGGCATGCAAAACGGCGAGAACTTCGCCATGCTGGAAAAACTCGCCGACAAACTCGGCGGCGCGGTCGGCGCCTCGCGCGCCGCGGTGGACGCCGGTTTTGTGCCGAACGAATACCAGGTCGGGCAGACCGGCAAAGTGGTCGCCCCCGACCTCTACCTCGCGGTCGGCATTTCCGGCGCGATCCAGCACCTCGCCGGCATGAAGGATTCAAAATGCATTGTCGCCATCAACAACGACGAGGAAGCGCCGATTTTTCAGGTCGCCGACTATTCGTGGTGCGAGGATTTGTTCACCGCGGTGCCGGCGCTGCAGGGCGAGTTGGAGAAGTAGTTTTTCGCGGGACTTTTTCCGCGGCGGTTTTCACCCGCACTTTTCCGCGGGACTTTTTCAGCGGGACTTTTCACCGGAGATTTTCCGCGGCGATTTTCCCCTCACTCAAAAACAATCACATTCCGCAAACCGCGCCCGGCGCGGACTTCCTCAATGCCGCGGTTGATTTCCTCCAGCGGAAAACGCCCGGTGATCAGTTCCTCCAGTTTCAGCCGCCCCTCGCGGTGGAGTTCCAGCAATTTCGGAATGTCCGCGCGCAGCCGCGTGGAGCCCATCTTGCTGCCGAGAATGCGCATGCCGCCGTCGGCGAGGTCGGTCGCGTCAAACGAAGTCATATCGCCGGTCGGCGGCATGCCCACGATGGTCAGCGTCCCGCCCGGCGCCAAAAGCGAAATCCCCTGCTCAATGACGCGCGGGCTGCCGACCGCGGTGAACACATATTCCATGCCGCGCCCGCCGCTGATTTCCAGCGCGGCCGCGCGCGCGTCCCCGCTGGCCGCGTTTGCGGTGTGGGTCGCGCCGAACGCCTTCGCCGTCTCCAGTTTTTCCTCGGCGACATCCACCGCCAGCAGCGGAAACGCGCCGGCATAGGCCGCGCCCTGCACCGCGTTCAGCCCGACCCCGCCGCAGCCGACCACGGCCGCGCTCGCCCCGGCGCGCATTTGCGCGGTATTGACCACCGCGCCGAAGCCGGTGATCACGCCGCAGGACAGCAGCGAGGCGACATCAAACGGCAGGTCATCCGGAATCGGCGCGAGTTGCGACTGGTCCACCACCACATATTCGGCGAACGCGCCGGTGCGCAGCCCCTGTTTCACCGGCGTTCCCTCGCGGTTTTTCAGCGGCGGCTCGCGGTCCAGCCGAAACTTGGTGCGGCAGATGGTCGGCCGCCCGCGCTCGCAGGTCGCGCAATGCCCGCACGAGCGCAGCAGCGTGACCAGCACGCGGTCGCCCACTTTGACGCTGTGCACGCCGGGCCCCGTTTCCACCACCGTGCCGGCCGCCTCGTGCCCGAACACCTGCGGCGGCCGCCCGCCCCACCCGCCGTCGGCGTAGGTGATGTCCGAATGGCAAATCGCGCACGCGGCGATTTTGACCTTGACCTCGCCGGTATCCCGCGGCGGCGCGAGTTCCAGGTCGTCAATGACCATGGGCTTGCCGAATTCGTAGGTGATGGCGGCTTTCATTT
>JALCBG010000070.1 GCA_028066695.1 Gammaproteobacteria bacterium | reverse complement strand
CTGAGTTCGCGGCACAAAGGGGCGGGTATGCGCCCGCCCCTTTTCGCCCGGCGCGGCCAACCGCAGACAACGACCATGCCGTCCGGCGTCGCCTTGCGCGTCAAAAACATTGAGGTCATCTATGACCGCGTGATTCTGGTGCTGAAAGGCGTCTCGCTGGAAGTCGCCGAGGGCGGCATCGTCGCGCTGGTCGGCGCGAACGGCGCCGGCAAGACCACCACTATCAAGGCGATTTCCAACTTGCTCGGCACCGAGCGCGGCGAAGTCACCAAAGGCTCCATTGAATTTCGCGGCGAGCGCATAGAGCGGCTGAGTCCGGCCGAGTTGGTGCGCCGCGGCGTGGTGCAGGTGATGGAGGGGCGGCACTGCTTTGAGCATTTGAGCGTGGAGGAAAACCTGCTGACCGGCGCCTACGCGCGCAAACAAAACCGCGCCGAGATCGCGCGCGACCTGGAACTGGTCTATGAGTATTTTCCGCGCCTGCGCGAGCGGCGCAAAAGCCAGGCCGGCTACACCTCGGGCGGCGAACAGCAGATGATCGCGCTCGGCCGCGCACTGATGGCGCGCCCGAACATGATTTTGCTGGACGAGCCGTCCATGGGATTGGCGCCGCAATTGGTGCGCGAGATTTTTGAAATCGTCAAGGCGCTCAACCAGCGCGAAGGCGTCGCCTTTTTGCTCGCCGAACAAAACACCGCGATGGCGTTGCGCTACGCGACCTACGGTTATGTGCTGGAAAACGGCCGCGTGGTCATGGACGGAGACGCCGAGTCGCTGTCGGTGAACGAGGATGTGAAGGAGTTTTATCTCGGTGTCGGCGGCGAGGGCCGGCGGAGTTTTCGCCAAGTCAAGCAATACCGCCGGCGCAAACGCTGGCTCGCCTGAGCCGCGCATGCGCGAATTTTTTGACGAACTGGAAACGCGCGACGCGCAAACCCGCGACGCGCAAACGCTCGCCGCCATCGCCACGCAGGTCGGCCACGCCGCCAAAAACGCGCCGGCCTACGCCGAGATTCTCGCCGGCGCCGACCCGCGCGCGCTGACTTCTTTTGACGCGCTCGCCGAATTGCCGCTGACGCGCAAATCGGAAGTCGCGCGGCTGCAGCGCGCGGCGCCGCCTTTCGGCGGGCTGAGCGCGCGCCGCCCGGGCGAAATGCAGTATCTGTTCGCCTCGCCGGGACCCATTTACGAACCGGCGGCCGCGCGCGCCGATTACTGGCGCTTTGCGCGCGCGCTGTTCGCCGCCGGGTTTCGCGCCGGCGATGTCGCGCAGTGCTGCTTCTCCTACCACCTGACGCCGGCCGGCGCGATGGGCGATTCCGGCTGCCGCGCACTCGGCTGCGCGGTCATTCCGGCCGGCACCGGCCAGAGCGAACAGCAGGCGCAAACCATGGCCGACCTGAAAGCCGACGGCTACATCGGCACGCCGTCCTTCCTTCGCATCATTTTGGAAAAGGCCGATGAGACCGGCGCCGATGTGTCGGCCCTTCGCAAGGCGCTGCTCTCGGGCGAGGCGCTGCCGCCGGCGTTGCGCGGCGAGTTCGCCGAACGCGGCATCGGCGCGCTGCAATGCTACGCCACCGCCGACCTCGGATTGATCGCCTATGAATCGCGCGCCGACGACGGACTCATCATAGATGAAGGCGTGCATGTGGAAATCGTCTCGCCGGACGGCGCGCCGCTGCCCGACTTTGAAACCGGCGAAGTCGTGGTCACCACTTTGAACCCCGACTACCCGCTGATCCGTTTCGCCACCGGCGATTTGTCCGCGTTCATGCCCGGGCAAAGCGAATGCGGCCGCACCAACCGCCGCCTGCGCGGCTGGCTCGGCCGCGCCGACCAGACCGCCAAGGTGCGCGGCATGTTCATCCACCCGTCGCAAATCACGCAGATGCTGAAACGCCACCCCGAAGTCGCGCGCGCGCGACTGGTCATAGACTGGCACGAACAGCGCGACCGAATGACCCTGCACTGCGAACCCAAACCCGACGCGCGCGCCGACGACGCGCTCGCCGCCGCCGTCGCCACGAGCATCCGCGAAATATGCAAAGTGCGCGGCGAAGTCCAATGGGCAAAACGCGGCGCGCTCGCCGATGATGGCAAGGTGATTGATGACATTCGTGATTACCGGAAGAACTGAATTCCCCGCAACGACCACCCCGCCCCGTCATGCCCCACCAAACCATAGACCTGAAAATTGACGAACGCGGCGTCGCCTATCTGCACATGGCGCGCGCGGAAAAGCACAATGCGCTCAGCGCGCGCATGCTGGATGAGTTGACCGATGCGGCCTGCGATTTGGACGGGCGCGCGGAAGTGCGCGCGGTGGTGCTGGGCGGGCGCGGCGCGAGTTTTTGCGCGGGCGCGGATTTGGGGTGGATGCGCGACAACCTGGCGCGCGGGCGCGAGGAGCGCATCGCGGAAAGCCGCAGGTTCAGCAAATTGCTGCGCGCTTTTGACGGCATTTCCAAACTGCTGGTTGCGCGCGTTCACGGGCCCGCGTATGCGGGCGGCGCCGGACTGGTCGCGGTTTGCGACATCGCCATCGGCGCGCGCGAGGCGCGCTTCAGCCTGACCGAGACGCGGCTCGGACTCGCGCCGGCCAACATCGCGCCGGCGATCATCGCGCGCATCGGCGCGCACAACGCGCGGCGGTGCATGTTGAACGCGCATTTTTTCAACGGAGACGAAGCGGCCGCGCTCGGGCTGCTGGACAAATCCGTTCCGGCGAATGAGTTGGACGCCGCGGTGGAAAGCGAAATCGCCGAGTTGCTGCAGTGCGCGCCGGGCGCGGTCGCGACCAGCAAACAATTAATTAAGCGCGTCGCGGCAAACCAGGCCGATGAAGACGCCTGCGCAGAATTGCTCGCCGAAATCTGGGAACGCGAGGAAGCGAAGGAAGGGATCGCCGCGTTTTTTGAAAAACGCCCGGCGAAGTGGATGCAGGGGAAGTGAGGCGGGGGACGCGCGGCGCGCGGACAAAAAAAATGGCTGACGCCATCGGGGAGATGACGACAGCCTTGCACTACCCCCCAGTGCTAAAACTGCCAATATTTTGGCGGGCCGGTTTTTCGGCCGATGGCGCGCAAAACAAGCATCGCGCGACAGGGAGCATTATACGAAAAAATCGCCGGGAAAACCGCCAGCGGAAAAAATAATTTAACTTTTTTTCGGCGGCGGAAGCGGCGGTTTCGCCGGCGATTTTTGCCGGAAAAAACCGAAAATTCCGGCAGTTACGCCCGATTCTGCAAATTCCCATCAGAAATCGCCGGATTCCGGCGGAGGCCGCTCAGGCGCGCGGCCGCTCGTTTTGCGGGTCCCAGACCGCCTCCTTCAAGACGGTGATGGCGCGCTCCGCGCCGAGCAATTCCACGGAAAATCCGCCGGCATTTTTGCCGCCGCCGAGCAGCGCGGCGTCCACATAGGCGAATCCGAGGCTTTTGCCGGTGTAATGCCCGAGCGCGCCCGAGGTGGTTACGCCGACCGCGCGCCCGCCGTGAAACACCGGCTCGCCGCCGGCGACATCGCAGTCGCCGCTTTCGGTTTCAAAATAAATCAATTTTTGCGCGCCGTCCGAATTTCGGCCGCGCGACTCCAGCGCCGCTTTTTTGCCGGTGAAATCCGCTTTGTCTTCGGCGAAGAACCGTTCAATGCCGGCGTCAAAGGGCGTGATTTCATTGGTCAGTTCCGCGCCCCAGCCTTTGTAGGCTTTTTCCATGCGCAGCGAGTTGAGCGCATACGCGCCGAAGTTGGCGATGCCATGCGCGCCGCCGGCCGACCACACCGCGTCATACACCTCCTGCAACTTTTCCATCGGGCAGTGCAATTCCCAGCCCAACTCGCCGGCATAGTTGACGCGCAATGCGCGCAATTGCGCGCCGGCGATTTCAATTTCGCGCGCGCGCAGCCACGGGTGCGCGGCGTTGCTTAAGTCGGCTTTGGTCACTTCGGCCAGCGTCGCGCGCGACCGCGGACCCGCGACCACCAGCACGCCGTAGTCGCCGGTTACATTTTCAACCGCCGCGTCTTCGCCCGGCTTCACGCCGTAGCGCAAAATGTCAAAGTCGCGGTCTTCGCAGAGCGCGCCGGAGAGGATGTAGTAATGCCCGTCGCGCAGCCGCGTCACCGTGGATTCGCCGATGATGCGCCCCTGCTCCGACAAATAATGCGTCAGCACGATGCCGCCGTCGCGCGCCGGCATGCGGTTTGCGCTGATGCGGTTCAGCAGCGTTTCGGCGCCGCCGCCGCGCACTTCGTATTTGGCGAAGCCGGACAAATCAATCACGCCGACGCGCTCGCGCACCGCGCGGCATTCTTCGGCGACCACCTCCATGATGTTGTTGTGGCGAAAGCCGGGCTGCTCTTCGCGGCCGTCCGGCGAAAACCACTTCGGCCGTTCCCAGCCGTTGGCTTCGGTGTACACCGCGCCCTGCTCCCCAAGGCGCGCATACAGCGGCGTAACCCGCGCTTTGCGCGAGGCCGGGCGCTCTTCGCCGGGCAAATGCAGCGCGTACATGTGCTCGTAGTCCTGGTGCGATTTCGCCTTGGTGTAAGCGCCGGGCGCGTAGTCGCCGAAGCGGCGCGGGTCCACGCCGGCCATGTTGATTTCGGAATCGCCGTGCACCATCCACTGCGCCAGGTATTTGCCCGAGCCGGCGCCGGCCGCGATGCCGATGGAGGCGCCGTTGCAGTGCCAGTAATTGCGCAGACCGGCCGCGGGTCCCAGCAGCGGGTTCGCGTCCGGCGTGTGCGGAATCGCGCCGCACACCGCGCGGCGAATGCCGAGGTTCGCCCACTCCGGCTTGCGCTCCATCACGCGCTCTATGTAGGGCGCGAGGTGATCAAAGTCCGCTTCAAACAATTCGTTCTGCGATTCCCATTCGGGCCAGCCGCCGCGCTCGCTCCAGCATTCCTGCGAGTTCGCGGTCTCGTAAATTCCGATCAGCGCGGATTTTTGCTCCTGCCGAAAATACGAGGACGCATACGGGTCGCGCATCACCGGCATCTCGCCGTCGCGCGCGGCGAATTCCGGCGCCGGCTCGGTGACGACATAAGTGTGTTTCATGTTGGTGATCGGAATATCGGTGCCGGCCATGCGGCTGACCTCGCGCGCATAACAGCCGGCCGCGTTGACCACCATTTCACAGACCACCGCGCCATGCTCGGTCTGCACCTCCCATTCGCCGGACGGGCGCATTTTTATGCCGGTAACGCGCGTGTGCGGGACGGCGCGCGCGCCGAGTTTTTTGGCGCCGGCGGCCATCGCGTTGCACACGCCGGCCGGGTCGACATGCCCGTCGTCGGTGGTCCACGCGCCGGCGAGCACGCCGTCGGTGACCACGCCCGGGCAGAGTTGCGCGATTTTTGCCGGGTCTATGATTTCGCAGCCGAAACCGATCAGTTTGCCGACCGCGGCGACGCGGTGAAACCACTCCACTTCGGCCGGCTTCAGCGCAAAACGGATCGCGCCGCAGCCGTGCCAACTGACATATTGCCCGGTCAATTTTTCCAGTTGCGGATAGAGGCGCACGCCGTAGTTGTGGATTTTCGCCATGTTGTAATCGGCGATAAAACTCGGGCAAAGCCCGGCCGCGTGCCAGGTGGAGCCGGAAGTCAGTTCGCCTTTTTCCAGCAACAGGCAGTCCTTCCAGCCTTCCAGCGCGAGGTGATAGAGCAGC
The DNA here is from genome assembly GCA_028066695.1 of Gammaproteobacteria bacterium. GTDB lineage: Bacteria > Pseudomonadota > Gammaproteobacteria > Arenicellales > Poriferihabitantaceae > JAHRAW01. Next base: position 1,331 of record JALCBG010000070.1, on the reverse strand, counting down.
CCGGCGCCCATGACGCCGCCGCCGACTATGACGACGCAGGCTTGGGTGGGGAGGGATTTGGTTTCTGCCATTGCTTCTGGATTGGTCTGGAAATTAATTCCAGGCGCGATAGAGATGGTAGCAAATCTATGCAACGACCGGATCTTCCGCCACACCCAATTTTCCGCAGACCGGACAGTAGTCGGCGAGGTCGCCACCGTCGTAGTTTTCATAGAACAAGTCCAAATCCGCGAGTGGAATCCCGCTGATTGCGTTGATGCAACGGCCATGGCTTTGGCACCCCGAATTTTCACAAATGATCGGGATGACAATTTCTTTGTCGATATGCGGAAAATTTAAGAGATTTTGCGCCATTTTTTCGTGTGTGCATCGCGAGCGATGCGCCCGGTGCGCTGCAAATGCGCTTGTGCGAGCCGCACACGGTGCTTCCACTTCCGTCCGTAAGAGACGCCTTCGTCATTCACATAAACGACATCGTCATCGCACAAATCCGGATGAATGGCGCTCACCAGCAAATTTAATTCTTTGGTGGTTGCAGGCTGCTTGGACAGCAGGTATACCAAAGTCTCGGAAAAAATCGAATTGATGCTCTTTTTCTCGACGTGCATCTCGATCAAATGTTTTTGAAGGACACGCTGCTGCGCCTCCGATTTCAATTTGACCACGCGCGCAATTTTCTGCTGCTCGGCCTGCAGCAGCGTTTTTACTTTTTTGGCCTGCACGTCAATTTTGCGCAACGCAGTATGGGTGACGCCGACACCGAGCCTTCGATATGCCTCGATATCCGCGCGGATTTTTCGCACGGCGGCACGTGTTTTGATGCGTACGCCATATTCAAAATTTCTTCCTGCGCCGCCCTGCGTAAAGTTTGCTGATGTGACGATTGCACTTGACGAGTTTGCAATGTAGACTTTGGCATGGATACCCGCCAGATTAGTAAGGCGCACATTGTCGCGTCGCGCAAAAAGATACAACAAGGCAGAGGCATCGGTTCCACCTTGCACCAGGGTGCGGCAGGAAAGATCCGTGATGACATGTATTTTGATGTCATTTTGCGGGTTTTTTGCATCAAGCACGTTGACCAAGTCCCGTATGGGCGGGCGCGTGATATAGGGCGAGCAGATGATGCATTCATCGCGAATCTCCCCGGCAAACTGCGCAAATGCGGGGGCAAACGGGCTGCTGAGCAAGTCGGTCATGACCCCTTCCCCACCATCTTCTCCCGCGGCAGCAAAATCTCAAACTCGCCGCGAATTTCCGCGTCCAGTTTCTCGCTGATGTGCGCGGGGAAGTGCGTGTTCAAAATCTCCTGTGTTTTTTCGCGCGCGGCG
>JALCBG010000069.1 GCA_028066695.1 Gammaproteobacteria bacterium | reverse complement strand
TGGAGCGCGCGCATCGGCGAAGAATTGGCCGCGCAATTTTCCGCGCGCGCGGTGTTTCCGTTCGGCATGCCGCACCGCCCGTTCGTCCGCTGGGGCAAACGCGCCGGACTGCAAAACTCGGCGCTCGGCATGCTGATTCACCCGGAGTTCGGGCTGTGGCACGCCTATCGTTTCGCGCTGATTTTTGCGCATGCGCCGGCGCAATCCGTTGCGAAATTAAAAACCGACATCTGCGCCAATTGCGCGGAAAAACCCTGCCTGCGCGCCTGCCCGGTTTCGGCCTTCACCGGCCGCGAATACGACGCGCGCGCCTGCTTCAATTATTTGCGCGAATCAGAAAACTCCGACTGCATGCGCGGCGGCTGCCTGGCGCGCCGCGCATGCCCGCATTCCGCATACCGCTACGCGCCGCCGCACGCGGCCTTTCACATGCGCGCGTTTGTGGCGGCCCCCGCGGCCGATTAACCGCCGCTTTTTTTGCCGCCGCTCAGCGTCTTGATAATGTCGTCGCGCTTTTGCCGCTTCGCCTCCTGCATCGGCGTCTCGCCCCAGCGGTCCTTGACATCCACATGCGCGCCGCGCGAGACGAAATGCTGCACCGCCGCGGCCTGCCCCTCGGCGACCGCCAAATGCAGCGGCGTGCGCCCGTCATAATCGCCCTCGTTGATGTCCACGCCGAGCGCCTCCAAGCGGCGAATCTCGTCCAAGTCGCCCTGCGACGCGGCCCAGATCATGGTCCAAATGTTCTGCGCCTGCGACGAAGTCTGCCGCATGCGCGGGTCGGTCTTTTTGGAACTGGTTTTGATCAGCGAGTCGTAGGTGTGGAAGTTGTAGGTGTTCACCAACTCCTGGCAGATCTGCACGCCGCGCACCGAGTTGCCGTATTCGTCCAGCGGCGGCGACCAAATGCACATGCCGAGAAGATTCGGCACCACGATGATGACGCAGCCGCCGACCCCGGATTTCGCCGGCATGCCGACGCGAAAGGCGAACTCGCCGGAGTAGTCATACATGCCGCACGACGACATCATGGAAAGGCAGTCCTTAACCGCGCCCGAGGAGAACACGCGCTCGCCGGTGGTCGGGCAGATGCCGGCGAACGCCAGCGTCGCCGCCGCGGTCGCCATCATTTCCGAACTCATTTCCACGCTGCAGCACTGCATGTAAAAGTCCATGGTCTCCTGCAGTTCAAAGTTCTTCGGAAAGGACTTGTTCTCGCGCATGAAATACGCGAGCGCGTAGTTGCGGTCGGCGGTTTCTTTCTCGGAAAGATAGACCGCGTTGTTGAACACCGGCTCGCCGGTTTCGCCGCACAATTTCTGTATCACGCCGATGAAGAAATCAAACCGCTCGGCCGGCGGCAACTCCGGGCGCACCAGAGACGAGGTGACGATGGCGCCGGCGTTGATCATCGGATTGTGCGGGTTGCCGTTGCGGTTCAGCACGATTTCATTGAAGCGCTGCCCGCTCGGCTCGCGCCCGACATGTTTGTGCACCTTGTCGCGCCCGTGCGCCTCCAGCGCGATGCAGTAACTGAACGGCTTGGAGGTGGATTGAATGCTGAAAAATTCCCCGCTCTCGCCGATGGACCAGCGCTGCCCGTCCACGGTGCACACCGACAGCGCGAAACTTTCCGGCGGAACTTTCGCCAGTTGCGGAATGTAATCGGCGACCTGCCCGCCGTCGTTTTTCGCCGCCTCGGCGAACATTGTTTCCAGTTGTTCGGTGAACTTCTGGAAGTCGGGAATGACCAGCCCGCCGGAAAGCGCCTTCTCCAGCAAAATGATGTGGTTGCGGGCGATCTCCTTGAAAGTGGGCAGGTCAATTTTGTCCTTCTTCAGGCCCTTGAGTTTTTCGCAGAACTCGCGGACGCGCTGGTTGTCGGGCGTGTAGCCGCGCGCCGCCAGCGTGTTGTGGATTTCCTCCACGCTGACCAGGCCGTTCATGTCCAGGTCCATGTAGGAAAAAATCCGCTGGTAAATCTGTTCTTGCGGATCTTTGGATTTTGCGGAGGCCGCGCTTTTTGCGGAAGATGCCTCGGCGGACTTTTTCTCGGTGGTTTTTTTGGCGCTCATTAATATGTGCCGGGTTGGGTGGGGACGGACGCGAAATCATAGGGAAATGCGGCGGCGATGTCAAGCCGCCCGGAAATGTCCGGCGGCGCGGTTTGTATAATCCGCGCGGGCAAAAACTTCTCCCATGCCGATGCCGCTTCAACTCGGAATTGACACCGGCGGCACCTACACCGACGCCGTGATTTTGCAGGGCGGGCGCGAGGTGCTCGCCAAGCACAAAAGCCTGACCACCGGTTACGACCTCTCGGTCGGCATCGGCGGCGCGCTCGGCGGGCTGCCGCGCGACCTACTCGGCGCGGTGGAATTGGCCGCGCTTTCCACCACTCTGTCCACCAACTCGGTGGTGGAGGGGCGCGGCGCGCCGGTCGCAATATTGCTGCCGGGCTACAGCGAGCAGCAAATCGCAAAAAGCGGCCTGCGCGAAATTCTGCCGGCGGACGCATTAATTCCGCTCGCCGGCGGCCACGACGCGCTCGGCCGCGAACTCGCGCCGCTTGACCTTGCATTCGCAAAAGAAAAAATCGCCGCGCAAAATGAAAAAGTCTCGGCGTTCGCCGTGTCCGGACTTTTCGCCACGCGCAACAACGCGCATGAAAATGCACTGCGCGAATTAATTTCCAAAACCTGCGGCAAGCCGGTCGCGTGCGGCCACGAACTCGCCACCGCGCTCGGCGCGCCGCGCCGCGCGCTCACCGCCGCGCTGAACGCGCGCATGATTCCCTACATCACCGAGTTGATAAAAGCGCTGGAAGAAACGCTGCGCCGGCACGGTGTGCGCGCGCCGCTGATGATAGTAAAAGGAGACGGCTCGCTGGTAAACGCGCGCACCGCATTGCGCCAGCCGCTCGCGACGGTTTTGTCGGGACCGGCCGCAAGCGTAACCGGCGCGTGCGCGCTCTCGGAAAAACGCAACGCAATCGTGGTGGACATCGGCGGCACCACCACCGACATCGCCATCGTCCGCGACGGCCGCCCGGAACTCTGCGCCGACGGCGCGCGCATCGGCGAGTGGCAGCCGATGATAGAAGCGATTCGCGTGTTCTCGGCCGGACTCGGCGGCGACAGCGAAGTGCGCTTTCGCGGCAAGTTGGCGCTTTCCGGCCGGCGCGTGGTGCCGATGAGCCTGCTCGCGCATCAGTTCCCGGAAGTCCTGCCGAAACTGGAACACCAACTGCGCGCCGCGCCGAATCCGCGCAACAACCGCTTCGCGTTGCGCCTGCAAAAAAACGAGGCGCTGCTGCGGCAACTGGAGCCGCATGAACATGATGCATGGGAAAAGTTGGCGGACGGCCCGATTGAACTGGAACCGCTGCGCGAAGATGACCGCGAACTTTTGCGCGCGCTCGCAAAAATGGAGCGCATGGGGCTGGTGATTTACAGCGGCTTCACGCCGTCGGACGCCACGCATGTTTTGGGTTTAAGCGCGCACTGGAACGCGCGCGGCGCGGAACTCGGCGCGGAAATCTGGGCGCGGCAGATGCGGCATCTTTACGGCTGCGGCGGCTGGCCGGCCGGAGACGCGGCCGCGCCGTGCCGCGAGGTGTTTGATTTGGTCGCGCGCGAAATCAGCGGCAAGATCATTGAGGCCGCGCTCAACCGCCACGGCCTGCTCGCCGACGCCGCGGCGCGCAACCTGACGCAACTCCTCGCCGAAATCGCGCTGCGCCGCGCGCGCGGATTGGAGCCGCTGTTTCAATTGAATTTTGACGCGGACTTTCCGCTGGTCGCGGTCGGCGGACCCGCCGGCGATTATTTTCCGCAGGTGGCGAAGTCATTGCGCGTGCAACTGCATTTGCCGCCGCACGCCGAAGTCGCCAACGCGGTCGGCGCCGCGCTCGGCGCAATCGTGCAAACCGCGCGCGTCACCGTGACCCAGCCGCAATTCGGCGTGTTCTATTTGTTCCACGGCGAGTCGCCGATGGTTTTTGAAAAACTGGAAAAGGCGATGAAAACCGCGCATGAAATCGCGCGGCGCGAAGCGGGGGAATTGGCAAAATCTGCCGGCGCAAGTTCCGTGGAAACTCGCGTTCATAGCGACGACAACCATGTGCGCCACGACATTGACGGCGAACTCTTTGTCAGCGCGACCGTGGTCGCGACCGCGACCGGCCGGCCCGAACTTCCCGCAGAAACCGGGGCGCAAAAAATCGCCGCAAAAACCCCGGCAAAGAAACGCAAGGCGGCGAGTCGCGCTTGAACCCATACAATCGGTAAATGCTCCCGACCATTTCCCGCCTGCTCGCCGACCACGCGCGCATTCGCCCGCAGCGCGAGGCGCTGATTTGCGACGGGCGCGCCTGCACTTTCGCGCAACTGCATGCCGAGGTAAGCAAACTCGCCAACGCCTGGCTGGATTGCGGTCTGAAAAAAGGCGACAAGGTCGCGACCATTCTTCCCAATTGTTTTGAACTACTGGCCGCGTATTGGGCCGCCGCCGCCAGCGGCATCGTGGTGGTGCCGTGCAGTCCGCTGCTGCGGCCCGGCGGAATAAAAACCCTGCTGCAGGATTCCGGCAGCAAGATGGTCATCGCCGATGCTGCGCAGGCCGATGCGCTAAATGAAATTCGCGCGGAGTTGCAGGTGGAGCATTTTGTTTTGGTCGGCAATGATGAAGTCGCCGGATTTAAAAATTACGCGCAATTAACCGCGAACGCATCCACCGACGCGCCGCGCGCCGACATCAGCGGCGATGACGAATACAACATCATGTATTCCAGCGGCACCACCGGCGCGCCCAAGGGAATCGTGCATACCCACTACATTCGCGCGATGTATTGCGCGCTGTTCGCCGGCGCCTGGCGCATGACGCCGGAAAGCGTCGCGCTGCACGCCGGCTCGCTGGTGTTCAACGGCGCGATGCTCACGGTGATGCCGTGGATGTATCTCGGCTGCAAATACATTTTGCACGCCGGTTTTGACGCGGCGCATTTCATAAAGGAAATTGAATCACAGCGCGTCACCCATGTAATGCTGGTGCCGGCGCAGGTCATCGCGATTTTGGACAGCCCGGATTTTTCGCCGGAAAAACTTTCCTCATTGGAAATGCTCGGCAGCGTCGGCGCGCCGCTGCACAGCGCGCACAAGCAGCGCATTCACAAACTCTTGCCCGGCAGGTTTTACGAACTCTACGGCGTCACCGAGGGCTTCATGACCGTGCTGGACAAACACGACGCAACGCGCAAACCCGACTCGGTCGGCGCGGCCGCGGCCTTCACCGAAGTGCGCATCCTTGACGAGTCCGGCGAAACTTGCGCCCCCGGCGAAATCGGCGAAATCTGCGGCCGCGGCCCCCTGCTGATGCCCGGCTACCACGGCCGCCCGGACATGACCGCCGAGGCCATGCGCGGCAACTGGCTGCATTCCGGCGACCTCGGCTACATGGACGAAGACGGTTTCGTATTTTTGGTGGACCGCAAAAAAGACATGATCATCAGCGGCGGCGCCAATGTCTACCCGCGCGACATAGAAGAAGTCGCCATCCGCCACCCGCGCGTAACCGAAGTCGCGGTCTTCGGCGTGCCCGACGCAAAATGGGGCGAAACCCCGGTCGCCGCGGTAACCTGCAGCGGCGAATTATCCGGCGAAGAATTGGTGGAATGGGTAAACGCGCGCGTGGACGCAAAGTTTCAGCGCCTCAGCGCGGCCGTGGTGCTGGAAGAATTCCCGCGCAATGCGGCCGGGAAGATTTTGAAGCGGGAGTTGCGGGAGGGGTGGAAAGGCGGGTGATGCGGACAAGCCCGCCGCCGTCAGCCGAAACTGACCTGCATGTCCAGCGCGTCGTTGCGCGCCTTGATTTTGGCGCGCAAATATTCCATCGGGCGGTTGCCCTTGATGCTGTTGCAGTTTCCGCACAGCAGTTGATAGTTGTCGTAGTGGCTCGGACCTCCCTTTGATTCGGGGATGATGTGATCAATATCCAGATTGCGCGCTTCAAACGCGACCAAGCAGCCGCTGCAAATGCCTTTCTGCTCTTTGTAAAGCCGTTTTTTGATAGCAGTTTTGGTTTTGGGGACGCTGAGGTCCACCAGTTTAATGTCGGTCCGCACCGGCACATCACTGCGGTGTGTAAAGTTGGTGAAGATTTTCCCGTGCGCATCGGCCAGCCGCTCGGCAACCAGCGTGGCCGCGACTTCGCTGATGTCAATGCCGATCCATTTGCGGCGCAAGTTCTGCGCGGAGACGCATGTGGTCGCGCATCCGCAGAACGGGTCAAAGACCACGTCGCCGGGATTGCTGGATGCCTCAATAATTCGGTCCAGCAGCGAGAGCGGTTTTTGCGTCGGGTAGCCGGTGCGCTCGCTGCTGCGGTACACCGCCGGGCAGTCGTCCCACACGCTTTCCACAATCGCGCCTTCAAGCGTGTATGCGACGTCCGTATCTTTCGGCTGCCGGCCGTGTTTGTTGGCAAACTTTTTAATTTGGCGCTCCCGGTTCACCTTGTCGGTGACCGGAATTTCACCAAACTTTACGGTTTGGTTGTCGCTGCTGTATTTTCCCCAGCGCTGCCACAAGGCGACATCGCGCGTAACTTCGCGGCGCTGCAGGTTAAACACGCGGCTGCGGTCGCTCGTGCGCGAATAAAACAGCACGATGTCATGCTCGCGGGGAAACTGCTTGCCGGCGCGCTTGAGTCCGCCCGGGTAATACCAGACGATTTCATTGAGAAACTGCGCCTTGCCGAAAATCATGTCCATCAGCGCCTTTAAGTAATGCGACGCGGTCGGGTCGCAGTGCAGGTAAACCGACCCGGTCGGCTTCAGCACACGCTTCATCTCCACCAGCCGCTGCGCCATGTAGAGGAGATACGCGGCCATTCCCTTGGAATGCGCAAGCCCGGTGGAACTCACCAAATAAAAAAGCGCCGGGTACTCTTCCAGCAATGACTCCAGTCGCGCCTGATCCACATCGTCCCAACTCCACATGTCCTTGAACGCCGCGCCGGCCGCCTTGCTGCCGATGGGCGCCTTGTAGAGCCGCTTGCTGTTGAACGGCGGATCCAGATAAATCAAATCCACGCTCTCGCTGTCCATGCCGGCGAGAATGTAGAGATTGTCGCCGGTGAACAAAGTGTTGGGCTTCACGCTCAT
>JALCBG010000013.1:46914-48772 GCA_028066695.1 Gammaproteobacteria bacterium | reverse complement strand
CGCGCGAGGCGGTGGTCGGCGCGGTGGTGCTGCACAAGGTGTATGACGGCGGCAATTCGCTCGCCCGCGCCGGAATTTGGAGGGGGTATAATCGCGGCGGCGCAAGCGCGCCGGGCCGCGCATTTGCCGCACCACTCGGAGAACCCCATGAAAAACGCCATAGATTTTTTCCGCCGACCGGCCCCCTCAAATTGGGGGGCGAATAATCCAATGCGAGTTTTGTCCGCGTGGGCGCGGCTGGGCGCGCTGCTGTTGCTGGCGGCGGCGCCGTCGGCGGCGTGGGCGCAGTCCAGTGATGCGAAGTTGACGCGGATTGCCGTGACTGATGACGACGGCGACTTGGCATCAATCACTTTTAGCGAAGCCGGGTCTGCGGGATGCACCAACCCCGGCGGTTTTCAGCCCGAGATTGCCTGCACCGGCGGAACCCGGGTAACTCCGGTCATTCAACTGAATGCTTTTTACAATTCGGGCAATCTCCGTTACACCACATCCAACCCGAATGCAACCTGTGTTACCACCGTGCCCGCGCAATTTTCACCGGCGCAGGATGCGATTCGCGAGGACGAATACTGCTCTGTATTCTTGCCGTGGACGCAAAAATTGCCGCGCGTGGTTACCATTGTGGTTACCGCGCCCGACGGGACAACCACGCTGGAATACCAGGTCATTGTGGTGCGCGGGCGGCCTTCCGCCTCCGAAAACGACGCGACTTTGTCCAACCTGTCGCTGTCGCGCGGCGCGGTTTTGTCGCCGAGTTTTGCGGCGGCGACCACCTCTTACGCCGCGCGCGCGCCGAACAGCGCCGACGGTGTCGCGGTAACGCCGACCGCGAGAAATGTGCTGGCCGCGGTGACCGTAGATGGCACGGCGGTCATCAGCGGCGGCACCAGCGGTGAAATCCCGCTGGTGGTCGGCGAGCCGAAAGACATTTTGGTGGAAGTTGACGCGTTTGACGGAAGCGCCTCCACCACTTACACCATCACCGCCCTCCGCGACGCGCCCGCGCCGGACAATGCCGACCTCGCCACTTTGGCGCTATCGGGCGGCGCGGTTTTGTCGCCGAGTTTTAATGCGGCGACAACTTCTTACACCGCGAGCGTCGTGGATGTCGGCGGCGTTACGGTGACGTCGACGCCGAACGATCCAAATGCTTCGGTCGCCGTGGACGGCGCGGCGGTTGCCGGCGGCGCGGCCAGCGGCGAAATCAATTTGGAAGTCAATACGCCGAAAACGATTACGGTGGTTGTGACCGCGCGCGACGGCATGACGACGAAGACCTATAAGGTGACCGTAACCCGCGCTCCGTCGGCAAATGCGAATCTGGACAGTTGGTTCATGTTGGGCGCGGGCGGGTTGTCGGAGGAACTTTCCACCGTGTTTTTTTCCACCGTGTTTTTTGAGGATTTCGCAGATGTGCCGAACCGCATTGGCAGCATCCGTATCAGGCCGACCGCGGAGGAAGCAAACGCCACGATTACCGTGAACGGCGTCGCGGTTGCAAGCGGCGCCGCGAGCGGGGAAATTGCGCTGGTTGCCGGTGTGCGAAAAAGGATTGATGTGGTGGTCACCGCGCAAAACGGAGTGGCGAAGAAAACCTACACATTGCAGGTGCTGCGCCAGTCCGACAACGCCGACCTCGCCGGCCTGGCGCTGTCGGGCGGCGCGGTTTTGTCGCCGCAGTTTGGCGCGGCGACAACTTCTTACGCCGCAACCGTGGCGCATAACAACAGCGGCGTTACGGTTACGCCGACGCTGAGCGATTCCAGTGCCGCGGTCACCGTCGCCGGCGCCGCGGTCGCGAGCGGCGCGGCCAGCGGCGAAATCGCGCTGGTTGTCAATGTGCCGAAAGACATTT
>JALCBG010000013.1:10327-46814 GCA_028066695.1 Gammaproteobacteria bacterium | reverse complement strand
TGGTGGTGGTCACCGCGCAGGACGGAACGACCACGAAAACCTACACCGTGACCGTCCTCCGGTCCGAAAATACAAATCTCTCGGCCTTGACGCTGTCGGGCGGCGCGGTTTTGTCGCCGCAGTTTGACGCGGCGACAGTCGCTTACACCGTAAACGTGGCGAATAGCGTCAGCGGCTTAACTTTCACGCCGACGACGGATGATTCAAACGCCTCGGTTACCGTGGACGGAACAGCGGTCGCAAGCGGCGCGGCCAGCGGCGAAATCGCGCTGGTCGTCAATGTGCCGAAAGACATTTTGGTGGTGGTCACCGCGCAGGACGGAACGACCACGAAAACCTACACCGTGACCGTTACCCGGTCCTCATTGCGTTTTCCGGCGGCGCAGGAAGATTTGACCGTCCGCGCCGGCGCGCCCTTGCCGGCGCCGATTGCGCTGGGCGCGGCCGAGGGCGGCGTGCCGCCGCTGATTTACGCGGTTTCCAATTTGCCCGGCGGTTTGTCTTTCAACGCGAACCGCCGCGAAATTTCCGGCACGCCGTCCGCGGCCGGCGAAGCGCGGGTTGTTTACAGCGTGACCGACGCCGCGGCCGCGCGCGCCGAGACGCAGTTCACCATTCGCGCGGTGATTTTTGATTTGGACTTGGACGCCGCGACCGCGGAGACGCCGCAGGACGGCATCATCATCGCGCGGTATTTGCTCGGCGTTCGCGGAGAACTTCTGGTGCGCGGACAGAGCGCCGCGGGAAATGCCGCGGCGTTTGCGGCGGAAATCCAAAAGGGCGTGGATTCCAAAGCGCTGGATGTGGACGCCGACGGCGAGGCCGGCTTCGCCGACGGGATTTTTATCGCGAGATACACGCTCGGTTTGCGCGGCGATGATTTGGTGCGCGGTTTTGACAACAAAGACGCCGCCGAAATCACGGGCAACATCCAAAACTTGCGGCCGTAACCGCCTGCGCGCGGGGTTTTTCGCGGGGATTTTCGGCGGAGGTTTTCCGCGGGGAGTTTTCAGCGGCGGTTTTCCGCGGCGCTTTTTAATGGGCGGCGCGGCGAAAATGGGCGGCATTTTTCGCCGCGATTTGCTATGATTTTTAGGCGCGATTTTCCCGCCAATTTCCCCCCACCCCCCCGGAGATATACCGATGAAACTTCCCGTCAAATTTTTCCCCGCCGCGCTTGGCGTGTTTTTGGTTTTGTTCGCCGCGCCTTTTCAGGCGCATGCGCAGTCGTCGGATGCGACGCTGGCCGGCATCAATCTTAACGACGGTGAACTCCGCGGGAACACGGCGCGTCCGTCTCCGCAGTTGGCTCCGGCGTTTGATCCGCAGGTGGAGAACTATCTTGCTTTCTTCACGAATAATGCAAGCGGTAGAACCACCCCGCGGCCTGCGACTTTGTCGGTTAGCCCGCAAACCAGGGCCGGCCAGAGCGTTCAGACTACGGCCTCGGGCAGCGGAGATTTCCCCCCCAGGGGCACCCGCACATACACTTTCGTGGTCACGGCCGCGGACGGACGAACCACCAAGACTTACACCGTTCTCGCGCTGCTCTCGCACAACTCGTCGCCGCATGGAATCGTCGTTTCCGACGCAAGCGACGATTCGCGGGAGTTTTCGCTGACGCCGGTCTACTCGCCGCTGACCGGCGAATACAATGTGGTCGTGCCGTTTGATGTGAGCGCGATCAAGGTTCGCGCGATACACCCCCCGTATCACAACCCGGCCAGTCCCCACCGCCGGGTTCACCGCAATGTTGACCTGCGCAAATGGGAGGACGGCGTCAGCAGCAAAGTGGAGGACCTCACCGAAAACGCGCGTAGTGTGCAATCGGTGGCGGTTCCGGAGGGCGGCCAGGCGGTGCGCCTGAGCATCCACACGGACTCGGTTGCCTTCGCGCTCGGCAGCAAGGGCGACACCAGCCCGGCCAGCGAATATTTCCTCAACATCGTGCGCGCCCCCGCGCCGCATCCGCTGGCGCTTTCCGCGCTGGAGGTCGTCAATACCGCCGACAATTCCACGCTGGATTTGACGCCGGAATTTGAGGCCGATGTCGGCAATTATGTGGTGCGGCTGCCGAACAATCAGGACGCCACGCTGAAAGTCCGCGCGACCGCGGCCGCGGCCAATACCGCGAGCCTCTCGGTTCGCCTCAACGGCGCCGCTTTTCAGGCGAGTCTCGCAAGCGGCGCGCTGAGCAATGACATTTCCGCCGCCGGCGCGCCCGGTTCCGAGACGGACATCATCGTGCAGGTGACCGGCGCATCGGGCAGCCGCCAATACACGGTGCGGGTGATTCCGCCGCTGACCGCCGGCGCCGCGAGCGCGCTCTCCGCTTTGTCGGCGGCGACGCCGGACGGCTCCGCGGTGGTGTTTGACCGCGCGTTTCACCGCTCCACGAGGTCGTATTCCGCGCTTGTGCCGCGCCCGGCGAACTTCGTCAAAGTCACCGCGACGCCGACCGACAGCAATGCGAGCATGACGCTGAACGGCGCCGCGCTGGCCGGCGGCGCGGAGAGCGGCGAGATCGCGCTCTCCCTCGCAAACGGCGGCGCGAACAAACTTGAACTGGCGGTCACCGCCGCCGACCGGCAAAGCAGCCAAACCTACACGCTCAACATCACCCGCACGCAGGTGATTCCCGACGCGCAAAACGCGCGGCTTCGCGAGTTGCGGTTTACCTCGGGCGCGCTGGGCGCGGCTTTTTCGCCGGACACCACCGCCTACACCGCGGCGCTGCCCGGGCGGGTGCGGGTGATCGCCGCGCCCGAAGCCGCGGGCGCGAGCATTCGCATCAGCGGCGACGCGCTGACGAGCGGCGACCGCGGCGCGCTGGCCGCCGGAACGCCGAGCGCCTTTTTGCTGCATCGCGCGCCGCCGGCCACTTCCACGCTCAATGTGGAAGTAACCGCGTCCGACGGCGCGACCACGAAGACCTACACGGTCACCATCACCAACACCGCGCAGCGCAACATTGCGACGCTGGACGCGATTCGCTTTCGCTCCTGCGAGCGCCAGCCCGGCGGAAGCAGCGCGTTTTGCAGCACTTCCACGCTGCGCGATGAGACCGCGATTTTTCATCCGCCGTTTGCCCCGGGAGACGCGAGCAAACTGCGCTACGCGGTGGTTTTGCCGAATACCAGCCGCCTCGCCCATCTCGTGCTGGCCGACGCCACCGACGGCCGCACCACCGCCGCGCGGATCACCAGCCCCGGTCACACGAGCGCAAGCGGCGACAACCGGGCGATAAATTTCGCCGCGGACAGATCGCGCGAAGTGCGGCTGGAGGTCACCGCCGACGACGGAACCAGGCTCACCTACATTCTCACCGTCAGCCGCGCCGCGTCCTCCAAACAGACGCTGTCGTGGCCCGCCGGCAACCACAGAAAAGCCTACGGCGCGAATGATCCGGCGATTCCCCGGGCGGCCCTGCCGGTGGACTTTGCCACGGTGTTTTCCGCAGATCCGGTTACGCGCGCGCCCGGCGAGACGCCCGGCGTATACAACTACCGGCCGAAAGACCCGATACCGTGGGCCTCGGCCGACGCCGCGGCGCGCTACACCCTGAGCGTCAGCGGCAACCTGACCATCCCGAAGCGCCGGCTTACCCACGCCGGAACCCTGAACAAAGTGTATGACGGCTCCGCGGCCGTGACGCAGGAGATTCCGGCGTTCGGCAATGTGGTCGGCGCGCGCACCGTGAACGGCGTGGCGATTGACGACACGCAGCCGGGAAAGTTGTATGCGCGCAACTGCGCATACGCGGACAAAAACGCCGGCGAGAACAAGCAAATCAACTGCGAATTGGCCGGCGAATCCGCGGCCTATTACGAACTCGCGTCGCGCCCCACGGGCAGCATCACCCCGCTGCAACTCACGGTGTTCGGCAAGGTCGCGCCGCGCGTGTATGACGGCACCACCGCCGTTACCGGCGACATCACCATCCTGTCGGCCAATCCGCCGCTGCAGGCCGACGAAGATATTACCTTGTCCGCATCGGGCGGCCGGTATGCCGACATCAACGCCGGCTTTGAGAAGCAGGTCACGGCCGCCCTGATCGCGCGCGAGGGCGGGGACAAAGACAACTACCGCGTGGAAAACAGCCGCATTACCGGCCTGGTCAACCGCCGTCCGCTGCATGTAACCCCGGGCGGCACCGCCGCGACCACGCCGCCGAATCCGCAGAACCGCGATTTTCTGGTCATCGGCGAAGGCGTGGACGAGGGCCTGGTCGGCGGCGACACCGCCGCGCAGGTGTTCACCGGCGCGTTCACTTTGGGCACGCGCACGCCGGCCTCCGGGCGCGGCACGCAGCCGACGCAGTGCGGCACGCTGGCAATCGCCTCCGGACTGCCGGGCGACAACTACTGGCTGGCGTCGTGCGGCGACGGCGAAGTCGTCTATACCGGCGCGCCCGCGGTTGCGACCGCGCCGCGCAATCTCACGGCGAGCGCCGCCGCCGCGCCGGCCGCGCCGGAGAGCGTGCAACTCTCCTGGCAGGCGCCGGACCCCGAGCCGCATCCGCCGATTACCACCTACCGCGTGCGCTGGCGCGCGAGCGGCGGGCCCGCTTTCGCCGCGGACGACCGCGGCGTGGAGGCTTCCGGCGCGACTTCGCACACGGTGAGCGGGCTCACCGGCGGCGTGGAATACGAGTTTCAGGTGTTCGCGGTCAATGACGAAGGCGACGGCGCGGCCGCGAGCGCCACCGCGACGCCGCGCGCGGCGTCTTCCGACGCGACTTTGCGCGCGTTGGATGTCAACACCTCGTTCATGGCGTTTCGCCCGGCGTTTGACCCGGCGGTTACCGAGTATTCCGCGGTGATGCGCAACAACGACCCCAAGCACGACCCGGGTATCCAGCCCAACGCAAGGTGGATCAGCGCAACCACCAATCACGCGGGCGCGACCGTGCAATGGAGCATCTCGAGCCCGCAAGGCAGCATGAACTTTTGCCTGTTCAGAACCAACGAACGGTGCGCAAAGACCCGGGAGGTCCCGAGCGGGATGAGGGTGCACAATAGTGTCCAGCACAGCATTCTGCGGTTTGACCGCCAAAGGCCGCACTCCGTCTACACCTTTGCGGTCACGGCCGAAGACGGCAGCACCAAGACCTACACGATGACCGCGTATCTGACGCCGGGGTTTACCGGCGCGATCAACGAAGCGCGCGCGCATTCGTTGCGGGTCACCGGCAAGGACGACGAGGTTCTCCAAACCTCGCCGAATTTTCATCCGAACGGACACGGCGCCTCGTATACGGCGGCGCTGCGCCAAAGCGGCACTTTCAAACTCAGCGCCGACGTGTATTTTTCGCCGTCCAACATCGCGATCTACAGGATTGAGAGCGGAACGGCGACGCTGCTGCAGAACAACCTCGCCAACAACACGCCGAGCAACCCGATTGATGTCGCCGAGGGCGGCTCGGTGACGGTGGAGATGCGCATCTCGGTGGGCGCGAGTTCCGGCGGCGGCGGGCAGAAAAACTACCGCGTCACCGTGACCCGCCCGCGCGCCTCCTCCGACGCGACGCTGTCCGCGGCCGCGCTGCGCGACGCCGACGGCAATGCGGTGCCGCTGGTGGAGCGGTTTGCCGCCGCGACCAAGGCCTACACCGCGTTCGTCGGCAACGAGACCACGAGCGTCACATTGACGCCGACCGCCGACCGCTTCGCGCGCGTCACCGTGAACGGCGCGGCCGTGGCGCACGGTTCGGCGAGCGCGGCGATTTCGCTGAGCGAGGGCGAGAACACCATCAATGTGGCGATCACCGCCGAGGACGGCGCGGCGACCGACGCCTACACTTTCACCGTAACCCGCTACCCGGCGCGCATTCCGCTGGCGGTTACGCCGAACGCGCACAGCCGCGCATACGGCGAAGCCGACCCGGCGCTGGATTTCAGCGCGACCGGGTTCACCGGCGGCGATGACAAGGACGCGGTGTTCAGCGCGCCGCCGTTTTCGCGCGCCGCGGGCGACGACGCCGGCGCATACGCGTATGCGCTGAAAACGGAATTGCCGCTGATCAGCCCGGCCGGGCTGAAATACACGGTGACCCTGGCCGGCTCCAACTCTTTCACCATCACGCCGCGCGAGGTCACCATCGCCGCGGTTACCGCGACCAAGACCTACGACGGCAGCGCCGATTTTGCCGGCAGCGTGGTCACCGGCGGCGCGGTCGGCAACACGCTCGCCGGCGAGAATCTGGAAATGGAGTTGACCGGCGGCGTCTACGGCTCGGCCAGCGTCGGCAGCGCGGCGATGAGCAGCCCGGTCGCGGCGCTGGTCAGCGCCGACGGAAGCGCGAAACCGTCCAATTACCAACTGCCGTCGCCGCTCGCGGTTACCGGCGTGATTGAGCGCAAACCGGTTACCGTCACCGCCACCGGCGCGAGCAAGCCCTACGACGGCGGACTCGGCGCGCCGCCCGGCATCAGCGGCGTCTTCGCCGCCGGCGACATCGTCGGTTCGGACGCGGTCAGCGTGGTGTTCGGCGATTACGACGACAAAGACGTCGCCGACGCGAGCGCGATTTCCTACACGCTCGGCGGCGCCGCCGCCGGCAACTACGCGCCCGGCGGGGACGGCACGGTGGCCGCGTCCATCACGCCGAAGACCGTGACGGTCGCCGATGTGGCGCTGGAAAAAACCTACGACGGCACGACCGCTTTCGGCGGCAGCGGCATTCAAAGCGGCAGCGGCGCGGTCAGCGGCGCGGCCGGCAGCGAGCAATTGGCGTTGACCGCGCAGGACGCGGGGACCTATGCGCAGGCCGGCGTCGGAAGCAACCTCGGCTTTAACGGCGCGCAGTTTGCGCTCGCCGCGGCCGGCGGCGGCGCCGATGTGAACAACTACCAACTCCCGTCCTCCATCACCGTGCGCGGCGTGATTACGCGGCGGACGGTGGAAGCGGAAGTGGTCGGCGCGGCGACCAAGGTGTATGACGGCACGGACGCCGCGCCGGCCGGCATCGCGGTGGTGTTCACCGCCGGGCGCGGCCCGGTGTCGGCCGACCTCAGCGGCGCCGGCGCGGTCAGCGTGGCCTTCGGCGCGTATGACAGCAAGAATGTCGCCGACGCCACTTCGCTTTCGCTGGAGTTGCGCGGCGCGAAAGCGGCGAATTACCAACTGGCGACCGCCCAAGTTTCCGCGAGCATCACCAAGCGCTCGGTCACGGCCGCGGCGGCGGTGCTGACCAAGGTTTACGACGGCGGCGTGTTCACCGCCGGGGCGACGCTCAGCGGCGGCGAAATCACCGGCGAAGCGCCCGGCGAGCAGTTGGTTCTGCGGCACACCGCCAACAGCGGCGCGTATGCGGGCGCCGATGTGAGCGCGAATGTCGGCGTGTCAAGCGCGCTTTACACCCTCGCCGCCGCGCCCGGCTCGAGCGGGACTTTGCCGGCGAACTACAATTTGCCGGCGGTTTCCACCGGCGGCGTCATCACCAAAAAAGCGGTGACCGTGTCGGCGGTGGAGATCACCAAGACCTACGACGGCGGCTCCGCTTTCGGCGCGAGTTCGGTGTCGGGCGGCGGCGAAGTGTCCGGCGAAGTCAGCGGGCAGAACCTAGACTTGCGCGTGACCGGCGGCGTCTATGCCGCCAAGAATGTCGCCGCGAGCCATGCGGTGACTTCGCTGGCGTTTGAATTGTTCAGCGCCGACGGCACCGCCGACCCGGGCAACTATTCCGCGCCGGCGAGCGTCTCCGCCACCGGCGCCATCACCAAACTCGCCATCACCTACACGCTGACCGCCGGCGCGCGCGTGTATGACGCGACCACGGCGGTTCGCACCGCGCTCGGCGGCGGGTTTTCGCCGGCGGTGATCAGCGGCGATGATTTGCGCATCAACACCGACGCGGCCGCGTATGCCAACGCCAACGCCGGCGTCGGCAAGAGCATCACCGGCGCGGTCGCCGAGGGCGCCGACCTCGGCAACTACGAGGTGACCATCACCGGCGGCGGCGACATCACGCGGCGGACGTTGCGCCTGACCGCCGAGGGGCGCGCCGCCGAACCGCCGGCCGATTTGACCGACCGCGGCTTGCTGCGCGACACTTCCGACACTTCCAACAACGAGGGCCCGGTCGGCGGCCACACTTTGGCGCAACTTCTGCAGGGGGCGATTGCGCTCGGCACGCGCACGCCGGCGAGCGGCGAGGGCAGCGCGCCGCTGACGCAAGGCGCGCTTGCGCTGACTTCCACCGCGCCCGGCTCCAACTACACGCTGGTGTTTACCGCCGGCGTGTTCACCTTCATAGACCCGAACAAGCCGACGCTGGTGGTGACGCCGGTCGCGCCGCTGACGCGCGTCTATGGCGAAGCCGCGCCGACTTCCTTCACGCACACGATTTCACTGGCCGCGGGCGCCACCTTCCGCGCCGGCGACAGCGCCTCCACGCAGTTCTTCACCGGCGAGCCGCTGGCGCTGCCGGCCGGCGCGGCCGACGCCGGGCAGTATGACTTCCAATTGGCCGACCCGCTTCCGGCGAGCGCCGAGACGCTGCGCCAATACAACTTCGTGCTGGACGAAAACGCGCCGCGCTACACCATCACGCGAAAAACGGTGAGCGTGGCCGCGGTGGTGCTGAGAAAGGAATACGACGCGACCACCGCGGCCGGCGGCGCGACCCTGAGCGGCGGCGCGGTCGGCGATGCGGTCGGCGGCGAGAGTTTGACGCTCGCGCTCGCCGCCGTGGTGGATGACACTTATGACTCGGCCGACGCCGGCAGCGGCATCGGCGTTACCGCGAGCGGCGCGCAGGACTTTGTTCTGCAAAGCGGCGACGGCTCCACCAAGCCGGAAAACTACCAACTGCCGGCCGGCATTTCGGTCAGCGGCGTGATCACGCCGAAAACCGTCGCGGTCGGCGATGTGGTGCTGACCAAGGTCTACGACGCCACTACTGACTTCGGCGAGAGCGCCGTCAAAAGCGGCAGCGGCGCAATTTCCGGCACGGCCGGCGGCGAGGAGTTGACGCTGACCGCGCGCGCCGGAACCTACGCCTCGGCCGGCGTCGGCGCGCCGGCGGTGACCATTCCCGATGTCGCCACGGCGTTTGCGCTGGCCGGCGTCGGCGGCGCGAAGCCGGACAACTACGCGCTGCCGTCTTCGGTCACGGTCAGCGGCGAAATCACCGCCAGGCCGGTGACCGCGGCCGCGACCGGCGCGACCAAGCCTTACGACGGCGCGCTGACCGCGCCGCCCGGCATCGCGCTGACTTTCGCGGAGAGCGCCGGCATCGTCGCCGCCGACGACGGCGAGGTCTCCCTGAACGCCGGCGATTACAACGACAAAGACGCGGCCGACGCGGAGCGCATCGCGGTTTCCCTGAGCGGCGGCAAGGCCGGCAATTACCGGCTGAGCAGCGCAAGCGTCGACGCGGCCATCACGCCGAAAGAGTTGACGGTCGGCGCAATCACGCTGACCAAGGTGTATGACAGCACCGTGGTAACCGCGGTGGCGACGCTCGCCGGCGGCGCGGTCGGCGGCGTGGTCGACGGCGAGGCGGCGACGCTGAACATCACCAGCCGCGGCGCGTATGCGTCGGCAAACGCCGGCACGGGCATCGCCATCACCGGCGCGGCGTTTGAACTGGCCGCCGAAGCCGGCACCGACGCGGCCAACTACGAGTTGCCGGAAATCCAAATCAGCGGCGTCATCACCGCCAAGCCGGTCAACGCCGGCGTTGCAAGCGGCAACAGCAAAGTGTATGACGCGAACCTGAGCGCGCCGCCGCAGATGGCGGCGACTTTCGCCGCCGGCGACATTGAAGCGGCCGACGGCGAAGCGGCGAGAGTGCGCGTGGCGTTCGGCGAATACGACAGCGCCGATGTCGCCGACGCGAGCGAGGTCGCGGTCAGTTTGGCCGGAACTTCGGCCGGCAATTACGCGCTGGCGCAGACCGCGCTGCCCGCGACCATCACCAAGCGCGGCTTGCGCGTTGCCGCCGTGGACGCGGTGATTCCGACCGGTGCGAATATTCCGGATCCGGCCGATTTGGAACTGCAGGTCGGCGCCGCGCCCGGTGAAGGCTACGCTCCCGGCGAGGACCAAACGGACGCGTTCACCGGCGCGCTTGCCTACGGCCCGGCGAATGCCGACCTCAGCCGCCCGATTGAGCGGGGCAATTTGGCGGCGACCGCCAATTACGAGATCCTCTCGTTCACCGCCGGGCTGTTTACCATCGGCCTGCCCTTTGACGCCGATGAAAACGACACGGTGGACGGCGTCGACGGCCTGCTCATCGCCAGGTATTTGCTCGGGCTGCGCGGCGCGGCGCTGGTTGCCAATCTGGAAAATGTCGACCAAGACGCGACCGCCGACAGCATCGCCGCAAAAATCACCGCGGCCGGAAGCAAACTGGATGTGGACCGCAACGGCGGCGGCAAGGCCAACGCCGCCGACGGCATCATGATCGCGCGGTATTTTCTCGGCGTAACCGAGGGTCCCGGTTTGACCTTCGGGCAGAGCAGCGAGGACGCCGCGAACGTCGCGAGAAACATCGCGGATACGCTGCCGCAGGAGTGAGGGAAACCCCGGGCGGGCATGCGGAAACCCGGGCGGCGCGCGTTATGCGCGCGCGCCGTCCAAAAATTGTTCCAACTCGGTCAGCGCGCGCTCATACACTTGCCGTTTGAAGCGGACGATTTGCCGCGGCGGCAGCCAGTAATCCACCCAGCGCCAGTGGTCAAATTCGGGCGCCTCGGAAAGGTCCAGGCGGACGCTGGAATCCGGCGCGGTCAGTTTGAACAGGAACCACCGCTGTTTTTGCCCGCGAAATCCGCGCAGGCGGTGGCGGTAGGGGACATCGTAGTGCAGCCAGTTTTCGGTCGCGCCGAGCAGGCGGACATCGCGCTCGGTCAGCCCGACTTCCTCCTCCAATTCGCGCAGCGCGGCCTCGCGCGCCGACTCGTCGGGCTTGACCCCGCCCTGCGGAAATTGCCAGCCGTCGTGGCGGATGCGCCGCGCCCACAGCACCTGGCGATGGTCATTGCAGACCACGATGCCGACATTTTTGCGGTATCCGTCGCGGTCTAGGTTGTTGGCGGCGGACGGCGGCATCGGCGGATTGTAAGCGCGCGCGCCGCTTTTGGCAACGGATTTGCCGGGTTTTCGCGGCTTTTTTGGGGGTGTTTTTGGCATTTCCGCCCATTTTTCCGCGGTTTTCGGGGGAGAAAAAAACCTCGTTACCCCCCTTGACATCGGCAAATCGCGTTGTGTATATTTGTGGTAATTTGTGGATATTTATGGGGTAATTTCCCAAAACTCATTATGTTGCGAGGCGGCAGTCCGCTCAGTCTGGACGCCAAGGGGCGCGTGGCGATCCCCGGGCGATACCGCGGCCAGTTGGCCGAGCGTTGCGGCGGCCGCCTGGTGCTCACCGTGAACACCGCCGGCGAGCGCTGCCTGTGGCTCTACCCGATGGACGAGTGGGAGCGGGTTGAGCGCAAGGTGGACGAGTTGCCGAGTTTTCAGCGCGCCCATCAAAAACTGAAGCGGTTTTTCATCGGCCACGCGCGCGAGGTGGACATGGACAAGAGCGGGCGGCTGCTGCTGCCGGCGCCGCTGAAAGAGTTCGCGCGCATCGACAAAGAAGTGTTTCTGGTCGGGCAGGGCAACAAGTTTGAAATCTGGAACGCAGAGTTGTGGAACACGCAGCGCGAGCAGTGGCTCGCCGAAGAGCTCGACACGGGCAACCTGTCGGTGGAGATGGAGCAACTGACTTTGTAGGCTTCGCTTCCATGACGCACACGCCGGTACTCCAAGAGAAAGTGATCGAAGCATTGAAAATTAACGCTAGCGATGTGGTCGTGGACGCGACATACGGCGGCGGCGGCCACTCGCGCGCGATTCTCGCGCAACTCGGCGCGGGCGGGCGGCTGCTCGCGCTGGACCGCGACCCCGAGGCGGTGGCGCGCGCGCGGCGCGACTTCGGCGGCGACGCGCGCTTTGACGCGGTGCATGCGAAGTTCTCGCAACTCGGCCCGGTGCTGCGCGCGCGCGGACTGGAGCGGCGCGTGGACGCAATGCTGTTTGACCTCGGCATTTCCTCGCTGCAACTGGACGAGCCGCGCCGCGGTTTCGGCTTTCGCGCCGACGGCCCGCTGGACATGCGCATGAACCGCGGCGAAGGGCAAAGCGCGGCCGAGTGGCTCGCGAATGTGGGTGAGCGCGAACTGGCGCGAACGCTGCGCGACTTCGGCGAGGAGCGCTTCGCCGGGCGCATCGCGCGCGCGATCAAGCGCCGCCGCCCGGCCGGCACCGCCGACCTCGCGGCGGCGGTGGCCGAGGCCGCGCCGACGCGCGAGCGATCCAAGCATCCGGCGACGCGCGCCTTTCTGGCGATTCGCATCGCGGTCAACGACGAACTCGGCGAAGTGCGCGCCGCGCTGCCGCAGGCGCTGGAGGCGCTGGCGCCGCGCGGGCGGCTCGCGGTGCTGAGTTTTCATTCGCTGGAAGACCGGCTGGTCAAGCGTTTTTTGCGCGAGGAAGCGCGCGGCGACCCGCATCCGCCCGACATGCCGGTGCGCGAAGAGTCGCTGCATCCGCGCCTGAAAATCGTCGGCAAACCGCGCCGCGCCGATGCGGCCGAAGTCGCGGCAAACCGCCGCGCGCGCAGCGCGGTGCTGCGCGTCGCCGAAAAACTCCCGGAAACTTCCGTGAAAACCCCGACTGCACATTAATCATGAAACGCGCAGAAAAAAAGCCGCGAAAAAAGGCCGCTCGCCGCGCGCGGACACCGCCGCCGCCACGGCGAACCGCGGCCTCGGTCGCCATCGTCTGGGCGCTGGTGCTCGCCTCGGCGCTTGCGGTGGTCACCGTGCGCCACCAAAACCGCCAGGCTTTTGTCTCATTGCGGCAGGCCGAGGACGCGCAAAGCGAACTGCAGTTTGAACACGGCCGGCTGCTGCTGGAGCGCACCACCTGGGCGCGCCGCCGCCACATCGTCGGCGCCGCGCGCGAGCGGCTCGGCATGGGCGAGCCGGCGCCGAATGAAATCATCACGCTGACGCTGGAGCGCGAATAATGGCGGAAGAACAACCGAAGCCGCAGGCCTGGCGCCGCCACCTGGTGTTTTTGGTGATGCTCGCCGCGTTCGCGCTGCTCGGCCTGCGCGTGGTGCACCTGCAGACCGCCGAGCGCGAGCGCCTGCGCGAGCAGGGCGACGCGCGCTACCTGCGCGAGTTGAGCGTGGCGCCGGCGCGCGGGCGGATTCTCGACCGCAACGGCCGCGCGCTTGCCATCAGCACGCCGGTCGCGACTCTGTGGGCCGAGCCGCCGCGGTTTTGCGCGCGCCCGCAGCGCTGGGAGGAGATGCTGAAACTGCCCGACATCACGGTCACCGAAAAGCAATTGCGCGCGCGCTGCGCGCGGCGCAAAAACCACGGCTTCATGTATGTGCAGCGCCGCCTGCCGCCGCGCACCGCCGAACTCGCGCTGCAGTTGGCGCCGCCGGGTTTGTCGGCGCAGCGCGAATACAAACGTTACTACCCGAACGGGCCGGCCGGCGCGCACTTGGTCGGCTTCACCGACCTGGACGACATCGGCCAGGAAGGGCTGGAGGGCGCGTATCAATCACAGCTCGCCGGCGTGCCCGGGCGCATGCGCGGCTTCAAGGACCGCTCCGGCAATTATGTGGAGAGCGTGGAAAGCATCCGCCAGGTGCGCCACGGCGGCGACCTGGTCATCAGCATTGATCAGCGCGTGCAGGCGATGGCCGCCGATTATCTGGAGGCCGCGGTGCACAAGCACCGCGCGCGCGGCGGCAGCGTGGTCGCCATCGGCGTGCCGAGCGGCGAAATTCTCGGCATGGTCAATTCGCCGCAGTTCAACCCGAACAACCGCGCCACGCTGGACGCGAGCGCCTACCGCAACCGCAGCGTCACCGACCTGATTGAGCCGGGCTCCACGGTCAAGCCGTTCAGCGTCGCGATGGCGCTGGAGAGCGGCAAGGTGCGCCCGGAAACCATGGTGGAAACCGCGCCGGGAAAAATGCGGCTCGGCAGCCGAACCATCTCCGACGTGCGCAACTTCGGCGAGATTCCGGTGATTGATGTGATCGCCAAATCCAGCAATGTCGGCGTCGCCAAACTCGCGCTGGAATTTCCGTATGACGATTTGTTCGGCACATTCGCCGCGCTCGGTTTCGGCAAGCGCGCCGGCGGCCTGCCCGGCGAAGTCTCCGGCGTGCTGGAGCGCCGTCCGCGGCGCGTCGATCACGCCACGCTCGCCTACGGCTACGGCATGTCGGTTACGCCGCTGCAACTCGCGCGCGCCTACACGGTGTTCGCCACCGACGGCGAATTGCTGCCGCTGACGCTGGCGCGCAAACCGCCCGGTTACCGCGCGCCCGGCACGCGCGTGTTCGGCGCGCAAACCGCGAGCGAGGTGCGCGAGATGCTCGGCCGCGCGGTCTCGCTCGGCACCGCGCGGCGCGCGCGCATTCCGCGTTACCACGCCGGCGGCAAGACCGGCACCACGCGCAAGTTGATTGACGGCGAGTACTCCGAGGACCGCTACATCTCGGTGTTCGCCGGCCTCGCGCCGCTGGACGCGCCGCGCTTCGTGGTGGTGGTCACGCTGGACGACCCGCGCGGAAAGTTTTATTACGGCGGAGACGTCGCCGCGCCGGTTTTCGCAAAGTTGATGCGCGATCTGATGCGCCTCTACAACATCAAACCCGACGCCGCGGGGTCCATATGAGCGCGCGCGCACAGACCGCCGGCGCGGCCGAGACCGCGCGGAAATTCCCGCCGAAGTCGCTGCGCGAATTGTTGCGCGGCATGGCCGAGGTGGGGCGGCGCGACGAGCGCGAGATTCGCGGCATCAGCATGGACAGCCGCAGCATTGGCGCCGGCGAACTTTTTATCGCGCTGCCGGGCGGCGCGCATGACGGCCGCGACCACATTGAAGACGCGCTCGCCGGCGGCGCGGCCGCGGTGGCGCGCGAAGCGTCGGCCGGCGCGACGGCGCGCGCGCGCCGCCGCCGTTCCGAAGCCGCGCCGCGCGGCGCCGCAAGCGCGCGCGGCGCGCCGAGTTTTGACATCCCCGATTTGCGCCGGCATGTCGGCGCGATCGCCGCGCGTTTTTACGACCACCCGTCGGCAAACATGCGGCTCATCGGCATCACCGGCACCAACGGCAAAACCACCTGCGCGTATCTGCTGGCGCAGGCGCTCGGCGCGCTCGGCCGGCGCTGCGCATTGGTCGGCACGCTCGGCGCCGGCTTTGCCGGCGCGCTGCGCCCCGGCGAACTGACCACGCCGGGCGCGGCCGACACGCAGCGCATCCTCGCCGAGTTGCGCGCCGAAAGCGCCGAGGATGTCTGCCTGGAAACTTCGTCGCACGCGCTGGCGCAGGGGCGCGTCAACTGCGTGGAGTTTGACATCGCGCTGCTGACCAACCTGAGCCGCGACCATCTGGACTACCACGGCGACATGCGCTCGTATGCGCGCGCCAAGGAAATTTTGTTTCGCTGCGAGCGGCTCGGCGCGGCCGTGATCAACATTGACGACCCGTTCGGGCGCGAGTTGCTGCGGCGGCACCGCGCCGCGTCCTGCCTGCGCTACGGCATGCGCAGCGGCGATGTGCGCGCGCACAAAGTGCGCCTGAGCGACCGCGGCATTGAAATGGAACTTGAACACACCGCGCTCGGGCGGCGCGCGCAACTGCGCTCGCGCCTGCTCGGCGCGCTCAATGCGCCGAACCTGCTGGCCGCTGCCGCGGTGCTGGTCGCATGCGGTTTTGCGCTCGGCGAGGCCGCGGACGCGCTCGGCGAATGCGCGCCGCCGCCGGGGCGGATGGAATTGTGGCGCGCCGAAAACACGCCGGGCGTGGTGGTGGATTACGCGCACACGCCGGACGCGCTCGCGCGCGCGCTGGAATCGCTCGGCGCGCTGTGCCGCGGCCGGCTGTGGGTGGTGTTCGGTTGCGGCGGCGACCGCGACCGCGGCAAGCGCGCGCGCATGGGCGCGGCCGCCGAAGCCTTCGCCGCGCGCGTCATCGTCACCGACGACAATCCGCGAAACGAAGATCCGGCGCAAATCGCCGCGCAAATCGCGGCCGGCATGAGCGCGCCGCCGGTCATCATTCACGACCGCCGCCGCGCGATTCACGCCGCGCTCGCCGCGGCCGCGCCGGACGACATGGTGCTGGTCGCCGGCAAGGGGCACGAGACCGCGCAAAACCGCGGCGCGCGCGTGGTTCGTTTCAGCGACCGCGAAGTGGTGCGCGACGCGCTCGGCATCGCCGAGGGGCGGGCATGATGCGCCTGTCGGAAGCGGCGGCGGTTACGCGCGGCGCATTGCGCGGGGCGGACGCGGTGTTTGAGGGCGTCGCCATAGATTCGCGCCGCGCCGCGCGCGGCGATTTGTTCGTCGCCATCGGCGGCGCGCGCCGCGACGGCCACGACTTCATCGCGCAGGCGCGCGAGGCCGGCGCGGCCGGCGCGCTGGTTTCACGCGCGCGCGCGCGCGCCGGGCGCGCCGGCGGCGAACTGCCGCATGTCGCGGTCGGCGACACCACCGAAGCGCTCGGCCGCCTCGGCGCGCACTGGCGCGGCCGCTTTGACATTCCGCTGGTCGCGGTCACCGGCAGCAACGGCAAGACCAGCGTAACCGCGATGCTCGCCTCCATCTTCAGCCGCGCCGGCAAGTGCCTCGCGCCGCGCGCGAGTTTCAACAACCAGTGGGGCGTGCCGCTGACGCTGCTGCGCCTGCGCGCGCACCATACCCACGCGGTGGTGGAGATGGGCATGAACCGCGCCGGCGAAATTGAAAAGTTGTGCGCATTGGCGCGGCCGCGCATCGCGCTGGTCACCAATGTCGCGCCGGCGCACCTTGCCGGCGCCGGACTGAAAAACCTGCAGGGCGTGGCCGAGGCGAAGGCGGAAATTTTTTCGCATCTCGCGCATGACGGCGTCGCGGTGCTGAACGCGGACGACCGCTTCCACGCGTTTTTCGCCGAGCGCGCGGCGCGCCACAAGCGGCTGAGTTTCGGCATTGACGGCCGCGTCCCGGCCGATGTGCGCGCGCGCGAATGCGCGCAAGAGGGCGCCGGCAGCGCGTTTGAACTTTGCGTCGGCGAGCGCCGCGCGCGCGTCCGGCTGCGCCTGCTCGGCGCGCACAATGTGCGCAACGCGCTCGCCGCGGCCGCGGCCGCGCATGCGGCCGGCGCCGCGCTCGGCGACATCCGCGACGGACTGGAGGCGTTCCGCGCGCTGCCCGGGCGGCTGCGCGAACTGCCGGGACCCGGCGGCGCGGTGATTCTTGACGACGCCTACAACGCCAACCCGGCTTCGCTGAAAGCCGCGCTGGATGTGCTGTCGCGCCGCGCCGCGCCGCGCATCGCGGTGCTCGGCGCGATGGCCGAACTCGGCGCGCGCAGCGAGGCGCTGCATTTTGACGCCGGCGCATACGCGCGCCAGGCAGGCGTGGCGCGGCTGTTCTGCTTCGGGCCGGCCGACCAGGCCGGACTCGCCGGTTACATGCGCGGCTTCGGCGACGGCGCAAAACGCGTCGGCAAACTCGGCGCGCTGCTCTCGCAGTTGCAGCCGCTGCTCGCCGAAAACGACGGCGCGAGCGTGCTGGTCAAGGGCTCGCGCGCGGCCGCGATGGAGCGCGTGGTGGAAGCGCTGGCGTCGGAAACCGCGCCCGCACAGCAGGCCGGAGGCGCGGCATGCTGACCTGGCTCTTTGAACAACTTGCGCGCGATTACAGCGCCTTCAACGTGTTCCGCTACCTGACCTTCCGCGGCATCTGCGGCGTGCTGACCGCGCTGTCCATCTGCTTCGTGTTCGGACCCGCGGCCATTCGCCGCCTGAGCAAATACAAAGTGCGGCAGACGGTGCGCACCGACGGGCCGCCCACGCACTTTGAAAAAGTCGGCACGCCGACCATGGGCGGCAGTTTGATATTGATCGCGCTGGTGGTGGCGACGCTGCTTTGGGGCGACCTCGGCAACCGCTTCATCTGGGCGATCCTGTTCACCACCGTGACCTTCGGCGCAATCGGCTGGCTGGACGACTACCGCAAACTGGTCGACCGCAACCCGCGCGGCATGGGCGCGCTCAACAAATTCCTCAGCCAAAGCGTCGCCGGCCTGGTCGCCGCGCTGTTTTTGTATTTCACCGCGGTTTCCCCGGCCGAAACCGAATTGCTGGTGCCGCTGTTCAAGCAGGTCGCGATTCCGCTCGGCTGGGGTTTCGTGGTTCTCGCCTGGCTGACCGTGGTCGCCACCAGCAACGCGGTCAATTTGACCGACGGCTTGGACGGCCTGGCCATCATGCCGAGCGTGATGGTCGCCGGCGCGCTCGGCGTGTTCGCCTACGCCAGCGGCAATTTGTTTTACGCCGAATACCTCGGCATTCCCTACATCAAAGGCGCCGGCGAAGTGCTGGTGTTTTGCGCCGCGCTGGTCGGCGCCGGGCTCGGCTTCTTGTGGTTCAACACCTACCCGGCGCAGGTGTTCATGGGCGACATCGGCGCGCTCTCGCTGGGCGCGGCGATAGGCCTGGTCGCGGTCATCGTCCGCCAGGAAATCGTGCTGATCATCATGGGCGGCGTGTTCGTGGTGGAAACCGTGTCGGTGATCCTGCAGGTCGCCTCGTTCAAACTGGTCGGGCGGCGCATCTTTAAGATGGCGCCGCTGCACCACCACTTTGAAATGAAAGGCTGGCCCGAGCCGCGCGTCATCGTGCGCTTTTGGATCATCAGCCTGATACTGGTGCTGGTCGGGCTTGCAACGCTGAAGGTGCGGTGAACATGAACGCGCGCGAAAAATCCACGCTGGTGCTCGGGCTCGGGCGAACCGGTTATTCGGTGGTCGCGCACCTCGCCGCGCGCGGCGACGCCGGGCGCATCACCGCGGCCGATTCGCGCGAGCGCGCGCCCTGCGCGGCGCGCGTGCGCGAGCGTTTTCCGCGCGTGCGCGTGATCACCGGCCGCCTGCCTTTTGAGCGCATGGCGCAGTTTGACCGCGTGGTCGCGAGCCCCGGTGTGGAGGTGGCGCGCGCGCCGGCGGTGCGCGTCATCGGCGACATTGAATTGTTCGCCGAAAGCGCGCGCGCGCCGGTCATCGCCATCACCGGCTCCAACGGAAAATCCACCGTGACCACGCTGGTCGCCGACATGCTGGCCGCGGCCGGCAAGCGCGTGCTGCGCGGCGGCAACCTCGGCACGCCGGCGCTGGAACTGCTGGAAGATGCGGACGCGGGCGAGGCGCCGGATTTTTATGTGCTGGAACTCTCCAGTTTCCAGTTGGAAAACACCTACAGCCTGAGCGCGGCCGCGGCTTCGGTGCTGAACATTAGCGCCGACCACTTGGACCGCCACGGCGACCTGGCGAATTACACCGCCATCAAAGCGCGCGTGCTGCGCGGCGCGTCATGCGTGCGCGTGCTGAACCGCGACGACCCGGCCTCGCGCGAGTTGCTGCGCGCGCATCCGGACGCGGTCACTTTCGGCCTCGGCCGCCCGAACGCGCGCCACTACGGAATTTCCGATGAACATTTGTGCCGCGGCGAGGCGCGCCTCGCGCCGCTTTCGCGGCTGCGGCTGCAGGGCGCGCACAACGCGGCAAACGCGCTCGCCGCGCTCGCGCTCGCCGAGGCCGCCGGAGTCGCGCCCGAGGGCGACGCGCTGGAGGCGTTGCTCGCGCACCGCGGGCTGGAGCACCGCTGCGAACTTGCCGCCGAAATCGGCGGCGTCAAATGGATCAACGACTCCAAAGGCACCAATGTCGGCGCCAGTTTGGCCGCGCTCGGCGGCCTGCGCGGCGAATTGATCTGGATCGGCGGCGGCATCGGCAAGGGCGCGGACTTCACGCCGCTGCGCGCGCCGCTGCGCGAACGCGCGCGCGCCGCGGTGCTGTTCGGCCGCGACGCGGCGCAAATTGAAACCGCGATTGCCGGCGCCACCGAAGTGCTGCGCGCGCGCGACCTGGCGCACGCGGTGGAAATCGCGGCCGCGCGCGCGCGCGCCGGGCAGGCCGTGGTGTTCTCGCCGGCCTGCTCCAGTTTTGACATGTTTAAAGACTACGCCGAGCGCGGCCGCGCCTTCAAAAAACTGGCCGGCGCGCTCGCCGAAGGAGGGGCGCGATGAGCCCGCGCGCCCGGCACGACGCGGATGCGGTGATGCCGCCGCGCGCGCGCGCGGCCGAACCGGGGCGCGCGCTCGGCTACGACGCGCCGCTGTGCTTCGCGCTCGCCGCGCTGCTGTCCATCGGCGTGGTGATGGTGTATTCGTCTTCCATCGCGGCCGACAGCGCGACGCTGCGCATCACGCCGCACCACCTGCTGCGCCAACTCGCGCACATCGCGGCCGGCGGCGCGCTGATGCTGCTGCTCGCGCACGCGCGCCCGGAATTGCTGCAGCGCGCCAGCCGGCCGCTGCTCGCCGGCAGTTTGCTGCTGCTCGGCGCGGTGCTGTTGCCGGGCGCCGGCGTGGAAATCAACGGCAGCATGCGCTGGATAGAATTCGGCGGGGTGCGCCTGCAGCCGTCCGAGTTTGCGAAAGTCGCCGTGGTCATGTATTTCGCCGATTATTTTTCGCGCAAGCAACACGAACTGCACCGCTTCCGCGTCGGCGTGCTCAATGTCGGCTGGGTGGTCGGCATCACCGGCGCGCTGTTGTTTTTGGAGCCGGATTTCGGCGCGACCGCGGTGCTGGCCGCGGCGGTCGCCGCGATGATGTTTTTGGCCGGCGTGCGCTTCTGGCATTTCTGCGCGAGCATCGGCGTCGCCGGCGGATTGATGGGCGCGCTGTTGTGGATGGAGCCCTACCGCGTCGCCCGCCTGATCAGCCACCGCAACCCGTGGGCCGACCCGTTTGACGGCGGCTTCCAACTCGTGCAGGCGCTGATCGCCATCGGGCGCGGCGAATGGCTCGGCGCCGGGCTCGGCAACAGCATCCAAAAATTGCGCCACCTGCCGCATGCCAACACCGACTTTCTGGTCGCGGTCATCGGCGAGGAACTCGGCGCGGCCGGCATCTTCGGCGTGCTGATTTTGTTCGCGGTGCTGCTGTGGCGCGCGTTCGTCATTTCCGAGCGCGCCTTCGGCTGCGGCGAGCGTTTCGCCGGCCTGCTCGCGCAGGGCGCGGGCCTGCTGCTGGCGATTCAGGCGGCGGTGCATATCGGCGTCAACACCGGATTGCTGCCGACCAAAGGGCTGACGCTGCCGCTGGTCAGTTACGGCGGCTCCAGCATGCTCGCCAGCATGGCCGCGGCCGGCCTGCTGCTCGCCGCCGACCGCTGCGCGCGCCAGGCGGCGCGGGGGGCGCCGGCATGAACGCGCGCCGCAAAACCAAAATGCGCATCCTGATTTTCGCCGGCGGCACCGGCGGGCATGTGATGCCCGCGCTCGCGGTCGCCGAGCAACTGCGCGCGCAGGGCGCCGAAGTGCTGTGGGTCGGCACCTCCGACGGCGTGGAAGCCGCGGTCGCGCCGCGCGCCGGCATTCCGTTTCGCCGGATTTGGATCAAGGGCGTGCGCGGCGCGGGCGCGGCGCGCTGGCTGACCATGCCGTTTCTGCTGACCTGGGCGATGCTGCAGTCGCTGCTGATTTTTTTGCTGTGGCGGCCGCGCTGCGTGCTGGGCATGGGCGGTTTCGTCTCGGGCCCCGGCGGGCTGGTCGCGCGGCTGCTGCTGCGGCGGCTGGTGGTGCACGAGCAAAACACCGTGGCCGGAATGACCAACCGCTGGCTGGCGCGTTTGTCGGCCGAAGCGCTGTGCGGTTTTCCGAAAAGTGACGGGCTGGAAAACGCGAAGTGGGTCGGCAACCCGGTGCGCCGCGAAGTGTGCCGGGTGCGCGCGCCGCAGCAGCGGCTGGCGAAACGCAGCGGCGCGCTGCGCGTGCTGATTCTCGGCGGCAGCCTCGGCGCGCAGGTGTTCAACCGGCACGCGCCCGAATTGCTGGCGCGCGCGCATGCCAAATCGCCGATAGAAATCTGGCACCAATGCGGCCGCGAGCGCGCCGGCCCGATCAGCGAGCGCTACCTCGCGGCGCGCATGGTCAACCGCGTGTTCAGTTTCATAGACGACATGGACGCGGCCTATTCGTGGTGCGACCTGGCGATCTGCCGCGCCGGCGCGGTGACCATCGCCGAGATTTGCGCGGCCGGCGTCGCCGCGTTTTTGGTGCCGTATCCGCATGCGGCCGGCGGCCACCAGCACCAAAACGCGCGGTATCTGCAGGAGCGCAACGCGGCGCGCCTGCTGCCGCAGGAAGAATTTGTCGGCGGCTCCTGGTTGCGCGAACTCGGCGCGCTGCAGGGCGAGCGCGGGCGGCTGCTGGAACTCGCCGAAGCCGCGCGCGATCTGGCGCGCCCGCAGGCCGCGGAACATGTCGCGCGCATCTGCCTCGGCCGGGGATTCGCCGATGCGTGAGTTCGTCAAACGCATTCATTTGGTCGGCATCGGCGGCATCGGCATGAGCGGCATCGCCGAAGTGCTGCTGGAACTCGGCTTTCAGGTGTCCGGCTCCGACTTGGACGACGGCGCGCTCGCGCGGCTGCAAAAAGCCGGCGCGCGCGTCTCGCACGGCCACCGCGCCGAGAATGTGGACGACGCCGAGGCCGTGGTCGTCTCCGGCGCGGTCGCCGACGACAATGTGGAACTCGCGCGCGCGCGCGCGCGAAAAATTCCGGTGCTGCCGCGCGCCGAAATGCTCGGCGAGTTGATGCGTTTCCGCAAGGGCATCGCGGTCGCCGGCACCCACGGCAAGACCACCACCACCAGTTTAATCGCGTCGGTGCTCGCCGGCGCCGGGCTGGATCCGACCTTCATCGTCGGCGGCGTGATCAACAGCGTGCGCAGCAACGCGCGCCTCGGGCGCGGCGAATACATGGTGGTGGAGGCCGACGAGAGCGACGCGTCGTTCCTGCACCTGCAGCCGCAATTGGCGGTCATGACCAACATTGACGCCGACCACATGGAAACCTACGGCGGCGATTTCAAAAACCTGAAGGCGACCTGCCTGGCGTTTTTGCAGAACCTGCCGTTTTACGGCCTCGCGGTGCTGTGTTTTGAAAACCGCGCGGTGCGCGAAATCTCCGCAAACCTGCGCAAGCCCTGGGTTAGTTACGGCTTTGAAGAGGGCGTGGATTTTCGCGCGGTGGACATCCGCCAGGACGGGCTGGCGAGCGTGTTCCGCGTCGAGCGGCGCGGCAAGCCCGGTTTTGAATGCCGCCTCGCGCTGCCGGGCCGGCACAACGTGCTGAACGCACTCGCGGCCATCGCGGTCGCCTCGCGGCTCGGTATCGGGCGGGAAGACCTGGTGCGCGCGCTGTCCGGCTTTGAGGGCATCGCGCGGCGCTCGCAACTGCTCGGCGAAATCGCATTGCCTGCATCCGGCGGACGCGCCGAGGCGCTTGATGACTACGCGCATCATCCGAGCGAAATCGCCGCGACCATTGAAGCCGCGCGCGCGGTTCGCCCGCAGCGGCGCATGGTCACGGTGTTTCAGCCGCACCGCTACACGCGCACGCGCGATTTGTTTGATGACTTCGTGCGTGTTCTCTCGGGGCTCGAGCCGCTCATCGTCATGCGCGTGTATTCGGCCGGCGAGGCCGAGATTCACGGCGCCGGCGGGCGCGCATTATGCCGCGCGCTGCGCCAACTCGGGCGCAGCCCGGTGTTCGCCGCCGACGCCGCCGAATTGCGCCGCGCGCTGTCCAATATTTTGCAGGACGGCGATTTGCTGCTGACCCTCGGCGCCGGCGACATCGGCCGCATCGCGCGCGACTTGGTGGAGCGCGGCTTGCGCGGCGGCGCCGGCGGGTTGCATGTCGCCGCGCGCGGAGGACGCCGGTGAACGCCGCGCCCGAATTTTTGCGCGGCTTGCGCGGGCAACTGCGCCTGGACGAGCCGATGTCGCGCCACACCAGTTGGCGCGTCGGCGGCGCCGCCGAATATTTCTACGCGCCGGCCGACCGCGACGACCTGGTGGATTTGCTGCGCCGGCTGCCGCCCGACATGCCGCTGCACTGGGTCGGGCTCGGCAGCAACCTGCTGGTGCGCGACGGCGGCATTCAGGGCATGGTCATCAAGGCGTCAAAAGGGCTCGGCGCGATGCGCTTTCCGGCGCCCGAAAAAATTCACGCCGAAGCCGGCGTTCCCTGCGCCAAAGTCGCGCGCGCCTCGGTGGAGCGCGGCCTGGCCGGCGCCGAGTTTCTCGCCGGCGTGCCGGGCACGCTCGGCGGCGCGCTGGCCATGAACGCCGGCGCTTTCGGCGGCGAGACCTGGGACTTGGTCGAGCAGATTGAATGCGTCGGCCGCGGCGGCGAATGCAGCACCCACCGCGCCGCCGAAATTGACAGCGCCTACCGCAAGGTCAAATTGCCGGCGCGCAAGTGGGTGCTGAGCGCGCTGCTCGCGTTGCGCCGCGACGGCAACGGCGGCGGCAAGCGCCGCATCCGCGAGATGCTGAAAAAACGCGGCGCCACGCAGCCGGTGCAAAGCGCCAACGCCGGCTCGGTGTTCCGCAACCCCGACGGCGACCACGCCGCGCGCCTGATTGAGCAGGCCGGGCTGAAAGGCGCGCGCGCCGGCGACGCGGTCATCTCCGAGACCCACGCCAACTTCATCATCAACCGCGGCGGCGCGGCCGCGGCCGACATTGAGGAATTGATTGACACCGCGCGGCGCGAAGTCATGCGGCACAGCGGCGTTGAACTTTGCGCCGAGGTGCGCATCATCGGGAGGCGCGCATGAACGCGAAGACGACGCGCAAGACCGGCCGGCACGAGAGCCGAAAGAGCCGCGCCGGCGCGCTGGTCAAGTGGGCGCTGGTCGCGCTGGCCGCGCTGTTCGCCGCGGACGCGCTCTACAACCCGGAAAAGTTCCGTATCAAGGCGGTGGAACTGCACGGCAGTTTTGAGCGCATTGACGCCGCGCAGGTGGAGCGCGCGGTCGCCGGCGCGCTGCCGGGCAACTACTTCCTCACCGACACCGAAGCCGTGGAAGAGCGCATCGCCGCATTGCCGTGGGCATACCGCGCGGCGGTGCGGCGCAAGTGGCCCGACACGCTGGTGGTCGCGGTGACCGAGGCGCAGCCGGTGGCGCGCTGGGGCGCCGAGCAGTGGATGCACGCCAACGGCGACCTCGCCGGCCGGCTGCCCGGCGCCGAGGAGTTGCTGCCGCGCCTGCCGAAATTGTCGGGGCCCGACGGCAGCCGGCACGCGGTGTGGGGCGCGTATAAAAAGTGGTCGGAAGTGTTCGCCGCGAACGGGCTCGCGCTGGACAGTCTGCGCTTTGATTCGCGCGGGCTTTGGCACATGCAACTCTCGCTCAGCGCGCTCGCGCGGCAGGCCGGCGAGGCGCGGAATGCGCCGGTCGGGGTGGTGGTGCGCCACGAATACGCCGACGCGCGCATCACCCGCTTCGCGCGCACCATGCCGCGCCGCCTGATTTCGCATTTTCCCGAGATGCGCGGCATTGACCTGCGCTATCCGAACGGTTTTGCGGTCAGCTGGCGCGAAGGCGCGCGCGCGCGCATGAAACGCGCCATCAACTCCGCGGGGGGGGCATCGGCATGGTGAAAGAGACCGTGGTCGGCCTGGACCTCGGCACCTCCAAGGTGCTGGTGGTGGTCGGCGAAATCAACGCGAAGAACGAAATTGACGTGGTCGGCATCGGCCACCACCCGACGCGCGGCCTGCGCCGCGGCGTGGTCGCCGACATTGAATCCACCGTGGAATCCATTCGCCGCGCGGTGGAGGAGGCCGAGTTGATGACCGACCACAGCATCAGCACGGTGTCGGTCGGCATTTCCGGCGACCACATCAGCAGTTTCAATTCGCACGGCGTGGTCGCCATCAGCGACGGCGAAGTCGCGCAGGCCGACGTCGACCAGGTCATAGACGCGGCCAAGGCGATGGCCATTCCGAACGACCAGCGCGTCCTGCATGTGGTGCCGCAGGATTTTGTCATTGACGGGCAGAACGGTATTCGCCAGCCGGTCGGCATGAGCGGCGTGCGCATGGAGGCGCATGTGCATGTCGTGACCTGCGCCGAAAGCGCCGCGCAAAACATCATTAAGTGCGTGCGCCGCGGCGGGCTTGAGGCCGACGACATCGTGCTCGAGCAAATCGCCTCCAGCGAGGCCGTGCTCAGCGAAGACGAGCGCGACCTCGGCGTGTGCATGGTGGACATCGGCGGCGGCACCACCGACATTGCGGTGTTCTCGGACGGCGCGCTGCACCATTCGGCGGTGATCGCCATCGCCGGCGACCATGTGACGCGCGACATCGCCTACGCGTTCGGCACGCCGACTTCGGCCGCCGAGGAAATCAAAAAGCGGCACGGCTGCGCGCTCGCCAAACTGGTGAACGAGGCGCAAACCATAGAGGCGCCGAGCCGCGGCGGCCGCGCGCCGCGCGCGCTGTCGCGGCAAAAACTCGCCGAAATCATTGAGCCGCGCGTGGACGAGTTGCTCGGGCTGGTGCAAAAAGAACTGCGCCACAGCGGCTTTGAGGAATTGGTCGGCGCCGGGCTGGTGCTGACCGGCGGCAGTTCGCGCATTGAAGGCATGGTGGAACTCGCCGAAGAAATCTTTCACTTGCCGGTTCGCCTCGGCACGCCGAATTACGAGCGCGCGCTGAGCGAAGTGGTGTGCACGCCGATCTACGCGACCGGCATCGGCTTGATGCAGTACGGCCACGCCAGCCGCATGCGCCGCGCGCAGCGCGGCTCCGGCGGCGTGCGCGGCCGCTACGGGCGCGTCAAAGGCTGGTTCAAGCGGAACTTCTGATTTGCTTTTTCGCGGCGGCGCGCGAGCGCCGCCACCCGGTTTTCATCATCACAGCGAGGTAAGCCAAAATGTTTGAAATAGTCGATACGGTCAGCCAGCAGGCGACCATCAAAGTGGTCGGCATCGGCGGCGGCGGCGGCAACGCGGTCGAGCATATGGTCAAAGCGGACCTCGCCGGCGTCGGTTTCATCAACGCCAACACCGACGCGCAGGCGCTAAACGCGTCCAAAGCGCCGACGGTGCTGCAAATCGGCGAGGGCCTGACCAAGGGGCTCGGCGCCGGCGCCAATCCGGAGGTCGGCCGGCAGGCCGCGCTGGAGGACCGCGAGCGCATCGCCTCTTCCATAGAGGGCGCCGACATGGTGTTCATCGCGGCCGGCATGGGCGGCGGCACCGGCACCGGCGCGGCGCCGGTCATCGCCGAAGTGGCGCGCGAAATGGGAATGCTGAGCGTCGCCGTGGTCACCAAGCCGTTCCCGTTTGAGGGCGAGAAGCGGATGGAGCAGGCGCTGCGCGGCATTGAAAACCTGCAGGGCCGGGTGGATTCGCTGATCATCATCCCCAACGAAAAAGTGCTCGCGGTCATGGGGCAGAACGCGCCGATGCGCGAGGCCTTCCACAAAGCCGACGAAGTGCTGTTCAACGCGGTGCAGGGGATTTCCGAACTGATCACCCGTCCCGGGCTGATCAATGTGGATTTCGCCGATGTGCGCACGGTGATGTCGGAGATGGGCATGGCGATGATGGGCTCGGCCACCGCCAGCGGCGAAAACCGCGCGGTGGAGGCCGCCGGCCGGGCGATTTCCAGCCCGCTGCTGGAGGACATTGACCTCCGCGGCGCCAAGGGGATTCTGGTCAACATCGCCGCCGGCAAAGACATGGCGATCGGCGAATACGAGGCGGTCGGCACCGCCATCGGCGAATACGCCGCGCAGGACGCGAAAGTGGTCATCGGCGTGGTCGTGGACGAGAGCATGAAAGACGAGTTGCGCGTGACCATGGTCGCGACCGGGCTGGTCGATTCGCGCCCGCCCGAGACCGGCACGCCCGAAACCGCGGCCGAAGCGCCGCCGGATTTGCCGCGCAAACAGGCGCCGAAATTGCCGGCAACGGCGGCGAACGAGCCCGACGACGCGCCCGAGGCCAATGCCGCGGCGGAGGCGGATGCGGGCGAGGTGGTTCAGCCGGTTTCGCCGGCCAAGTCGGCCGGGGCGGCGGTGCAGCCGGTTCCGCCGGCGCGGCGCAACGGCAAGGCGCAGCGCGGGCAAACCCCGCCGCCGCTGGACATGGATCTGCTGGATTTGCCGGCATTTTTGCGCCGGCAGGCGGATTAGCGGCGGCATTTCAGCATTTGGGGGCATCCGGACGGCATTCGGGGGGCCGGCTTCACAGCCGGCGCCCCCGCGCCGGTCGGCGCGCCCGCCCCGCCTTTGTGGGCGGGTCCGGCGGGGCGGCCGCCGCCGCGCATTTTTTTGCCATTTTTTTGCCTTTTTTTTGCGTTTTCGCCCGCAATTCCGGTAAAATCCCGCGCCGACAACTCGCAACCACCCTTTCCATTCCAACACGAACCAACACGGCCCAATACGGCACAGGACTTTCGGCATGATCAATCAGCGCACTTTGAAAAACAGCATTCGGGCGACCGGCGTAGGCCTGCACACCGGCGCGAAAATTTATCTGACGCTTCGCCCGGCGCCGGTGGACACCGGCATTGTCTTTCAGCGCACCGACCTTGACCCGGTGGTGGATATTCCCGCGGCGCCGGCAAATGTCAGCGACACGCGCCTGTCCACCACGCTTGAACAGGGCGACGGCGTCAAAATTTCCACGGTGGAGCATTTGATGTCGGCTTTCGCCGGGCTCGGCATTGACAACGCGTATGTGGAAGTGAGCGCGCCCGAAGTTCCGATCATGGACGGCAGCGCCGCGCCGTTTGTTTTTTTGCTGCAGTCGGCGGGAATTCGCGAACAAAGCAAACCCAAGCAGTTTATTCGCATTAAAAAATCCCTGCGCATCGCCGACGGCGACAAGTGGGCGCGCTTTGAGCCGTTTCACGGATTCAAAGTTTCCTTCTCCATCGACTTTGACCACCCGATTTTGCAAAACTCCACGCAGGTCGCGTCGGTGGATTTTTCCACCACCTCGTTCGTCAAGGAAGTCAGCCGCGCGCGCACTTTCGGTTTCATGGAAGACCTGGAAGAATTGCGCGATGTCGGGCTGGCGCAGGGTGGAAGTTTTGACAACGCCATCGTCATGGACTCCTTTCACATTCTGAACGACGACGGGCTGCGCTACGAAGACGAATTCGTCAAGCACAAAGTTCTGGACGCGATCGGCGACCTCTACCTCCTCGGCCACCCGCTGATCGGCGAGTTCAGCGCGCACAAATCCGGGCACGCACTGAACAACCGCCTGCTGCGCCGCCTGCTCGCCGACCGCTCGGCCTGGGAATTGATTTCCTTTGATCAGGAAGACGAAGTGCCGATCGCTTTCGGGCAGAGTTTGCCGGCGGTGTAACCCGGCTCGCGCGCGCTCAGTCGGCGCGCGCCGGCGCCGTTTCCGGCTGCGTCTTCACTTCGATTTTTTCCACCGCAAAACCGCGCGCGCGCAGCGTTTCCGCCAGGCTGGGCGCGCGGTGGCGGATTTCCATTCCCCAGGAAGCGGCCTCCACGAACACCACCAGCCGCCCGGACGCGAACAACAGCGGCCGGCTTTGCGCGCCGGCCGCGCCGAGATTCCCGCGCCAAAACCGCTCCAGGCGAGTCTGCGCGTCGCGCGGCGCCGGGCG
Organism: Gammaproteobacteria bacterium; assembly: GCA_028066695.1. Lineage (GTDB taxonomy): Bacteria > Pseudomonadota > Gammaproteobacteria > Arenicellales > Poriferihabitantaceae > JAHRAW01. Next base: position 17,280 of record JALCBG010000013.1, on the reverse strand, counting down.
GTCGGAAGTTTCCGCAAGCGCCGCGTCCAAAAGCGCGCTGATCTGCCGAAACGCGGTCATCGCAAAATTATAATGCCGCGGCGACTCTGGCATAATCCCCGCGCGCATCCCCTTCCATGCTGCAGCACGCCCTGAAAAAACTTTTCGGCGACCGCAACCAGCGGCTGCTGAGAAACATCGGCAAAACCGTCGAGCGGATCAACGCGCTGGAGCCGGCGATGGCCGCGCTCAGCGACGGCGAACTGGCGGCGAAGACCGCCGAATTTCGCGCGCGCATAAAGGACGAAGAAAAACCCGAGCGCAAAGACGACCTGCTGCCCGAGGCGTTCGCGGTGGTGCGCGAGGCCTCGGTGCGCGCGCTCGGCATGCGCCATTTTGATGTGCAGTTGCTCGGCGGCATCGTGCTGAACAGCGGCAAGATCGCCGAGATGAAAACCGGCGAGGGAAAAACGCTGGTGGCGACGCTGCCGGCCTACCTGAACGCGGTCGCCGGCGTTCCGGTGCACATCGTCACCGTGAACGACTACCTGGCGCGGCGCGACGCCGAATGGATGGGAAAGATTTACGAGTTCCTCGGGCTGCGCGTCGGCGTGGTCGTCTCCGGGCAGGACGGCGCGGAAAAGCGCGAGGCCTACCGCAGCGACATCGTCTACGGCACCAACAACGAGTTCGGCTTTGATTACCTGCGCGACAACATGGCGTTCACCGCCGCCGAGCGCGTGCAAAACGGGCTCGGCTTCGCCGTGGTGGACGAGGTGGATTCCATTTTGATAGACGAGGCGCGCACGCCGCTGATCATCTCCGGCCCGGCCGAGGAGAGCACCGCGCTGTATGAGCGCATCAACAAAATCGCGCCGCGCCTGAAGCGCCAGCGCGGCGAGGGCGAAGGCGAGCGGGGCGATTTCACCATTGACGAAAAAACCCGCCAGGTCTCGCTGACCGAGCAGGGGCACGAAGTCGCCGAACGCATGCTGGTGGACGAGGACCTGCTGCCCGAGGGCGGAAGCCTGTATGAGATCGGCAACATCGGCTTGATGCACCATGTCTACGCGGCGCTGCGCGCGCACAACCTTTTCCAAAAAGACGTCGCCTACATCGTGCGCGACGGGCGCATCGTCATCATTGACGAATTCACCGGGCGAATGATGGCCGGGCGGCGCTGGTCGGACGGGCTGCACCAGGCGGTGGAGGCGAAGGAGGGCGTGGAGATACAGCAGGAAAACCAGACGCTGGCCTCTATCACCTTCCAAAATTATTTCCGGCTGTATCAAACCCTCTCCGGCATGACCGGCACCGCCGACACCGAGGCGCCGGAGTTCATGCAGATCTACCGGCTGGAAGTGGTGGTCATTCCGCCGAACCGCCCGATGGTGCGCGCGGACGAGCCCGACCTGGTCTACCGCGTGGAGAGCGAAAAATTCCGCGCGATCATAGACGCGGTCGCCGAGCGGCGCGGCAACGGCCAGCCGGTGCTGGTCGGCACCGCCTCCATTGAATCCTCGGAGCGCCTGTCGCAGATGCTGCGCGAGGGCGGCATCGCGCACAAAGTGCTGAACGCCAAGCACCACGAGCAGGAGGCGCAGATCATCGCCGAGGCCGGCCGCCCCGGCACCGTGACCATCGCCACCCACATGGCCGGGCGCGGCACCGACATCGTGCTCGGCGGCAATTTGGAAATTGAACTCGCCGGCATTGAGGACGAGGCCGAGGCCGAGAAAGCGCGCGCCGCGTGGCGCGAGCGCAACCGCCGCGTGATTGAGGCCGGCGGGCTGCATGTGCTCGGCACCGAGCGCAACGAGTCGCGGCGCGTGGACAACCAGTTGCGCGGCCGCTGCGGCCGCCAGGGCGACCCCGGCTCCAGCCGCTACTACCTGTCGCTGGAGGACAACCTGATGCGGATTTTCGGCTCCGAGCGCATCAAGGGGCTGATGCAAAAACTCGGCATGGAAGAGGGCGAGGCGATAGAGCACCCATGGGTGACGCGCGCCATCGCCAACGCGCAGATGAAAGTGGAAGGGCACAACTTTGACATGCGCAAGCAACTTCTGGAATACGACGACGTCGCCAACGAGCAGCGCAAGGTGATCTACGCGCAGCGCGACGCGCTGATGGAGAGCGACGACATCTCCGAGCACATTCGCTACGCGCGCGACGAGGCGCTGGAAGGCCTCATCGCGCGCTGCATTCCGCCGCAGTCGCTGGAGGAGCAGTGGGATGTGCCGGGTCTGGAGCGTGATTTGGAAAGCGAGTTCGGCCTGAAACTGCCGGTGGAGGAGTGGCTGAAACAGGACGGCGCGCTGCACGAAGAGACGCTGCGCGCGAAGATCGGCGGCGAGATGGGCGCGATGCTGGAGGCGAAAGAGGAGCGCGTCGGCGCCGAGGCGATGCGGCATTTTGAAAAGGCGGTGATGCTGAAAGTGCTGGACGAGCAGTGGAAGGAGCACCTGTCCAACATGGACCACCTGCGCCAGGGCATTCACCTGCGCGGCTACGCGCAAAAAAATCCGAAGCAGGAATACAAGCGCGAGGCCTTTGAGATGTTCACCGCGCTGCTGGAAAATGTGAAGCACCAGGTGGTTTCCACGCTGGCGCGCTTTCACATCCCGAGCGAACAGGAAATCGCCGAGATGGAAGCGCGGCGGCGGCGGCAGGAGATGAAGTTCATTCACGCCGCCGCGCCCGACTCGTCCGCGGCGAACGCGCCGCAGCGCACCGCGGTCATCTCCGGCGACCGCCCGTTCGTGCGCAAGACCAAAAAAATCGGGCGCAACGACCCGTGCCCGTGCGGGTCGGGGAAGAAATACAAGCAGTGCCACGGGAAGTTGCAGTGACCGCGCCGGTTGCTTTTTCCCGCTGATGCATGCGGCGGCGAAATCCCCGTTCGCCCCGGCGGCCTTTCCGCAATTGCCGCCGATTCCCGGCGTGCGTCTGGCCGCCGCGGCCTGCGGCGCGAAATACCGCGGGCGAGACGACTTAATGTTGGCCGAGTTCGCGCCCGGCGCCGCGGTCGCCGGCGTGCTGGCGCGCACCGCCGTGCCCGGCGCGCCGGTGCAGTGGTGCCGCCGCCTGCTCGCCGATGAACATGAACATGCGCCGCGCGCGCTGCTGGTCAACGCCGGCCAGGCCAACGCCTTCACCGGCGAGGCCGGGCTCGCCGATGTGCGCGCGAGTTGCGAGGCGGCCGCGGCCGCGCTCGGCTGCAAACCCGAAGAAGTATTCGCCGCGTCCACCGGCGTAATCGGCGAGCCGCTGCCACTTTCCAAAATTACCGGCGCGGCGCCGCAACTCGCGGCGGCGCTGCGCGAAGACGGCTGGGAAAGCGCGGCGAAAGCGATCACCACCACCGACACTTTCGCCAAAGGCGCAACCGCGCGCGCCGAAATTTGCGGGCAACCGGTGAACATTAACGGCATCGCCAAAGGCTCGGGCATGATCGCGCCGAACATGGCGACCTTGCTCGCGTTCCTGTTCACCGACGCGGACGTGCCGCGCGACATGTTGCGCGAATTGCTCGCCGCGGCAAATGAAAAAACCTTCAACTCCATCACCGTGGACGGCGATGCCTCCACCAGCGACATCTGTTTATTGTTCGCCACCGGCCGCGCGGGCAACTCCAAACCGCGCGAATCCGACCTGGACGACTTTCGGCGCGCGCTGAACGCGGTCATGCGGGACTTGGCGCTGCAGGTGGCCGGCGACGGCGAGGGCGCGCGCAAGTTGATAACGGTGGAAGTGCATGGCGCCGAAGATGACCGCGCCGCCAAAGCGGTCGCCATGTCGGTCGCCAATTCGCCGCTGGTGAAAACCGCGGTCGCCGGCGAAGACGCCAACTGGGGGCGCGTGGTCATGGCGGTCGGCAAGGCCGGCGCGCGCATTGACCCGGCGCGCCTCGCGATCGCCATCGGCGGCGTCACCGTCGCGCGCGGCGGACAGCGCGTGGAGAATTTGGACGAAGCCCCGCTGAACGAGCACTTAAAGGGCCGCGAAATTTCCATCCGCGTGGACCTCGGGCTGGCCGCGGGCGGCGCGCGCGTGTGGACATGCGACCTGACGCACGGCTACATAGAAATCAATGCCTCCTACCGAAGTTGAGCGGGACGCGGCGCGCCTGCATGTCGTGGTCGCGCTGTTGCGGCGGCGCGACCGCCGCCTGCTGATGCAGCAACGCCTGCCCGGCACGCCTTGCGCCGGGCAGTGGGAATTCCCCGGCGGCAAGGTGGAGCCGGGCGAATCCGCGCCGCGCGCGCTCGCGCGGGAATTGCATGAGGAATTGGGCGTGGACGCGGCGCGCGCGCATCCCCGCGCGCTGATTGAATTACCGTTTGATTACGCGCATGCGCGCGTTTGGCTGGAGGTGTTTTTGCTGGATGATTTCTCCGGCGAGGCCTCGGGGCGCGAGGGGCAGCAAACCAAATGGGTAACGCGCGCGCAGGCCGCGCAACTGGATGTGCTGGGCGCGGTGCCGCCGATTCTGGCGGCGCTGCGGGATTGAAGAAAGAGTTTTCGCATGCGCATGCATGCGCATGCGCGACGCAATCAAAAGTGGTTGGCGTTACTTCGCGGACCCGCCGAACAACTGTGAATATTCCGCATGCAATTCCTCCACCCGCGGCGCCAGGTCCGCTTGCGCGCCGTTGTTGTAGATCACATCATCGGCCTCCGCCAGCCGCTCCTCCTCGCTCGCCTGGCTTTGCATGACACGCGCAATGTCGGCCGCGCGCATTCCGCGCTTGCTCCGCAGCCGCGCGATGCGCGTTTCGCGCGCGCAGGACACCACCGCCACGCGCCGCAACATCTCATGGTACTGCCCGCTCTCCACCAGCAGCGGAATGTCCAGCACACAATACGCGCCGTCCGCGCGCGCGGCGCGCTCGAGCATCTTGGCGCGAATCGGCGGATGCAGAATCGCCTCCAATTGTTTGCGCCGCTCTTCGGACGAGAACACCATTTCGCCCAGTTTTTTGCGGTCTATCGCTCCGCTCGCGTCTTTGATTTCTTCGCCGAAACATTTCACGACCGCGTCAACCTGCTCGCCCCCCGGCGCCGTAAGTTCGCGCGCAATCGCGTCCGCGTCAATGACCGTTACGCCGAGTTTGGCGAAGCAGTCCGCGACCGCGCTCTTGCCGCTGCCGATGCCGCCGGTCAGCCCGACTTTGGCGACCGTCCGCCCGTTCCCCGCTTTTGTGGAATTCAGCGCCATGGTCCGCGGAGCATAGCAACATTTCCCCCGCCCGACACGCGCGAAACCATGCAAATTCCCCGGCTTTGTGCTACATTCGCCGCATTCTTCCCCCCGCCATGCGGCCGCATGGCGCCCCCTAATTTTCAATTTTCTTTCGCGGAAGTTTCCGATGAATTTTGATGACCACCAAACCGCCGGGCAAGACGCCCCTTCCGCGGCGAAAACCACCGCCTCGGAGCGGGATTTGGCCGCGCTGGTGCAGCGCGAATACAAGGAGGGTTTCGTAACCGACATTGACGCGGACACGCTGCCGCCGGGCCTGGACGAGGGCGTCATCCGCGCCATCTCGGAGCGCAAGGAGGAGCCGGAGTTCATGCTCAAGTGGCGGCTGGACGCGTATCAAAAGTGGCTGAAAATGCCGCAGCCGAAGTGGGCGCATGTGCAGCACCCGCCGATTGACTACCAAGCGATCAGTTACTACTCGGCGCCGAAACAAAAGGAACTGCTGGACAGTTTGGACCAGGTGGATCCGAAACTGTTGGAGACCTATGAAAAACTCGGCATTCCGCTGGATGAGCAAAAGGCGCTCGCCGGCGTCAAGGTCGCGGTGGACGCGGTGTTTGACAGCGTTTCGGTGGCGACCACCTTTAAGAAAACCCTGTCCGAGGCCGGCGTTTTGTTCTGCTCGTTCTCCGAGGCGGTGCGCGAGCACCCGGAACTGGTGCAGCGCCACCTCGGCTCGGTGGTGCCGGCCGGCGACAACTTCTACGCCGCGCTCAACTCGGCGGTGTTCAGCGACGGCTCCTTCGTTTACATTCCGCGCGGCGTGCGCTGCCCGATGGAATTGTCCACCTACTTCCGCATCAACGCCATGAACACCGGCCAGTTTGAGCGCACTTTGATAGTCGCCGAAGAGGACAGCCATGTCAGTTATCTGGAAGGCTGCACCGCGCCGATGCGCGACGAAAACCAACTGCATGCCGCGGTGGTGGAGTTGGTGGCGATGAAGGGCGCGCAGATCAAATACTCCACCGTGCAAAACTGGTATCCGGGGGACGAAAACGGGCGCGGCGGAATCTACAACTTCGTCACCAAGCGCGGCGCATGCCGCGGCGAGCGCGCGAAAATTTCCTGGACGCAGGTGGAAACCGGCTCGGCGATCACCTGGAAATACCCGAGCGTTCTGCTGGAAGGCGACAACTCGGTCGGTGAGTTCTACTCGGTCGCGCTGACCAACAACTGCCAGCAGGCAGACACCGGCACCAAGATGGTGCACATCGGAAAAAACACCGGCAGCACCATCATCTCCAAGGGAATTTCCGCCGGGCGCGGGCAGAACGCCTACCGCGGCCTGGTAAAAGTCCTGGCCGGCGCCGACGGCGCGCGCAACTATTCGCAGTGCGATTCGCTGCTGATGGGCGACCGCTGCGGCGCGCACACTTTCCCCTACATGGAAATCAAAAACCCGACCGCCGTGGTGGAGCACGAGGCGACCACCTCGCGCATCGGCGAAGACCAGTTGTTCTACTGCCGCCAGCGCGGCCTGTCCGAAGAGGACGCGGTTTCCATGATCGTCAACGGCTTTTGCAAGGAAGTTTTCAAGGAGTTGCCGATGGAATTCGCGGTGGAGGCGCAGAAATTGCTGGGCATCAGTTTGGAGGGCTCGGTCGGCTGATCGCCCGTTTTTGCGCGCAAAAACTCCCGCAAATTCACCGCAATTCGGGGTAAGATACCATACCCGGCGATTTTCACGCCTGGGACTTTGTCGCAA
>JALCBG010000013.1:7249-10227 GCA_028066695.1 Gammaproteobacteria bacterium | reverse complement strand
AATTCGGGGTAAGATACCATACCCGGCGATTTTCACGCCTGGGACTTTGTCGCAATTCATTCCCCCTCATTACAATGCGAGGTAACCAAAAATGAAAGACACGAAAGAAAAATTCTCCACGCAAACCATCGCGCTGCACTGGATCATCGGCGTCGGCATGATCGCCATGATCGCGCTCGGCACGTATATGGCGGCGGTGCCCTATGTGTCCGTGCTCTACTCCACCCACAAATCAATCGGCGTTTTGCTGCTCATCGTCATACTCGGCCGGATCTGGTGGCGGATGGTGAACGGCTGGCCGCAGCCGGTGCGCGAATTTCCGCGCGCGCAGCTCATCATCGCGCGCATCTCGCACTGGACGCTGATCGTCGGCACCGCGCTGATGCCGATTTCCGGCATCGGCAGCAGCGGCTTCGGCGGCTACGGCGTGGCGGTTTTCGGCGTGCAGTTGATCCCGTCAAATTTCGGCGCGGACGGCAAGGCAATCGCATTCAACGAAGGGCTCGCGCATTTCTCGCACAGCCTGCACTACTACGCCGGCAATGTTTTGATCGCGGTGATCGTTTTGCATCTCGCGGCGGCGCTGAAGCACCACTTCTTTGACAAGGACAATGTCTTGCGGCGGATGTTGTCTCTGCGGGGCTGATGCTCGCAATCCATGATGTCGCGCCCTCCACGCGCAAGCGTGGAGGGCGTTTCCTTTCCGGGCGCGCGCCGTAAGCATCGCCGAACACCAAAATGCTCACCATCAAAAACCTCCGCGCCTCCGTTGACGGCAAGGCGATTCTGAACGGCATTGACCTCGCGCTCAAAGAGGGTGAGGTGCATGCGGTGATGGGGCCGAACGGCTCGGGCAAGAGCACGCTCGCCGGCATACTGGCCGGGCGCGACGGCTACGAGGTGACCGCGGGCGGGGTGCAGTACCGCGGCATGGACCTGCTGGAAATGGAGCCGGAGGAGCGCGCGCGCGAGGGGCTGTTTTTGGCGTTTCAATACCCGGTGGAAATTCCCGGGGTGACCAACCTGTATCTGCTCAAGGCGTCGCTGAACGCGATTCGCAAGCACCGCGGCGAGGAGGAGTTGAACGCGGTGGAGTTTTTGAAACTGATCAAGGAGAAGGCCGCGATGGTGGAGATGGACGAGGCGTTTTTATACCGCCCGGTCAACGAGGGCTTCTCCGGCGGCGAGAAAAAACGCAACGAGATTTTGCAGATGGCGCTGCTGCAGCCGGCGCTCAGCATTCTGGATGAGACCGATTCGGGCCTGGACATTGACGCGCTCAAAGTGGTCGCCGGCGGCGTCAACGCGCTGCGCGGCGAGGGGCGCGCGATGCTGGTGGTCACGCATTACCAGCGGCTGCTGGATTACATCGTGCCGGATTTCGTGCATGTGCTGCACGACGGCCGCATCGTCCGCTCCGGCGACAAATCGCTCGCGCTGGAATTGGAGCGCGAGGGCTACGGCTGGATTGAGCGCGAACCCGAAGCGACTTCCACGGGGGCGGCATGACCGCGGGCGCGGTGGAACACTATCTCGCGCAGCACCGCAAAATCGCCGGCGCGCTGCCGGGGCGCGGCCTCGGCTGGCTGCAGGAGCGCCGCCGCGCCGGGCTGGCGCGCCTTAAAGAAGTCGGCTTCCCGACGCAGCGCGACGAAGATTGGAAATACACCTCGACGCGCCCGCTCACCGCCAAACCGTTTCGCGATGTCGGCGCGCCGGCCGCGGCCGACGAAACGCTCGCGAAAAAAATCCGCGCGCTTTCGCCGGAAGGCCTGCGCAGCCGGCAACTGGTTTTCATTGACGGCTTGTTCGCGCCGCAGTTGTCCGATGCCGGCGCGGATACGAAAGGCGGCGCGACGCTCATGCCGCTCGCGCGCGTGTTGGAAGAGCGCCCCGAGTCGGTGGAGCACGCGTTCGGCGCGCTCGCGCCGCGCAAACCGCACGGTTTCACCGCGCTGAACTGCGCCGGCGCGCGCGACGGCGCGGTGGTGCTGCTGGAAAAAGACGCCGCGCCCGAAGAGCCGCTGGAACTTTTGTTCGTCACTTCCGCCGAAGACGCCTTCGCGCAGCCGCGCAACCTGATTCTCGCCGCGCCCGGATGCAAGGCGAGTGTAATTGAGCGGCATGTGTCGCTCGGCGAACACGCCTCGTTCACCAACAGCGCCAGCGAAATTTTGCTCGGCGAATCCGCGAATGTTGATTACCACCTGGTGCAAACCCAGCGCGACTCGGCGCGGCATGTCTGCGGCATCTGGGCGCGCCAGGAGCGCGGCAGCCGCCTGCGCTGCATCAGCGCGACCCTCGGCGGCGCGTTCGTGCGCAACGACCTCGGCGTGGAACTCGCCGGCGAAGACGCGCACTGCGACATGCTCGGCTTTTACGCGGCGACCGGCGCGCAGCATGTGGACAACCACACCGCGGTGCTGCACAGCGCGCCGCACTGCGGCAGCCGCGAGGTGTACAAGGGCGTGCTGGACGGCCGCGCGCGCGCGGTTTTCCACGGGCGCATCACGGTCGCGCCCGGCGCGCAAAAAACCGCGGCCGAGCAGAGCAACCAAAACCTGCTGCTGTCGCGCCACGCCGAAATTGACTGCAAGCCGCAACTGGAAATTTACGCCGACGACGTCCGCTGCAGCCACGGCGCCACCGCCGGGCAACTGGACGAGGCCGCGCTTTTCTATTTGCGCTCGCGCGGCATCGGCGAGGCGCGCGCGCGCGAGTTGCTGACTTTCGCCTTTGTCAACGAAGTCGCCGGCGAAATCCAAATCGCCGCGCTGAAAGGCGCGCTGGAATCGCTGCTCGCGCGCCGCCTCGCGCGCTGACATCGCGGCGGTATTGTATTAACATTGCATTAATACCCCAGCCCGCCCGCGCCGCCCGGCGCCGAAATCATCCATGAAACACGTAAACCTGGACCCGCAACTGGAAAAGAAGAAGGAGGAAATCATGCGGGAATTCCGTGAAAACGAGGCCTCCGC
>JALCBG010000013.1:1765-7149 GCA_028066695.1 Gammaproteobacteria bacterium | reverse complement strand
GAGGAGTTGCAGGCGCGCGTCATTGAAGCGCTGAAAACCATTTACGACCCGGAAATCCCGGTCAACATCTACGACCTCGGCCTGATCTACCGCGTGGACATCAACCAGGACGCCTTCGCCGAAGTGGACATGACGCTGACCACGCCGGGCTGCCCGGTCGCGCAGACCTTCCCCGGCATGGTGGAAGGCGCGGTGCGCATGGTGCCGGGCATCAGCGGCGCGGCGGTCAATTTGGTGTGGGACCCGCCGTGGACGCAGGCGCTGATCAGCGAAGCCGCGCGCCTGGAACTCGGCCTGATATGAGCGACTGGATTCCGGTCATCGCGGCGTGCGACCTCCCGCCCGGCGAGCACAGCATCGTGGAAATTGACGGCGCGCGCATCGCCGTGTTCAATCTGGACGGCGAGTTTTGCGCGATTGAAGATGTCTGCACCCACGACGGCAGCGAGATCGCGAGCGGCTGCATCGTGGACGGCGCCATTGAATGCCCGCGGCACGGCGCGCGCTTTGATTTGAAAACCGGCGCGGTAACCGCGCCGCCGGCGTATGAGCCGGTTGCGGTCTTTCCGCTGCGCGTGGAAGACGGCGTGGTGCAGGTTCGCGACGACCGCTGGGACTGATGGACAAACTCATCACCACCGGCGGTGTTCCTTTGCAGGGCGAGGTGCGCATCTCCGGCGCGAAGAACGCCGCGCTGCCGGTGATGATCTGCTCGCTTCTGACCGAGGAGCCGCTGACCATCAGTAACATTCCGCACCTGCACGACACCACCACCACCATGGAGTTGCTGGCGCAACTCGGCGTCAAACTGCAGGTGGATGAAAAACTCGCAGTGGAAGCGGACGCCTCCGAAGTGAACAATGTGGTCGCGCCGTATGAACTGGTCAAGACCATGCGCGCGTCCATTTTGGTGCTGGGTCCGTTGCTCGCGCGTTTCGGGCGCGCCGAAGTTTCCATGCCCGGCGGCTGCGCGATCGGCTCGCGCCCGGTCAATTTGCACATCAAGGGGCTGGAGGCGATGGGCGCGAAAATTTCCATCCGCGGCGGCTACATTCGCGCGCGCGCCGGGCGGCTGCATGGCGCGCGCATTTTCATGGACATGAACTCGGTGACCGGCACCGAAAACCTGATGATGGCGGCGACCCTGGCCGAAGGCGAAAGCGTCATTGAAAACGCCGCGCGCGAGCCGGAAGTGGTGGATGTCGCCGACTGCCTGAACGCGATGGGCGCCGACATTCGCGGCGCCGGCAGCGACGAAATCACCATCCGCGGCGTCAAGCGGCTCGGCGGCGGCGCGCACCGCGTCATTCCCGACCGCATTGAGGCCGGCACCTTTCTGGTCGCGGCCGCGGTTTCCGGCGGCGAAATCACGGTCAAGGATGTGCGCCCGCAGCAAATAGACGCGGTGCTGGAAAAGTTGCGCGAAGCCGGCGCGGCCGTGGAAACCGGCGGCGACTGGGTGCGCATCAAGGCGCCGAAAAAACTGAAGTCGGTCAACATTCGCACCGCGCCCTATCCGGCCTTCCCGACCGACATGCAGGCGCAATTTGTTTTGCTCAACAGCGTCGCCGACGGCGCGGCCAGCGTGGTGGAGACGGTGTTTGAAAACCGCTTCATGCACATTCACGAACTGCGCCGCATGGGCGCGAACATAGAACTGGACGGCAACACCGCGGTGGTGCGCGGCGTGGAGCGGCTGCGCGCCGCGCCGGTGATGGCCACCGACTTGCGCGCCTCTGCCTGCCTGGTGCTCGCCGGGCTGATCGCCGACGGCGAAACGCTGATAGACCGCATCTACCACATTGACCGCGGCTACCACTGCATAGAGGAAAAACTCGCGCAGATGGGCGCCGGCATTCGGCGCATCCCCGGCAACTATCTGGAGCGCGTGATGCCGGCGCGCGCCGGCGCCGGCGCCGCCGGATAAATATGCGCGCGCGGTTGTAACCGCCCGGCGCGCCGCGCCAACTTTGCCGATGCTCCCCCTGCTTGATTCCTCCTCCGCCGATTTTGAGGCGCGCTTCACGCGGCTGTTGGCGCGCGACCAAACGCGCGCGCGCGAAGTGGAGACCGCGGCCGCCGCGGCGATAGACGCGGTGCGCCGCGACGGAGACGCCGCGCTGCTGGACTACACCGCGCGCTTTGACAATTACCGCGCCGCCGACGCGGCGCAACTGGAAGTGCCGCGCGCAAAGATGGAAGCCGCGCTTTCAGAAATCTCCAAACCGCTGGCGCGCGCATTGCGCGCCGCCGCGCGCCGCATCGCAAAATTTCACCGCCGCGAAAAACAAAAGTCGTGGGTGATGCGCGAGCCGGACGGCAGCCGCCTCGGGCAACTGGTCATGCCGCTGGAGCGCGTCGGCGTTTATGTGCCGGGCGGGCGCGCCGCGTATCCGTCGTCGGCGCTGATGAGCATCATTCCGGCAAAAGTCGCCGGCGTCGGCGAAGTCATCATGGCCGCGCCCGCGCCCGGCGGCGAACTCAACCCGGCGGTGCTGGCCGCGGCCGCGCTCGCCGGCGCCGACCGCGTGTTCACCATCGGCGGCGCGCAGGCAATCGCCGCGCTCGCCTACGGCACCGCGAGCGTGCCGGCGGTGGACAAAATCGTCGGACCCGGCAACGCCTATGTCGCCGAGGCGAAGCGGCGGGTGTTCGGCAAAGTCGGCATTGATGTCATCGCCGGCCCCAGCGAAGTCGTGGTCATCTGCGACCGCGCGGCGCGCGCCGAATGGGTCGCGGCCGATTTGTTCGCGCAGGCCGAGCACGACCCGGGCGCGCAGGCGGTGGCGATCACCGACAGCCGCAAGACCGCGGACGCGGTGCTGCGCGCCGCCGAAAAACTGCTGCCGCAACTGCCGCGCCGCGAAATCATTTCGCAGTCGCTGGCCGCGCACGGCGCGGTCATCAAGGCCGCGAGTTTGCGCGAGGCCGCCGAGTTGTCAAACCGCATCGCGCCCGAGCATTTGGAATTGATGGTCGCGCGGCCGCGCGCGCTGCTGCCGCGCATTCGCCACGCCGGCGCGATCTTCCTCGGCGCGCACAACGCCGAAGCGCTCGGCGATTACTGCGCCGGCCCCAACCATGTGCTGCCGACCGCCGGCGCGGCGCGCTTCAGTTCGCCGCTCGGCGTGTGGGATTTTCAAAAGCGCAGCAACCTCATCGCGCTGAGCCGCGCCGGCGCCGGCAAGTTGGCGCCGGTCGCGGCCGAATTGGCGCGCTGCGAGGGGCTGGACGCGCACGCGCGCGCCGCCGAGTGCCGGCTGCCGCGATGAGCGGCGACCGCGTCCGCGAGTTGGTGCGCGCCGAAGTGCTGGCGATGCGCGCCTACCACGCGCCGCCGGCCGACGGCATGGTGAAACTGGACGCGATGGAAAGTTCGTGGCAATTGCCGGACGCGCTGCGGCGCGACTGGCTCGCGCGCCTCGCCGAGGTGGAAATCAACCGCTACCCCGACCCGGCTTGCGCCGAGTTGAAAACGCGCATCCGCGAAGAACTCGGCATTGAAGACGCGCACGGACTGGTGCTCGGCAACGGCTCGGACGAATTGATTCAAATGATTGCGCTGCTTGTTGGCGGGGGAGGGGGCGGCGGGGGCGGCCGCGTGCTGCTGTCGCCGGCGCCGTCGTTTTCCATGTATCCGCTGATAGCGGCCGCGGTCGGCGCGCAGTTTGAAGCGGCGCCGTTGCGCGAGGATTTCGCTTTGGACCGCGCCGCGTTTTGCGAGGCGATTCGCGCGCGCCGCCCGGCATGCGTGTTTCTCGCCCACCCGAACAACCCGAGCGGAAATTGTTTTGACGAAGACGCGATCTTGGAGGCGCTCGCGCTCGCGCCCGGACTGGTCGTCATTGACGAGGCGTATTTTTCCTTTTGCCACCGCAGTTTTTTGCCGCGCCTGAAAGAGTTCCCGCACCTCTTGGTGCTGCGCACTTTTTCCAAGAGCGGCCTCGCCGGCCTGCGGCTCGGCATGCTCATCGGCGGCGCCGAGTGGACCGAGCAACTGGAAAAAATCCGCCTGCCCTACAACATCAACAGTTTGACGCAATGCAGCGCGGCGTTTTATCTGGAGCACGCCGAATTGATGCGGCGCGAAGCCGAAGCCTGCGTGGCGCGCCGCGAAAAAATGTTCGCGCAACTCGCGGAGATGCCGGGCGTGCGCGCCTATCCGAGCGAGGCGAACTTTATTTTGTTCCGCGTAAATGATGCCGGTGAAACGCACCGCCGCCTGTGCGCGCGCGGCGTGCTGATCAAAAATCTGCACGCCGCCGGAACGCTGCTGGAAAATTGCCTGCGCGTCAGCATCGGCGCCGAGACCGAAAACCGCGCGTTCATCAAGGCGCTCGGCGAAAGTCTGCGCTAGTCGCCTAGTTACCGTTCTGCAGGCGCGCGTATTTTTCCAGCAACTCTTCGCGCGTCTCCATGTGCTCCGGGTCATGCGGAATGCACGCCACCGGGCAGACTTCCACGCATTGGCTGGTTTCAAAATGCCCGACGCATTCGGTGCACCGCCGCCAGTCAATGTGGTAAATCTCCTCGCCCGGAAAAATCGCGTCGTTCGGGCATTCCGGCGCGCATACATCGCAGTTGATGCATTCACCGGTGATTCGCAGCGCCATGTTTAATTTTCCTCAGCGAAACTTTTTTTGCAGCGCGGCGAGCACATCGGCGTGCACGAACGCGCCGACATCGCCGCCGTGCCGCGCGATTTCGCGAATCAGCGAGGCAGAGACGAACGCGTAGTTTTCCGCCGGCGCCAAAAACACCGTCTCCATTTCCGGCGCGAGGCGGCGGTTCATGGACGCGAGTTGAAACTCAAACTCAAAGTCCGACACCGCGCGCAGCCCGCGCAGCACCACCTCGGCCTTGCATTCGCGCGCGAAATCTATCAGCAGCCCGGAAAACCTCCGCACCTCCACATTGCCGACCGGACCGAGCGCGCGCTGCGCCAGTTCGGCGCGCTCTTCGGGCGTGAACAGCGGCTCTTTTTGCGCGCTGTCGGCGATGGCGACGATGATGCGGTCAAACATGCTGGCGGCGCGCCGCACCAGGTCGGTGTGGCCGTTGGTGATCGGGTCAAAAGTGCCCGGATAAATCACGGTTTTGGCTTTGTTCGTCACGATATTTTCAAGAGGAATTTTTCGGGGGAGTTTTCAGGGAGCGTTTCATGTCTGCACCAGCGCAACCTGCGCGATGCCGCAGCGCTTCTCGCGGATGATATGCCATTCGCGCGGAATCGGCAAAGGGCATGCGGCGCGCGGCGATTCAATGCAGACCAGCGCGGACGGGTTGAGCAGGCCGCGCCGCAGCCCGGCGCAGGCCTCGGCGAGCAGCCCGGCGGCGAAAGGCGGGTCCAAAAAGACGATGTCAAAGCCGCGCTTTTCCCCCGC
>JALCBG010000013.1:0-1665 GCA_028066695.1 Gammaproteobacteria bacterium | reverse complement strand
ATTGGCGCGGAAAAATTTCGCCGCGGTTCCCGCGAAAATCTCCACGCCATGCGCGCCGAGCGAGGCGCGGCAGGCGCGCAGCGCGTCCAGCGCGGCGCGGTTCGGCTCCACCATCACCACCTTCGGCGCGCCGCGCGAGGCCGCCTCAAAACCGAGCGCGCCGCTGCCGGCGAACAAATCCAGGCAGGAGTTGCCGTCCAACTCGCGCGGCAGCCAGTTGAACAATGTCTCGCGCAGCGCGTCCGCCGACGGGCGCAGCCCCGGCGCCGCGGCGACGCGCACCCGCCGGCTTTTCCAGCGGCCGCCGATGATTCTGATGTGCCCGCGTTTTTTCATGCCCGCATAAATGATAGGATGCGCGCCGCACCCCGCACTTTATGCCCATGCAGGATTCCGGCGACGCAAAAAACGGCGCGGGCGTTTTCGCCCGCTTGCAAAAAACCCGCCGCAAACTTGAGCGCGGCCTCGCCGGCCTGCTTGGGGGCAGCGGCGGCGGCGCGCAACTGGACGAACTGCATGACCAATTGCTGCTCGCCGATGTCGGCGTGGAGGCGAGCGGGCGGATTATAGACAACCTGCGCGGCGCCGCGAAAAAACAAAACGATGGGGGCGCATTGCGCGGCGCGTTGCGCGACTCGCTCGCGGAAATTTTGTCGGCCTGCGAAGCGCCCGCGCCGCCGCCGCCGCAAAAACTGCCGCGCGTCATATTGATGATCGGCGTCAACGGCGCCGGCAAAACCACCACGCTGGCGAAACTCGCGCGCGCATTGCAGCGCGACGGCGCGCGCGTGATGCTCGCCGCCTGCGACACCTTTCGCGCCGCGGCCATCGGGCAACTGCAAACCTGGGGCGAGCGGCTGGACGCGCCGGTGATCGCGCAGGCGCATGGCGCCGACCCGGCCGCGGTCGCGTTTGACGCGTATGCGGCCGCATGCGCGCGCGGCGCCGACGCGCTGCTCATAGACACCGCCGGCCGCCAGCACACCGACGCCGGCCTGATGGAGCAACTCAAAAAAATCCGGCGCGTGCTGCAAAAAGCCGGGGACGATTTGCCGCATGAAACCCTGCTCACGCTGGACGCCGGCACCGGACAAAACGCGCTGTCGCAGGTGGAGCATTTTCACCGCGCGTTCGGCGTGGACGGGTTGTGCGTGACAAAACTGGACGGCACCGCAAAAGGCGGCGTGGTGGTCGCGCTGGCGATGCGCTTTGGATTGCCGGTGCGCTGGCTCGGCGTCGGCGAATCGCTTGACGACCTGCGCCCGTTCTCCGCCGCCGAATACGCGGCCGCGCTGCTGCCGGCGGAGGGAGGGGGAGCCCCCGGGAGCAAAGTTTAGCGCGCGCGGAAAGTGATGCGTCCTTTGGTCAGGTCGTAAGGGGTCAATTGCACCGTGACCTGGTCGCCGCGCAGGATGCGGATGTAATGCTTGCGCATCTTGCCGGAGATATGGGCGATGATTTCGTGCCCGTTCTCCAACTTCACGCGGAAACGGGTGTTCGGCAGGGTCTCGACAATCGTCCCCTCCATTTCAATGCTTTCTTCTTTCGCCATCGGGATTGGGCTGAATTTGCAACGCGCGGAGTGTAGTGGAAAGGGCGCGCGAATGCAAGCCCCCGCCTACAACCCCAACTTCGCCAGATTCTCCAGCACCGTGTCCGGCGACG
>JALCBG010000068.1 GCA_028066695.1 Gammaproteobacteria bacterium | reverse complement strand
GGCCGGCGTGGCGCAGGTCGGCGACCTTGAATTTGCCGACGCAAAACGGCAGGCGTTATACGCCGAACTCCTCGCCGAATTGCGCTGCCTGGTCTGCGCCAATCAAAGTCTGGCCGACTCCAACGCCGGCCTCGCCAAAGACTTGCGCGTAAAAGTCCATGAAATGGTCGCCGACGGCGCAGAACGCGGCGAAGTCATCGCCTACATGACCGCGCGCTACGGCGACTATGTGCGCTACCGCCCGCGGCTGTCGGCGCAGACGCTGCTACTGTGGGTCGGGCCGTTCGCGGTCGCGCTCGCCGGGCTGGCCGCGGCCGTTGCCGTGATGCGCGCGTCGCGGCGGCGGCCGGTCGCGCTGTCGGCCGCGCAGGCGCGAAAGGCGAAATCGCTGCTGGAAGGCGGGGACGGGCGGAGTTGATCTGGTTTTTTTCGGGCGCGCTTGCGCTTTCCGCGGTCACCGTTGCGCTGCTGCTGCCCGCGCTTTTGGGGCGGCGGCGGCCGCGCGGCGACGGGCGCGACATGCAGAATATTGAAATCGCGCGGCGGCGGCTGGAGGAACTGGAGCCGGACGACGACGCGGCGCGCGCGGAAATTGAATTGGCGCTGCTGGATGATTTGGAAGGCGCGGAGCAACCGGCAGCAAGCGGGGCGGCAAAAACCCCGGGCATGTTTTCCACCGCGCTGCTGCTCGCGCTGATTCCGCTTTCCGCCGCGCTGCTCTATCTCGCGCTCGGCAGCCCGGCCGCGCTTGCGCCGCGCGATCTCACCGCGTCGCCGCCGGCGCAAATGCCGCCCATCGGGGAGATGATCGCGCAACTGGAGCGCAAACTGGAAGCGTCGCCCGAAGACGCCAACGGCTGGCAACTCGCCGCGCGCACTTACATGCATCTCGGCCGCTTCGCCGACGCCGCGCGCGCCTACCGCACTCTGCACCAATTGCGCGGCGATGACGCGGACATTCTCGCGGCCTGGGCCGACGCCGAGGTCATGGCGAACAACGGCGCCTTCACCGAAGACGCGCGCGCCAACATTGAACGCGCGCTGGCGCTGCGCCCCGCGCACAAAACCGCATTGTGGCTCGCCGCGCTCGCCGCCGAATCGCAATCACAGCCGGCGCGCGCGCTCGGCTACCTGCGCCGCCTGCAGCCGCTGCTCGCCGAAGACGCGCGCGCGGGCGCGGAGGTGGAGAAGTTTATTGCGCGCATGCGGGAGTTGGGCGGGGAATAGCAATTTTGCTTTTACCCGGCCGGGTCAAAGATATTCTTTGACATATTGCCGGGTGGATTTGGAACGCGCCGCGCCGGCAAGAATCCGCTCAAACAGCCCGGCATCAATGCGCGCTTTTTCTTTATAGCGTCCGCTCTTGATGCCGCGTTCCAAAACTTCCGCAAACTCCAGCCGGCACTTGCGGTAATTGACATAACTTGGATGCTTGATGAATTCATGCTCGCCCGCATGCAGCATGCAAGTGCGGTCGTATTTCTTTCCCGGACGCGCGCTATTAATTTGCACAACGACAGTCAAGCGCTGCGGGCCTGCCGGATCGCGCAGAACGACAAAAAGATGCATGCGGCCGCTGTCCTCGGTCGGCATCAAAAGTGAAACACGCTTTTCAACCGCAAACATCGCTTCCCTGCCCCTGCCCGCATTACAGCGGGGAAAACATCCGGTCCAACTCGCGGTCGTCGTGCATATCCTCGGCGAGCTCGCGCGCGAGCGATTTGTTCCTGCCAAGCGCGAGAAAAATCGCCTCATCGGCAATCGGCGCCGATGAGTCGCCGGGGTCTTTCCATTCGGGGCAGTTTTTGTGGGTGTAGTCCACCAATTCCCACGGGGCGAAACCGCCGAACTCGTCCCACACCGCGTTCAGCACTTCCAAGTCAGCGATGCTAAACCGGTCCAGCATCTCTTCATTGATCGCGTCCTGCGCCATGATCTTGTGCTGGTCGCGCCCGCTGATCCATTCCTCCCACTGCTGCGCGCACTTGCCGCGCGCGGCGCCGTTTAGCAGGTCATAAGTGCGCGACAGCACCGGGCCATGCGCCATGGAAACATAATGATCGCCGAGAATCGGCGAGTCATAACGCTGCATGGATTCGCGCTCGGCCAGATAGAGCAACTTCATCAACTTGACGATGTTGATGCCGCCGCCCTCTTTCAGCGCGAAAAACGCGCACAGTTGCGCGGCCGCGGTGCAGGAGAACATGAATGCCGGCCGCGCCCGCCTCAGGAAACCACGGTGGCCGCGGGCGCGTCTTTTCCTTTCGGCGGCGGCGGGGCCGGCGGGGATTTTTGTTTGGCCGGGATGTCGGCGACCGGCTGGAGTTTTTTGCGGACGCTTTTGCCCTCAAACGAGGCGTCTTTGTCGATGGCCAAACTGGCGGTGTAGAGCGTGCCTTCCACAACGCCGCCGGAGACCAGCTCAATGGCCTCGCAGCGCGCCTCGCCGTAGAACTTGCCGGCGACCACCAGTTTGCGCGCGCGCACTTTGCTCTGCAGCACGCCGGTCTTGCCGATCAAGACGGCGCTGCTTGACTCGATGTCCCCGTGGAACTCGCCGTCAATATGCAGTTTGCATTTTATGGCGAGGTTGCCGGTGAACTGGGAGCCTGCTGCGACAATTGCAACGTTTGACGCATGACTTGCTTTTGAATCAAATTGATTAAAGATGGCCATTGGACTTCCTTCACTTGTGCGAAAAGTTCGTTGGAGCCGAGTTCCCAGTGCAGGAACGGCATCGGGTCGAGCGCTTTGCCGAGGTGGCGGACTTCGTAGTGCAAATGCGGGCCGGTGCTGTGATCGCCGGTGTTGCCGGAGATGCCGAGCAACTGCCCGCGCTGGACGACCTCGCCCGACTGCACGAGGATGTCCGAGAGGTGCGCATAATAGGACTCAAATCCGAAGTTGTGCTGGACAATGATCAGCAGCCCGCTCAGGTCTTTGCGCTTGGCGAGGCGCACCACGCCGTCCGCGGTCGCGTAGACATTGACATTGCCGCGCGTGCGCAGATCCACGCCATTGTGCATCGCCTTGCGCCCGGTGACCGGGTGGCGGCGCATGCCGTATTCGCTGGTGATCTTGTAAATGCCGATCGGAAAACCGCTCGGCACGCTGCGGTGCAGGATTTTTTCCTGATTGGCGGTGAGTTTCGCCATGTCCATGCGCGCGACCAAGTCGCCTTTTTTCTCGTTCACTTTGTCGGGATGGTGCAGGCCGAGAAGGTGTTCAATCTCATCCAGATCATCGCGCAGCGAGCGGTTCAAATCCTGCTGTTCGGTGAGTTCCACGCTGAGTTGCTCGCGCACTTTGTCCAGGCGCGCGCGCTCTTTTTCAAGGAGTTCATTGTGCGCGGTCACCCGGTCCATCTGCTCGCCGTGAAAGTAGTTGGAAGTGAGCGAAACCACGAACACCACGCTCAGCACGGCGGCGGACGCGAGGAACGCCTGCTTGACGGACTTTTTGATGGTGAAATGCCGCGACCCGGACAGCGCCGAGACGGTGATGACCAGATGGTCTTTGTGGCTCTTGCGATTTTCGTGATGCTCTTTCATGTTTGGTCTGAGAGAGTGATTGGGGTTGTGCCGCGCCGGATTATACACGCCGCCCGGCCCGCGCGCGGCAATGGTAGCCAAAAAACAGGCGGTTTGCAACCATAATTATCGCATAAATCCGGCCGATTTCCGCCATTATTTTTGGGGATTTTTTCCCTTTTTCCCGCTAATCCTCCCCTATAATCCGCCGCCCCTATGAAAAATCCCGAGAAAATCATCCTTTCGGCGTGGGAAAAACGCGCCGAAATCACCCCGAAAAACGCCCCCGACGAGGTTCGCGAGGCGGTCGGCGCGGCGCTCGCAATGCTGGATTCCGGCGAGGCGCGGGTCGCCGAACCCGATGGAAATGACAACTGGCGCGTCAATCAATGGCTGAAAATGGCGGTTTTGCTGTCTTTTCGGCTGGAGGAAAACCGCGTCCAGCGCGGTGCGGTTTCGCGTTATTACGACAAAATCCCGCTGAAATTCGCCGAATACGAGGACGCGGATTTCGCCCGCGGCGGCTTTCGCGTGGTGCCGCCGGCGGTGGTGCGGCGCGGCGCCTACATCGCCCCGGACGCGGTGCTGATGCCGAGTTATGTCAATATCGGCGCGCATGTCGGCGCCGGCGCCATGGTGGACACCTGGGCCACGGTCGGCTCGTGCGCGCAAATCGGCAAAAATGTGCACCTCTCCGGCGGCGTCGGCATCGGCGGCGTCCTGGAGCCGCTGCAGGCCGCGCCGACCATCATTGAGGACGACTGCTTCATCGGCGCGCGCAGCGAGGTGGTGGAGGGCGTGCAAGTCGGGCGCGGCGCGGTGATTTCCATGGGCGTTTTTATCGGCCAGAGCACGCGCATTTTGGACCGCGAAAGCGGCCGCGTCACCCACGGAAAAATCCCGCCGGGATCCGTGGTCGTGTCCGGTTCCATGCCGGCCGCGGACGGCTCGCACAGTTTGTATTGCGCGGTCATCGTCAAAACCGTGGACGAAAAAACCCGAAGCAAGGTGGGCATCAACGAGTTGCTGCGCGGCATTAAGTAATGCGGCCTCCCCCGCCGCCGCGAGCAGACAATATTCCGCTCGCCGCCGCCGCGCTTTTGGCCGCGGTTTTTGCGCTGTCGCTCGGGGACGCGCTGGTCAAAAAATTCAACGCGACTTTCACGCTGTGGCAGATTTTTATTCTGCGCTCGCTGATGGCCGCGCCGCTGCTCGCGCTGTTTTTGAAAATGCAAAACGCGCCGCTGTTGCCGCGCCGCCTCGCGTGGGGCGGTTTGCGCGCCGCGCTGCTCGCGCTGATGTGGCTGGTCTATTACATCTCCCTTTTGCATTTGCCGCTTTCGGCCGCGGCCGCGGTTTGGTACACCACGCCGATCATCATCGTCCTGCTCGCCGCCATGTTTCTCGGCGGACGCGTCGGCGCGCGCGGCTGGGGCGCGGTGCTGCTCGGCTTTTGCGGCGTCCTGTTAATTTTGCGCCCGCGCGCCGGCGACTTTAATCCGTGGGCGCTGCTGCCGCTTCTGGCCGCGCTGTTATACGCGTTCGCCATGATCATCACCCGCATGCACTGCCGCGACGAACACCCGCTGGCGCTCGCGCTCGCGCTGCACCTTGCCTATATCGCGCTCGGCGCCGCCGGTTTTGCCGGGACTTTTGCAGTGCGCGAATTTGCGCCCGAGTTTTTCGGCGGGGGTTTTTTATCGCCCGAGTGGCGCGCGCTCGGCGCCGCGGAAATCGCGGTGATGGGCGCGCTCGCCGCGGCCGCGCTGGTCGGCAGCATCGGCGCCGCGGTCGCCTACATACTCGCGCCGCCGGCCGTGGTCGCGCCTTTTGATTTCGCCTATTTGGCGTTCACCGCGGTTTGGAGCGTCCTGTTATTCGCCGATTTCCCCGACGCCGCCGGCGCGCTCGGCATTGTCGCGATTACCGCGGCGGGGTTGTTGGCGTTGCGGAGGTGAGGCGCGGAATTATTTTTTCCGCACCCCCGGCTTGCGCTTGATCATGATGCAACCGGCAATCCAGCAATCCTCCTCTCCGTTCGGCATGTAGTAAGCCGAATCGGTGACTTGGCATTTCGTCCCTTTCAAGGCGTTCTCAGCTTCATCAAGGACATCTTTCTGGTATTGATGCAACGCCCCACGGGGATTTTTCCCAGACTTGTCGCGGTAATAACCGATTGCCCCGAACCCCAGCACTTTGCCCCTGCGCAACGCAGCGGCTATGCGCTTGGCATCACTCACGACCACTATCGGCCTGGGTTGTTGGTGTTTGATCTCGATGATTGCGCGCGCACTCTCATTTTTCTTCCACAAATTGATGTCGTATTTAAGAGTGCCCCTGACATTTTTGCTCTGCCAACCGGGCTTGCGCGTCAAAACGCTTTTTGCCTGTCGTTCCAAGGTGGCAAAACCGCTTTTGCCGAAATGTTTCCACAGCGCTTTCGCGACATAGGTCGTGACCCAATACTCCGGCCACCTGTCTATCTCGCCGGCCATCTCGAGATAGTCGCGTCGGGCCGTTTGGATGCCGTGGATAACGGCATTTAGAGTTTCGGTCGAAGCCACTTGACCTCGCTTTTTCTTAGCCATTTTTTACCTCGTTAGTATGAAAGTGTTGATGTGGTTGATTTCGCCAAACAAAATGTCGGCGCAGGCACAGATCAGTTGCATCTGGTGGGCATGAACCAGCGAAGTTAACGCCAAAACCCCCACCAGATCTCATACAACTCATCTCTGAATAATCTGAAGCAAATCCAGATAAAAACACCCCAAACCAACACATGCCAAATAGACATAAACCACTGCCCCGCACCGGATATACCCGGATTATCTACCCCACAATGCGGGCAAATTTCTGCCGAAAGTGCAACTTCTTTTTCGCAGGTGTGACACTTGACTAAATTTTTTGCCATGGATGTTTTCCGGTAGGTTAAAAGAAATGGGAGATGAAATCCCGCTGAGATAGTGGCGGTGATGGTCGATTTTACTCCCTGACAACTTTAATCATGTCGTCGTTACTCATATATGATGACTTTCTCCTCACGGCCGCCGAAAAGCCCGGAACTCTCGGTGATAATATGCCAACGGCCATGCCGCACGCCGTTCACATACTGCCCTTTTTGTATGCGGCTGCCTTTAGTCCCGGTAGTCTTTATAACCCACTGGCCATGCGGCAGGCCTTTCACATACGGACCTTCCCGCTCGATGCTTCCGCGGTATGGGTGGTCAGTACTCCACTCAACCCAATGGCCGTGCTTAAACCAATAGCCGGGCGTCTTGCCTTTCACCACCGGACCCTTGCCCCTAACTGCTCCCTTTTCCCGCGCCCATCCTTCCCGAAAAAACCACATACCGGGCGTATCTGACCGCTCAAAGCAGAAGGCGCTGTGATCATTTTCGCACAGCCCAGCCCCATTCAGCGTATCTTCGGCGCGCGCACCATCGGCGAAGATAGCGGGGGCAGCAAATACAAGGGCGAAAACAACGGTATGCATGGTGGTTTTCATGTTCGGATTCTCGGTTTGGTGAAATTGGTGGGGAAAATGGGCGGTGTTTGCAAGCAGTAACGGATTTTACCCAAAATTTCCCTCTCAAGGGAAAATCCGCAAAATTCCCCATCAAAAAATCCCCAACGCGTCCTCAATCTTTCGCGGCGCGATGATTTCAATTCCTTTTACCGGGGA
>JALCBG010000067.1 GCA_028066695.1 Gammaproteobacteria bacterium | reverse complement strand
CCTACCCCCGCGCCAAACTGATCACGCAACTTGCGGCGCGCAGTTTTTTCGTGATGTCCTCCAGATGCGCGCGGTCGGCGACTTCCATGGTCACCGACATCACCGAGGCGTTGTTGCGCGCGCTCACCTGCACGCTGCTGATGTTGGAGCCGTGCATGGCGATGATGTTGCTGACCGCGGCGAGCACGCCGGGCTCGTTGCGCGTTTCCATTTTCAGCGGAACCTGAAACTTCCGCTTGATGGAGTCCGACCAGGCGAGATGAAAATAACTGTCCGGGCTGCGCATGATCTGCCGGCGGCGCGGGCAGGTGGCGCGGTGCACGACCAGTCCCTTGCCGCCGCTCATCACGCCGATGATTTGGTCGCCGGGAATCGGGTGGCAGCAGGCGGCATGCGTGACCAGCAAACGCTCGGTGCCCTCAATGACCATCGCCGGGCGCGCGTCTTCGGCTTCGCCACCGCTTTCGCCGCCGCTCTGCACCGCGGCCAGCATTTGTTTCGCGGCCAGCGTCGCCGGGCGTTTTCCGTAGCCGATGTCACGCAGGAGTTGCGTCCAGTCTTTCATGTCCAGGCGCTGCAGCAGCGCGACTTTGTGCGCGCTCGGAATGCGCAGGCGGCGGTAGCCCTGCCGGGCGAGCGCCTGCTTCAGCAACTTGCGCCCGAGTTGGAACGACTCCTTTTCCTTTTGCTGCTTTAAGAAATGGCGGATGGAGGTGCGCGCGCGCGAGGTGACCACATAGTTCAGCCAGGCCGGATGCGGGCGCGCGCTGCGCGAGGTGATGATTTCCACATGGTCGCCGTTGCGCAGCGCCTCGTGCAGCGCGACCGCGCGGCGGTTGATGCGCGCGCCGGCGCAGCGGTTGCCGATGTCGGTGTGCACCGCGTAGGAAAAATCCAGCGCGGTCGCGCCGCGCGGCAGGCGCTTGATCTCGCCCTTGGGCGTGGTCACATACACCTCGTCCGGAAACAAATCGGCTTTCAGGTGATCAAGGAATTCGCCCGAGTCCAAGGACTTTTGCTGCGACTCCAAAAAGCCGCTGAGCCACCGCTGCGCGAGTTGCTGCGGCGCGTGCTCGCCGGTGGTTTCGGTTTTATACAGCCAGTGCGAGGCGACCCCCTGCTCGGCGACGCGGTGCATCGCCTCGCTGCGAATCTGCACCTCCACCGGCTGCCCGGCCGGGCCGATGACCACGGTGTGCAGCGACTGGTAGCCGTTGGCTTTGGGAATCGCGATGTAGTCCTTGAAACTTCCCGGGCGCGGCTTGTAGAGGCGGTGGATCAGGCCGAGCGCCGGGTAGCATTGCGGCCGCGTTTCGGTGATGACGCGAATCGCGTGAATGTCGCGCATGTCGCGCAGCGTGATTTTTTTGCGCTGCATTTTGCGGTAGATGCTGTACACGCTTTTTTCGCGCCCGTGCACCCGCGCCGGAATTCCGGCATGCCGCAATTCCCCGCCGAGTTTTTCGCAGAGCGCGTTTACCGGCGACTTTTTTCCGCGCGCGTCCTCGCCGAGCCTTTTGGAAATCGCGCGGTGGCGGCGCGGATAGAGACTGCACAAACTCATGTCCTCCAGTTCCTCGGCGAGGTCGCGCATGCCGAGGCGGTTGGCGATGGGCGCGTAAATCTCCAGCGTCTGGCGGGCGACGCGGCGTTTTTTTTCGGCGCGCAGCGAGTCCAGCGTGCGCATGTTGTGCAGGCGGTCGGCGAGTTTGATGATGATGACGCGCAGGTCGGTGGCGGTCGCCATCAGCATTTTGCGAAACGAGGCGGCTTCGGCGTGCTCGCGCGTCTCCTGCTCCAGCAAACTGACCTTGCTTACGCCGTCCACCAGCGCGGCGACTTCGTCTCCGAAGCGCGCGCGCAATTCCCCGGTGGTGATGTCGGTGTCCTCCAAAACATCGTGCAGCACCGCCGAGACGATGGTGCGGCTGTCCATGCGCATCGCGCCGAGAATGCGCGCGACCGCGAGCGGGTGGTGAATGTAGGCCTCGCCGCTTTCGCGCGTCTGCCCGGCATGCGCGCGCGCGCCGAAATCACATGCGCCGCGGATGCTGTCCAGCGCGTCCGCGCCGAGATAGCCGCCGAGAAAGGCGAGCAGGCCTTCAACGCCGCCGCCTTTCGCGCGCGGCGCGGCGGCCTCAGCCGGAGTCGCCGCTCTCTCGCGGAGTCGGGGCCGCAGGCGGCTCGTGATCATGTTCTTCATCGTCTCCGCCTCCACCGGGGTCGGGATCAGGGTCGGAATTCGGCGCGCCGCTTTCCGCGAAGTCGGAGAAGTGCCGCGCGGCGGCGTCGCCCGCGTCTTCACCGGCGATGCGCGCCTTGATTTGCGCGGCGAGTTCGCGCTCCAGTTCGTTGTCCTCTTCACGCTCCTCGGGGCGCGCGCCGGTCTCGTCAAAGTAATCGGCGAGCGTCTCTTCCTCCTTCTCCTCAAGGATGGAGGGCCCGATAAGACCCTCGGCGATTTCGCGCAGCGCCAGCACGGTCGGCTTGTCCTGGCCGCGCTCCACCAGCGGCTCGGCGCCGAGCAGCAACTGCCGCGCCCGTTTCGCGGCGATCAAAACGAGTTGGAATCGGTTGTCGACATGTTCAAGGCAGTCGACCACGGTTACGCGCGCCATTTCAAAAACTCCGGTTGTTTGGGAAATTCAAGGGAAATTTTCGCCGGCGGTCACTTCGGCGGCGGCGGCAATACCGACTCCAGCCGGCAAAGCGCGCTTTCAAAGCAATCGTTGACGATGATGTGATCATACTCGTTATTGTGGCGGATTTCATCGCGCGCCGCGCGCATCCGCCCGGCGATGACCTCGTCGGCGTCCTGGCGGCGCGATTTCAGGCGCTGTTCCAGCGTTTCCAGCGACGGCGGCATCACAAAAACCGACTGCGCGTGCGGAAACCGCCGCCGCACCGCGCGCGCGCCCTGCCAGTCTATTTCCAAAATCGCGTGCTTGCCGCGCGCGAAAAGCGCCTCCACCGCTTCCAGCGAAGTGCCGTATTGGTTGCCGAACACATTGGCGTGCTCAATAAAACAGCCGGCCGCGGCCATCTCGTCAAATTTCGCGCAGTCGACAAAATGATAGTCAATGCCGTCGGTCTCGCCGGCGCGCTGCGCGCGCGTGGTGTGCGACACGGCGAGCGCCGCGTCGGGCCGCCGCGCCACCAACTCGCGCGCCAGCGAAGTTTTGCCCGCGCCCGACGGCGCCGACAAAATGAGCACCGCCGGCCTCTCAGCGCGCATCGGCCGCGGCGGATTCGGCGCCCGCCTCGGAGTGGTCGAAACGCACCGCGCGGTAGTCAAAGCCGCTTTCCACGGTCGGCTTCAGCACGCGGAAATACGGCGAGACATCAAAGTCGCGCGGCGTGAACAAACTGTGGTGTTTGATGTGCAGGATTTCGCGCACGCTGTAATGGTATTTCGCCAGCACGGTTTTTTTCTCGATGCGCGGCAGGATCGGGTAGTGAATGGACTGGAACATTTCGGCGATCAGCGTCGAGCAAATCGCGCGCGTCGGCTCGCCGCTGCCGAAGGCGATCAGGCGGCGGCGCAGGCGCGCCGGCATCGGCAGCACCGGGCAGAGGTAGCGCGCCAGGTCCACGACATTTTGCAAATCGTAATCCAGGCCGATGCTGCCGACCATGCGCGAAACCAGTTCGTCGCGGTCGGCGTCGCTCAGCCCGACCGGGCGGCAGATGCGCGTGTTGAGTTCGCGGTATTTGGAAAGCGGCGAGGCGACCACGCCGAGCAGCAACTCGGCCTCTATCAGCGGGCAGGCCTCGCCGTCTTCGGTGAAGCGCTTCACCGCGTCTCCGGCGTAAAACGCCGAGTGCGACCAGGTGGACTGCGTCAGATATTTAATCGCGGTGCTGATGCGCGTGTTGCCGTCCACCAGCAAAATGTCGGCCGGGCGCAAATGCGACTCCAGCACCGGCACGTCGTAAGTGCAGAACGGCTGGTAATCGTGTATCGGCTGCGACAGGTAGGCGGCGATGCCGCGCCCGAGGCGGCGTTTCAGCGCGCCGAACATTGCTCGCCCGCGTCGCTATATGGGGAGTGGCGCCACGCGGCGCGCATGTATTGCGCCACGCCGCTTTTCTCGGCGCCGGCGAATTGCCGCAACGCATGCGTGAACGGGCTCGCCGCCATCCAGTGCAGCGAGCGCGTGCGCGTTGGGGTGAAACCGCGCGCGATTTTGTGCTCGCCCTGCGCGCCCGGGTCAAAGAGTTGCAGGCCGTTTTGGATGCAGATTTCAATGCCCTGGTAATAGCAGGCTTCAAAATGCAGGCAGTCGGTGCGCTCGCGCGCGCCCCAGTGGCGGCCGTATAACGCGCGGTCGTCCAGATACATCAGCGCCGCGGCAACCGCCTCGCCGTCTTCGCGGCGCGCGATGACCAGTTGCACCTGCTCGGGCATGGCCGCGGCGACTTCGCGAAAGAACGCGAGATTGAACGCCGGGCGGCCGTATTTGCGCTCGTAGATGCCTTCATACAGGCCGCAAAAATCGCGCCAGTCGCGCGGCGTCGCGGTGTTGCCGTCCAATCGGCGCACATGCAAACCGGCGGCCGCGACTTTGGCGCGCTCTTGGCGAATGTTCTTGCGCTTTTTTGCCTTGAGCGTGGCGAGAAAATCGCCGAAGTTTTTATAGCCGCGGTTGTGCCAGTGGAACTGGCAGTCTTCACGCGTGACCACCTCGGCGCCCGCGTCCGCGCTTCGCAGCATTTCAAACTCTTCCGGCGCGATGAACAAACTGTGCAGCCCGCTGAACCGCCCGCGCCGCATCAACTCCAGCGCGCCGCGCAGCAATGCGCGCGTGATTTCCGCGCTTTGCCCGCGCGCCAAAATGCGCTGCCCGCCGGCCGGCGTGAACGGCACCGCGTTGACCAGTTTCGGGTAGTAGTCCAGCCCGGCGCGGTGAAAGGCCTCGGCCCAGGCGTGGTCAAAGACGAACTCGCCCCACGAGTTGTGTTTTTCATACAGCGGCATCGCGCCGACCAGCGCGCCGTTTTCAAACGCGCCGAGGTGGCGCGGCAACCAGCCGGCGCTCTCGCCGACGCAGCCGTTGCGCTCCATCGCCGACAAAAATTCGTGGCGCAAAAACGGATAGCGCGCGCGCACCAGCGCGTTCCACTCGCGCGCGTCTATGGCGTCAATGCCCGAAAAGGCCGTGATGTTCACCGCAAACGGCGCAGGCCGGCGGCCGCGAACGGCGGCGCGGCATGCATGAAGAATGTCATCGCTATAATCCCCCGGTCATGCACAATCATAACACAGCGTCCGCGGCGCGCGCCGGCCAATTGCGGCTTTTGAACGGCGTGTATCCGGACGGCGAACCGGCCGCCGGGAAATTGATAAAGGTTATTCGTTAGCGGCGCGCGCCGTTAGTTCGGGTCAGTTCGGAAATCTGCAGGCGGTATTTCCGCCGGGTTTTTTCCAGCAGCGCCGCGCATGCGGCGTCGCGAAAAACCGCCGGACAAAACGCGTAAAGGTCGCCGCAATTCTCCGGCAGTTGCATCAGCAGCCCGGCCGCCGCCAATGCGGCCAGACCGGCGGCGGCGTCCATGCCGTTGCGCGCGGCGATGCGGCGCAGCAGCGAATAGCGGAAGTTTTCCTCCAGCGCGGCCGCGAGTTGCGCGAAATGTTTCCATTCGCCGAGTTGGTCCAAGCGCGCGTTCAAAAAATTCCGCAGCGTGTCGGGAATGACCAGCGGCGCGGCGGCGCGCTCGTATTCCGGGGACGGCTCCCGCACGAGTTGCGGCGAATCGCGCGACTGCGGGCGGCGCATCTCGCGCAATTCCTGCCGGCTCATCTCTTCCAGCAGCAGCGGCACGCCGCCGCCGGCGCGCAGCAGCGCGTCGCGCGTCGGCGGGCGCGGCGCATGCGCGCCGAACACCGCCGAGACCAGTTGCGCCGACTCCCCGGCATTCAGCCGGCCGAGCCGCAACTCGCGCGTCGCGGCGCGCGGCCACGGCGCGGTGAAACCTTCGCGCGAGGTAAACACCGCGAACAACCGCCCGCCGCGCGCCCGCGCCACCAGCGCGCCGAGCGCCCTGAGCGTGGCCGCGTCGGCGCGGTGCAAATCCTCCACCAGCAGCAGCACCGGGCGGCGGCGCGAAAGTTTAATGACCAGGTTTGCAAGCGCGTCCAGCGGACGCCAAGCGCGGCGGCGCGGCGGCGCGCCGAGCAATTCGCCCAAGAGCGCGCGCTCGCGCATGCCGCCGGGCGCGAATTTGTAAAGGCCGCGGCGAAGGGCGGCGCGCGCGCGGCCCGGCGGCGCGTCGTAGAGAATCGGTTTGAACGCGCGCGCGCGAAATTCGGACGAGCACAAAATGCGCAGGCGAACGCACGGTGTGCGCACCGTAGATTCAAACGCGAGCGCCAGCCTGGATTTGCCGATGCCGGCCGCGCCGCGCACATGCACGATGCGCGCGCGCCCGCGCAGCGTTTCCCGGTGCTGCTCGCGCAGGCGGCGCAACTCGCGCTCGCGCCCGACAAAACGCGTTGCGCATTTCGCCGGGCGAAGCGCCACCGCGTGTTCATGCATCACCCGCCAGGCGCGCACCGAATGCGCGAAGCCGCGCGCGCGCCGCGCGCCGAGACCGCAAAGCGCAAATACGCCGCCGACCAAACGGCGGGTGCGCCTGGACACCACCACCGTGTTCGGCCGCGCCAGTTGCTGCAGCCGCGACGCCAGATTCGGCGCCCTGCCAAAGATCATTTCGCCGTAGCGGCCGTCGCGCGCGCCGGCCAGCACCACCTCCCCGGTGGCGATGCCGATGCGGACCGCGAGCGGCGCGCATCCGCGCCGAATTTTCACACGCCGGATTTTGTCGACTATCGCCAGGCCGGCGCTCACCGCGCGGTGCGGGTCGCATTCACTGGCGCGCGGATGCCCGAACAAGATCAGCACGCCGTCGCCGAGAAACTGCGCGACGCGGCCGTGATGCGCCGCGGCGATGCGCGCGCAGATGCGGTAAAAGCCGCGCATTTCTCCGAGCAGTTCCTCCGCATCCAGCGCCGCCGAGCGCGCGGTGTAACCGACCACATCGCAGAACAGCACCGTGATCTGCTTGCGCTCGCCGTCCGCGTCCGGCGGATAGGAAGAGACTGCCATTCGGTTGGGTGGCCGCCTGCGGCGGCCGGAGCGTCCTGTCGCGAGTTTGTTGTTGGTTGGGAAATGGACGGCGGCGCGCGCCGCTTCTTTTGATGCGGCGAGTATAGCAGGGCTGCGGGGGCGGG
>JALCBG010000012.1:9523-50002 GCA_028066695.1 Gammaproteobacteria bacterium | reverse complement strand
CCCCCAATCCGCTATAATCCCCACCCCGCCAAAAACCACCCGCCCGGATGCCCGACCCCAAAACCAACCCCGATACCGACGCGCTGGAAACGCGCGAGTGGATTGACGCGCTCGACTCGGTGATCGAGCGCGAGGGGAATTCGCGCGCGCATTTTTTGATTGAGCGGCTGCTGGACCACGCGCGGCGGTCGGGGGCGCATGTGCCGCACCGCGGGACGACCGCCTACCTGAACACCATTCCGGCGCATCTGGAAAAGCGCAGCGACGGCGACCACGCATTGGAGCACCGCATTCGCGCGCTGATTCGCTGGAACGCGATGGCCATGGTGGTGCGCGCCAACCGCATCTCCACCGAACTCGGCGGGCACATCGCAAGTTTCGCCTCGGCGGCGACGCTTTACGATGTCGGCTTCAACCACTTCTGGCGCGCCTCCACGCCCGAGCAACTCGGCGACCTATTGTTCATTCAGGGGCATTCGGCGCCCGGCATTTACGCGCGCGCGTATCTGGAGCGGCGCATGGACGAAGACGCGCTGCAAAACTTCCGCCAGGAAGTGGACGGCGGCGGCATTTCCTCCTACCCGCATCCGTGGCTGATGCCGGACTTCTGGCAGTTTCCGACGGTTTCCATGGGACTCGGCCCGATCATGGCGATCTACCAGGCGAGGTTTATGAAATACCTGCACCACCGCGGCCTGCTGGACGCCGGCGAGCGCAAGGTGTGGGCGTTCCTCGGCGACGGCGAAATGGACGAGCCGGAATCGGCCGGCGCGCTGTCGCTGGCCGGGCGCGAAAACCTGGACAACCTGATCTTCGTGGTCAACTGCAACCTGCAGCGCCTGGACGGGCCGGTGCGCGGCAACGGAAAAATCATTCAGGAATTGGAAAGCGATTTCCGCGGCGCCGGCTGGAATGTCATTAAGGTGATCTGGGGCGCGTATTGGGACCCGCTGCTGATGCGCGACGACAAGGGCCTGCTGAAACAGCGCATGGAGGAAGCGGTGGACGGCGAGTACCAGGCGTTCAAAGCCAAAGACGGCGGCTATGTGCGCGAGAAATTTTTCGGCGCGTATCCGGAACTGGCCGAGATGGTCTCCAACATGACCGACGAGGACATCTGGCGGCTGAACCGCGGCGGGCATGATCCGCACAAAATTTACGCGGCCTACGCGGCCGCGGTCGCGCACCGCGGCCAGCCGACCGTAATTCTGGCGAAGACCGTGAAAGGCTACGGCATGGGCGAGGCCGGCGAGGGGCAGAACACCACGCACCAGCAAAAGAAAATGGGCGAGGACGCGCTGCTGGCGTTCCGCGACCGCTTCAACATTCCGCTGAGCGACGAGGAAGTGGCGAGCGCGCCGTTCTACCGCCCGCCGGAAGATTCGCCGGAGACCAAATATTTGCTGGAACGGCGCAAGGCGCTCGGCGGTTTTTTGCCGTCGCGCAGCGGCATGAGCAAGCCGGACTTCAAGACGCCGCCGCGCAAGATGTTCAAGGCGCAATTGGACGGCACCGGCGACCGCGAAATTTCCACGACCATGGCGTTCGTGCGCATTCTTACCGCGCTGATGCGCGACGAAAAACTGAAAAAATACATCGTGCCGATCATCCCCGACGAGTCGCGCACTTTCGGCATGGAAGGCATGTTCCGCCAACTCGGCATTTACTCGCCGCACGGGCAACTCTACGAGCCGGAGGACGCCGACCAACTGATGTTCTACCGCGAAAGCAAGGAGGGCCAGGTGCTGCAGGAGGGCATCAACGAGGCCGGCGCGATGTCGTCGTGGATCGCCGCGGGCACCGCCTACTCCAACCACGACATCTGCGCGATTCCGTTTTTCATTTTGTATTCCATGTTCGGCTTTCAGCGCATCGGCGATTTATGCTGGGCCGCCGGCGACAGCCGCGCACGCGGCTTCATCCTCGGCGGCACCGCCGGGCGCACCACGCTCGCCGGCGAAGGGCTGCAGCACCAGGACGGCCACAGTTTGGTGCTGGCCGGCACGGTTCCCAACTGCGTCTCCTACGACCCGGCCTACGCGTTTGAACTCGCGGTCATCATTCACGACGGCCTGCGCCGCATGTATGAAAAGCAGGAGAGCATCTACTACTACATCACCGTGATGAACGAAAACTACCCGCACCCGGCGATGCCGCGCGGCGTGGAGGAAGGCATTTTGCGCGGCATGTATTTGCTGCGCTCCTGCGGCAAAAAGAAAAACCGCGCGAAAGTGCAGTTGCTCGGCGGCGGCGCGATTTTGCGCGAGGTGGAAGCCGCGGCCGAAATGCTGGACCGCGAGCACGGCGTCTCCTCGGACATTTGGAGCGTCACCAGTTTCAACGAACTCGCGCGCGACGGCCACGATGTCCGCCGCCACAACACGCTGCACCCGCAAAAGGAGCCGCGCGTTCCGTATGTGGAAATGTGCCTCGGCAACACCGAGGGCCCGGTGATCGCGGCGACCGACTACATCCGCCTGTATGCCGAGCAGATTCGCGCGTTTGTGCCGCGCAACTATTATGTGCTCGGCACCGACGGTTTCGGCCGCTCGGACACGCGCGAGCAACTGCGAAAGTTTTTTGAAGTGGACCGCCGCCATGTCGTGGTCAACGCGCTGCACGCGCTGTGCGAGCACGAACTGGCGACGCCGAAGCAATGCAAGGACGCGATTGCAAAATACAAAATTGACCCGGACAAACCGAACCCGGTCACGGTGTAAATGGCAGACTCCACCGAAGTGCATGTGCCGGACATCGGCGACTTTGACGCGGTTGAAGTCATTGAGGTGCTGGTCGGCGCGGGCCAGCAGGTCGCCGCCGAAGACCCGCTGATCACGCTGGAAAGCGACAAGGCGACCATGGACATTCCGGCGCCGCGCGCCGGCACCGTGGAAAAATTGCTGGTCAAAGTCGGGCAGAAGGTTTCCAAGGGAACGCCGATTTTGATGCTGGCCGGCGGCGAAGCACAGCCGACCGCGGCCGAGAAGAAAACCGAAGAGGCACCCGCCCCTGCTCCCGCGCCGGCCAAAGCGCCGCAAGGCGACGCCAAAAAACAAACGCCGGCCGAACCGACTCCGCCCGCTCCCGCCGCGGCAAGCGAGACCGCCGAAGTCGTGGTGCCGGACATCGGCGACTTTGACGCGGTGGATGTCATTGAAGTGCTGGTCAGCGCCGGGCAGCAAGTCGCCGCCGAGGACCCGCTGATCACGCTGGAAAGCGACAAAGCGACCATGGACATTCCCGCGCCGCGCGCCGGCGCCGTGGAAAAATTGCTGGTGAAAGTCGGGCAGAAAGTCTCCAAAGGAACGCCGATTTTGACGCTGACCGGCGGCGCGGCGGCGCCGGCCGCGGCCGAGAAAACCGCGCCCGCGCCCACTCCCGCCAAAACCGACGCGCCCGCCCCGGCGCAACCGGCCGCCGCCAAAACGGAGGCGCAACGCCCGCCGCCACTGCCGCATCCGTCGCAGCTCCAGCGCACTGGCGAAGCGCCGCATGCCAGCCCGGCGGTCCGCCGTTTCGCGCGCGAACTCGGCGCCGACCTCGCGCGCATGCGCGGCAGCGGCCCGAAAGGCCGCATCCTCAAAACCGATGTGCAGGCCTGGGTCAAACAGCAATTGTCGGCCGCGCCGTCCGCCGGCGCCGGCGGCATTCCGCCGCTGCCGGTGGTGGATTTCAGCAAGTTCGGCGCGGTGGAAACCGCGCCGCTGTCGCGCATCAAAAAACTCTCGGGCCCCCACCTGCAGCGCGCCTGGCTCAACATGCCGCATGTCACCCACCACGACGACGCCGACATCACCGAACTGGAAGCCTTCCGCCAGTCGCTCAAAGCCGAGGCGGAAAAAGACGGCGTGCGCATCACCCTGCTCGGCTTCGCCATCAAGGCGCTCGCGCAGGCGCTGAAAAAATTTCCGGCGTTCAACTCTTCGCTGCATCCCGACGGCGAAAGTTTGATCCTGAAAAAGTATTACAACATCGGCATCGCCGTGGACACGCCGAACGGGCTGGTCGTGCCGGTCATCCGCGACGCCGAGCGCAAAAGCATCTCCGAACTCGCGCGCGAGATGGGCGACTTGAGCGCGCGCGCGCGCGACAACAAACTCAAAAGCGAAGACCTGCAGGGCGGCTGCATGACCATCTCCAGCCTCGGCGGCATCGGCGGCGCGTCTTTCACGCCGATTATCAACGCGCCCGAAGTCGCGATCCTCGGCATCACCCGCGCGCGCATGACGCCGGTCTGGGACGGCAGCGCGTTTCAGCCGCGCCTGCTGCTGCCGCTGGACCTCTCCTACGACCACCGCGTCATAGACGGCGCCGAAGCCGCGCGCTTCACCGCCTATCTGGTCAAAGTGTTCGGCGATGTGCGGCGGCTGTCGCTGTGACGCGCCGAGCCGGTCATGCCCGCTGAAATAAAAGTTCAACTCGCGGTTCTCGGCGCGGGCCCCGGCGGTTACGCGGCCGCCTTTCGCGCCGCCGACCTCGGGCTGAAAGTCGCGCTGATAGAACGCCACGCCGCGCTCGGCGGCGTCTGCCTGAATGTCGGCTGCATTCCGTCCAAGGCGCTTTTGCATGTCGCCGGCGTAATCAACGAGGCCGCGCACGCGAAGGAAATCGGGCTCGGCTTCGGCGCGCCGAAAATTGACCTCGCGCAAATCCGCAAGTGGAAGGACGGCGTGGTCGGACAACTCACCGGCGGCCTCGCCGGCCTCGCAAAAAAACGCAAGGTGGAAGTGGTGCGCGGCGAGGCGAAGTTTTCCTCGGCGAACGCGTTTCAGGTTGAGCACGACGGCGCGGCCGTGTCGGTGCAGTTTGAACAGGCGGTTATCGCCGCCGGCTCGGCGCCGGCGCAATTGCGCGGCGCGCCGCAGGACGCGCGCGTGATGGATTCCACCGGCGCGCTCGCCCTCGCCGATGTGCCGAAACATTTGCTGGTGGTCGGCGGCGGCATCATCGGTTTGGAAATGGCGACCGTCTATCACGCCCTCGGCAGCCGCATCAGCGTGGTGGAAATGCAGGACGGCCTGATGGCCGGCGCCGACCCCGACCTGCTGCGCCCGCTCGCCAAAAAACTCGGCGCGCAGTATGAAAACATCTGGCTCGGCGCCGGCGTGCGCGAAATGAAAGCGGCGAAAAACGGCGTGCAAGTTTCCTTTGACGGCAAAGACGCGCCGAAGAGCGCGATCTTTGACAAGGCGCTGGTCTCGGTCGGGCGCTCGCCCAACGGCGCGCGCATCGGCGCCGACGCGGCCGGAGTCGCGGTGGACGAGCGCGGTTTCATTAAAGCGGACGAAACCCAGCGCACCAATGTGCCGCACATCTTCGCCATCGGCGACATCGTCGGCGAGCCGATGCTCGCGCACAAAGCCGCGCACCAGGGAAAAGTCGCGGCCGAAGCCGCGGCCGGCATGAAAAGCGCGTTCACCGCGCGCGTGATTCCGTCGGTCGCCTACACCGACCCCGAAGTCGCCTGGGCCGGCCTGACCGAAACCGAGGCCAAAGCGCGCGGCGTCGCCTACGGCAAAGGCGTTGTTCCGTGGATGGCGAGCGGCCGCGCGCTCAGCCAGGCGAGTCCCGAGGGAGTGACCAAACTGCTGTTTGACCCGGAAACCGAGCGCCTGCTCGGCGCCGGCATCACCGGCCGCCACGCCGGCGACCTGATCGCCGAAGCCGCGCTCGCCATTGAAATGAACGCCGACGCCGAAGACATCGGCCTGACCATCCACCCGCACCCGACGCTGGCCGAGACGCTCGGACTCGCGGCCGAGGTGTTTGGCGGCGTGGCGACGGATTTATACGCGCCGCGGCGGAAGGCAAAAACTGGATGAACAAAAACGCGAAAAGAGATGCGACTTCGCCGCATCTCTCTTCACCGAAAAGTCCGCTTTTCTTAATTCCTGCAATTCCCTGCAGCCTTCTTGGCTTGGCA
The DNA here is from genome assembly GCA_028066695.1 of Gammaproteobacteria bacterium. Classification (GTDB taxonomy): domain Bacteria; phylum Pseudomonadota; class Gammaproteobacteria; order Arenicellales; family Poriferihabitantaceae; genus JAHRAW01. The sequence goes on along the minus strand of JALCBG010000012.1, from coordinate 44,079 downwards.
CTCGTTGCAAAGCTCACCGCTTGTGGGCTTGGTGTCCTGCTTCTGATACCCGGAGGTTGGCCAATTCGAGCAGTTGCTGCAGAAGTGCCAAGTGTCTGAGTCTTCTTTCCGTCGGTAAGTCATGGTTATACCCTCATGTTGGTGGGAAAGCATCATTCTACCTCAGTCCGCCTCTGACACAGATATCGAGTCAAAAAAATTGTAACTATTTTAGTCAATAAAAACAAATAGTTACACAAAACACAAAAGCGCAATGAATTTGTTGCGTCACAGCACCCGACTAAAATCGGGTAAGTGCGCTAGAAAATGATCAGCAGCAGCATCAGCAACACCGCGGCAGCCACGAAGCAGATGCCGAATTTGCTGGGAACGCTTAAATCCGCCCAGAAGCGTTTGAAGTTCATTGGTTCGGGAAATGAGGGTGTGCCGCCATTATAAACAATATAAACAATGCCGCGCGCGCGTGGTCATGCCGCAACCACATCCTTGCCGGTGATGATCGGCTCGCTGGCCAGCGCGGCGCGCAATGCGGCGAGGTCGCCGAGCCCGAGGATTTCAGAAAATACGTCGTCGATTTTTTTGCGCTGATCGTCGTTCTCCATTTGCGGCAGCGGCAGCAGGCCGTCGCCCGCGGCAATGCGGTCGAAAGTGCTCGCAGCTTGTTTTAACTGTTTCGCCGAAAGCGCCGAAATATCCAGCACGGGCATTTCCAACGTGGCTTCTTTGCTGAAAGTCACTTTTGAGCCGTATGTTGATGAAGCAGCATGCGCTATCAACAGCAGCGCCGGCGTGGAGTTCAGCCACAAAGTCATAGTCTTTAATTTCCCTGCGTTCTCATTCTGCAGGGAAATGGGCCAGTAATGCGACGCCTGCACCGGCTCGGAGACGAGCGTCGCTAGGCGGCGCATTGTGGAAAAGCCGAAACTTTCACACAACACGACTCGCCCGGCCTGTGCAAAGAAACTCTCCGCCCACTGCTCTTTTCCCGGCACCGGCAACCAGTAGCATTGCGGTGATTCGGAAATTTGCGACAGGTCTTTTTGCCAAATACCGGTTTCCCCCCGATGATGACCGGGATAATACCCGGGATAGTCGGTTACTGTTTTGGACAGCCGCACATAGCGTTTTTTCACATCGGGATCTTTCGTGTACTTATGCATGCGGTTGCTGCCAACCGTTGCAATCTCTTGCAACGGCACAAGCGGAACTGACCCGCGCGCTACAAACGGGGCCAAATTTCCGCTCTCAGAAAAAGTTTCTGCAGCGAATGCCAAATGAATATTGGCAAATGACAAACCGCGCCAGGCTTTTTTCCCATGCCACGGCAGCCGGGCGTATTGCCCGATGTAACCTTCGCCGTGCATCAGCGTGGAAGCTGCTTCAAAGCGCAAATCGCCGAGCGACTCATCACCTTGCTTCGCGCGCAAAATGGCCTGCACCGTAGCGAGCGCGACGTCTATAGTTGCCGGATTTTTATGCAACACGACAAACATCGCGGTTTTTTGAGGCTTCTCGCCGTCGTTTCGCTTGCGTGCAATGAGTATGCATTCTTGCAGCATCGTGTCTTCGGAGAAATTGACCCGCCCCTGCTCGCGGCTGACGATCAACGCCTCCAAATCAAAGTCATCTTCTATTTTTTTGCGCATCAACTTCCACGCCTTGCCCATGCCGACAGCCGCGGTCGCCGGCAAAATCACCGCGAGCCTTCCTCCCTTTTGGATAAACTCCGTTTCCATGCGCTTCAGGCATGCGAGTGCTATAAATGCGGGCCCTTGGCCGTCGGGAACAAAATTGTGCTCGATGCCAAGGTTTTTCACCAGCCGGCGCACACTTTTTTGCTCATTTTTGGGCAAAAACGCAAAAGATTCATGCCCGGCGGTGCCGCGCACAAATGGCGGGTTCATGATGCATACATGCAGCGGCGGAACGGAATCATCCTCGCCGCTTTCAGCCGGCTCGGACTCATCACGACTTCCATCTTGCGCAGAATCATCGCGGCTTTCGATTTGCACATCACGCCGGAATATCGGCTTGGTGCGTTTCAGCATTTCCAAACTTCCAGCAGCAGTACCGAGTTTCGTCTCGCCGATGATTGCACGGTAGATACGCGCTTTTTTAAAGTTGGTCTGCGGCGAAATCATGCCCAGGGTGGCCGCGGTCAAATGCGTCGCCGTCTCCAAGATGTCGTAGCCCCAAATGGACTCTTCCAGCAACAACCGGCACAAATGCGCGCGCGGGTCGTCGCGCTTTTCACCGCCGATGCGGCCGCCGTGCTTGCGAAAATGCGCGCGCGAAAAGTTGTCCAACAACTGCCAGGCGGCCGCGGTCAGCAAAGTTCCTGAACCACACGCCGGGTCGGCGATGCGAAACTTTCCGACCGATTCAGCATCAGACCAGTCGGTGTCAGTCCAGTCATCCGTGTTTAACACCAGCCCGGCCATCATCGTTGCCGCCGGAATGGTCGTATAAAACGCCCCCAGGGTTTTCGCGTCCGCCAGAAGCCGGTGATAGATGCGCCCCATTAAATCGACCCCATCGTGAGCAAGATGCTCGACTTCGCGCGCTACGCCGACCAGTTGCTTTACCAAGTCCACCGGGATATTCTGCGCGCAGATTTGGCGCGCAATCCGGAAAATTGCGGCGTAATTGATCTCATTGAGGATGTAGTCCCAATGTGCATCCAGCCCGGTGACACCTTCCTCTTCCAGCACCACATTCGGTGCGGAGACTCGCGCGTCTTCTTTTGAAAGCGCCAATTGAAACAGCACCGCGCCGAACAAAATCAACCCGGCCATTTTGGCACTCTGCTCCAGCACCTCCTTTTCTTTTTCGCCGTTGAAACTCGCTTGCAAAATCTTTGCCAACTCCATAGCCTGCCCATGATTGTTTTTCACTCCTCCGACAAAAACGGCAAGTGCACCTTTGATGTTGTCCACCGCTTTTTCCACCGCGTCATCGTCGCGCGACAGAACCGCATACGGCCGTCGCAACGCATGCGCCAAGTCGTAAATCTCGCCGCGGCGTTTGAGTGCATGCATGTCCTGGTATTGCTCGCCAGACAACGCAAAATCGATGCTGTCGCCGTTTCGCACAGCGATCTCGAAACCATTCTTCTTAAAAGAAGGCGAATACGAGACCGCGCCGACCACGCTCGGCGGCGGACTCAGTTCATGCCAGCGTTTTTGTGCGGCTTTGACGGCTTCGTCAAAATCATCGTATTTCGCTTCCAGCACGATTTGCAGGCCGCTGCGCTTGTAAGTAATCACGATGTCGGGCAACTTGCGGTCGGCACGCCCGCTGGTTTCCGCATCCACCTGAAATGCGTCGCCCAGCAACGGCTTCAGGCAGCTTGCCAGATCGACATTTGCTTTCTCTTCGCGGGTAGGGTTCGCGGGCATCGGCGGATTATAGCACAGCGCCCCTCACTCCCCCCGCGCAAACCGCCGCATGTCCCGCGCGACGCGGCGGCTGCGGAGTTCGCGGCCGCGCAATTGGCGGTCCAGCAGCGCGCGGGTCAGGCGCTGCGCGTCGCGCAGTTCGTCTTCAGCGGAGAAAATTTCCTCGCGCAATGCGCACAGCGCGCGGCCGCTGATGGGGATGCCGGGCGCGCCGCCGTTTTGTGCGGACGGCTCGGCAATTTGATCGCGCGCGCGCACCGGGCCCTTTTCAAACACATAGTGATAGTGCAGTTCCGGCGCGATGCGCTCGCCGCTGTCGGCGTCGCGCTCCAGCGCGGCGCCGAAGCCGGTGTGCAGCAGGATTTTTTTTTCAAACACGCGCAGCACCGCGCGCGGCGGCTCGGCGTTCGCCAGTTGCCGCAGCGCGCGGTCGTAATGCTCAAACACCAACTCGTGCGCGTCGTGGCGGTGCAGCAGGCGCATCAGCAATTCGTTCAGGTAAAAACCGCTCGCCAATAAATCGCCGCCGACCTCGCCGGCCGGCGGGCCGTCGGCCTCCAGCCCGGTCAGCACCGGCAATTTTCCCTTGCCGGCCCAACTCGCCAGCAGCGGGCGAAACGGCAGCAGCAGGCCGCGCGTGCGCGACTTGGCGCGGCGCGCGCCTTTTGCCAGCAGCATCAGCCAACCGTGCTCGCGGCTGAACATGTCCACCAGCAAACTGCTCTCGGAAAACGGGCGCGTATGCAGCACATAGGCCGGCTGCTGTTCCACTTTCACGCTCAGTCCTCCATGTAGCCGAGTTTTTGCAGCATCGCGGCGTTGTCGGCCCAGCCTTTTTTCACTTTCACCCAGGCGTCCAGATAGACGCGCGCGCCGAACGCGCGCTCCATTTGCTTGCGCGCGCGCTCGCCGATCACCTTCAATTGCTGTCCGCCGCGCCCGATGACGATGGATTTCTGGCTGGCTTTCGCGACCCAGATGGTCACGCCGACGCGCAGCAGTTTGTCGTCGGTGTATTCAAAACTGGTGACCTCCACCGCGCTTTCATGCGGCAATTCGTGCCCGAGTTGTTTCAAACTCTGCTCGCGCACCAGTTCGGCCGCGAAAAAACGCTGGCTGCGGTCGGTGCGCTGGTCGGCCGGAAAACCGGGCGCGCCCTGCGGCACAGCGCCGATCACCGCCTCCAAAAACGCGTCCATGTTTTTGTCCTTGAGCGCCGAGATCGGAATGATCGCGGCGAAGTCGTGCATCGCCGCCGATTGTTTGATCAGCGGCAGCAGCCGCTCGCGGTCGCTCAGCCGGTCGGTTTTGTTGATCGCCAAAATCACCGGCGTGTCCTTCGGCGCGGCCCTGCGAAACAATTCCTCCACCTCCGGCGTCCAGCCGCGCACATCTATCATGAAGATGACCAGGTCGGCGTCCTCCACGCCGCCAAGCGCGGCGCGGTTCATCGCGCGGTTTAGCATGCGCGAACTGCGGTGCAGGCCCGGCGTGTCCACGAAAACCAGTTGCGCGCCCGGCAGCGTTTTGATGCCGAGGATGCGGTGGCGCGTGGTCTGCGGGCGGCGCGAGATGATGGAAATCTTCTCGCCGATGATGCGGTTCAGCAGCGTTGATTTGCCGGCATTGGGCGGACCGGCCAGCGCGACCACGCCGAAGCGGTGCGGGTCAGACATCAGGCATGCTCCAACTGCGCAAGCGCGAGTTCGGCGGCGCGCTGTTCGGCGGCGCGGCGGCTGCCGCCGTCGGCGCAGACCGGCGCGGGCAATCCTTCGGCCGCGCATTCCACGGTGAACGCCGGCGCGTGCGCCGCGCCGCGCTGCGCGATTACCTGGTATTGCGGCGGCGGCAGCCCCTGTTTCTGCAGGAGTTCCTGCAGGCGCGTCTTGTGGTCTTTGGCGTCGTGCGGCGAGACGCGCGCGAGTTCGTCCGCGAACAGCGCGCGCACCGCGGCGCGCGCCGCGTCCGCCCCGCCGTCCAAATAGAGCGCGCCGAGCACCGCTTCAAACGCGTCGGCGAGCAGCGCGTCCTGCTCGGGGCGGACTTTTTTGGATATGCCGCCGCCGACCCGCACGCAGTTTTCCATTCCCAGTTTGCGCGCCTGCGCGACCAGCGCCGGGTTGCACACCAGCCGCGCGCGCATGCGGCTCAGGCCGCCTTCGTCGGCGCCGGGAAATTTTTCAAACAATGCTTCGGTGATGAACAGCCCGAGCACGCTGTCGCCGAGAAATTCCAGGCGCTCGTTGTGGTCTCCGCCGCGGCTGCGGTGCGCCAGCGCGCGCGACAGCAGTTCCGCGTCGGCAAAGCGGTGGCCGAGCCGCGCCTGCAGTTCGGCCTGCGGTTTGCCGTTTGGCGGTTCGCCGCGCTGCATCTCAGCGGATGCGGCTGCCGATGCGGTCCCAGCGGACGCCGGCGCCGGGCGCGCGCTTCCAACTGAACCAGATGAAAAACGCCTTGCCGACCACATGGTCTTCCGGCACGAAACGCCAGTAGCGGCTGTCGTTGCTGTGGTCGCGGTTGTCGCCCATCACAAAATAATGCCCGGGCGGCACCAGCGCGCGCGAATCGCGGCCGAGCGCCTGCGGGTCCAGCAATATCGCATGCGGCGTGTCGCCGAGCGCCTCAAGACGGCGCGCGGCGGCGCGCGGCGGCGAACCGAAGGAAAACTCGCCGCCGTCAATGCGCGCGACTTCGGCGCCGTTGATGAAGAGTTTTTTGCCGCGGTAGACGACCGAGTCACCGGGCAGCCCGACCACGCGCTTGATGAAATTCAGCGACGGATCCAGCGGGTAGCGGAACACCATGACATCGCCGCGCTCGGGCGCGCCGAGCGGAACGATTTTGCGGTGCCACACCGGCAGGCGCAGGCCGTAGGAAAATTTGTTGACCAGAATGAAATCGCCGACATACAGACTCGGCAGCATGGAGCCGGACGGAATGCGAAACGGCTCCACCACGAACGAGCGCAGCACGAACACCACCAAGAGCACCGGAAAAAACGCGCGCGCGTATTCCACCAGCACCGGCTCGCGCCGCGGCGCGGGCGTCTCCGAACCGGCGGTCCCGGCCGGCGCCGCGCCGCGCATGCGCAGCAGCAGGCGGTGGCCGCCGGCAACCGCGCCGCTGGCAACCAGCAACAGCAGCAGAACCGCCGAAAAGTCCATCAGTTTTCCCAGTCCGCGCGCATCACCGACAGGAACGCCTCCTGCGGGATGGCGACCGCGCCGATTTGTTTCATCCGCTTTTTGCCCGCCTTTTGTTTTTCCAGCAACTTGCGCTTGCGCGTGATGTCGCCACCATAGCATTTTGCGGTGACATTTTTTCGCAGCGCGCGCACCGTCTCGCGCGCGATGATGCGCCCGCCGATCGCCGCCTGAATCGCCACGTCAAACATCTGGCGCGGAATGATTTTTTTCATGCGCGAAACCAGGTCGCGCGCGCGCCGCTGACTGCGCTCGCGGTGCACCAGCACCGCCAGCGGTTCCACGCGCTCGCCGTTGATCAAAATATCCACGCGCACCATCGGCGCGGCGCGGCTTTCAATGAAGTCGTAGTCAAAAGACGCGTAACCGCGCGTCGCCGACTTTAACCGGTCAAAAAAGTCCAGCACCACTTCGCTGAGCGGCAGTTCAAATTCCAGCGCGGCCTGGCGGCCGTGGTAGCGAATGTTGCGCTGCACGCCGCGCTTCTCCACGCACAATGAAAGCACCGCGCCGACCATGTCCTGCGGCGCGAGAATATGCGCGAGAATGCACGGCTCGCGGATCATTTCTATTTGCTGCGCGTCCGGCAGCGCCGCCGGATTTTCCAGCAGCAATTTCTCGCCGGTTTTTTTCACGACCTCATACACCACGGTCGGCGCGGTCGCTATCAGCGTCATGCCGTATTCGCGCTGCAGCCGCTCGCAGACGATTTCCATGTGCAGCATGCCGAGGAAGCCGCAGCGAAAACCGAAGCCGAGCGCGCTGGAAGATTCCGGCTCATAGACCAGCGCCGAGTCGTTCAGCGCGAGTTTGCCGAGCGAGGCGCGGAACGCCTCAAACTCCGCGCCGTCCACCGGATAGAGGCCGGCGAACACCGCAGGTTTGATTTCGCGAAAACCCGGCAGCATTTCCGTCGCCGGCGCGGCCGCGGCGGTCAGCGTGTCACCGACGCGCGCCGCTTTGACTTCCTTCAGCCCGGCGACCACGAAGCCGACCGCGCCCGCGGCCAATTCCTCCTGTTCCACCGCCTTGGGCGTGAACGCGCCGATGCGCTCGACCATATAGTCGCGCCCGCCGGACATCATGCGGATTTTGCTTTTGCCGCGCAGCACGCCGTCCACCACGCGAATCAGCGAGACCACGCCGAGGTAGTTGTCAAACCACGAATCCAGCACCAGCGCGCGCAGCGGCGCATTCGCGTCGCCGCCCGGCGGCGGCAGGCGCGAGACGATTTGCTCGAGCACCGCGGCGACGCCTTCGCCGGTTTTCGCGCTGACCGCGAGCGCGCCGCCGGCGTCTATGCCGATGACGTCTTCAATCTCGCGCATCACGCGCTCCGGCTCGGCCGCAGGCAAATCAATTTTGTTCAGCACCGGAATCACGCTCAAGCCGAGGTCGGCCGCGGCGTGGCAATTGGCCACGGTCTGCGCCTCCACGCCCTGGGTCGCGTCCACCACCAGCAGCGCGCCCTCGCACGCGCTCAGCGAGCGCGAGACCTCGTAGGAAAAATCCACATGCCCGGGCGTGTCTATCAGATTCAACTGGTAGGCGCGCCCGTCGGCGGCGGTGTGCCGCAGCCGCACGCTTTGCGCCTTGATGGTGATGCCGCGCTCGCGCTCCAATTCCATGGAGTCCAGCACCTGCGCCTTCATCTCGCGCGCGTCCAGCCCGCCGCAGAGTTGGATGAAGCGGTCGGCGAGCGTGGATTTGCCGTGGTCAATGTGCGCGATGATCGCGAAGTTGCGGATGGAGGACTGTTGGTCGGACATGACTTACTCGCCGGCGCCGCCGGGCGGGCGCAATTCCAGTTCTTTTTCCAGCGCGGCGACTTCCCGCTCCAATTCGGAGACGCGCTCGCGCGTGCGCTGCAGCACTTTTTCCTGCACCGCAAAATCCTCGCGCGTGGTCAGGTCCAGTTCGCGCAAATGCGCGCGCAGCACGGCATCCATGTTGGCGCGCAATTCCCCGCCGGCGCCGGGCGGCAGCAATGCGGCGAGCGCTTCGCTGAGTTGTTTGATCATGCGCGCGCCGCCTCAGCCGGGGTTGACCGCGATGTATTCAATGAACGCGGTGTCGCGAATCGTGCCGTACCAGTTGTCGTAGAACTCGGCGGCCTTGCGGCGAAAGATGACGCGGCGCGCGCGCTGCGCGGCGAGGTCGCGGCTGATGTCGTTTTCGCGGCGCCCGAGCACTTCCAGCAGATGAAACGAAGTACCCGTGCGCAGCGGCTCGCTCAGTTGGTTCAGCGGCAAATCGCGCACCGCGTTCTCCAGCGTCTGCGGCAATTCGCCGGGGCTGACCCAGCCGAGCCGTCCGCCCTCCACGCTCCCTTCGGCGTCGTCGGAATGCGCGCGCGCGAGCGTTTCAAAATCCTCGCCGCCGAGAATGCGCGCGCGCAATTCAGCGGCGAATTGCGCGGCTTCTTCGGGGCTGCGCTCGGCGCCGGAGCGGATCATGATGTGGCGGACGAAGTTCTGCACAACCACATTGCCGCTCGCCTTGCGCTCGTGCAGTTGCAGCAGGTGCAGGCCGTTTTCGCCGCGCAGCGGCTGGCTGATCGCGCCGTCCTTCATTTTCCGCAGCGCCTCCACGAACAGCGCCGGAAGTTGCTCGGCCTTGCGCCAGCCGACATAGCCGCCCTCCTTCGCGCTCGGGCTGTCGGAAAACTCGCGCGCCGAATCGGCGAACGAGCGCCCGGCGAGCAGCGCGCGGCGAATGTGCCGCAGGTTTTCCAGTTCGGATTCGGCCTCGCTTTGCGGGCGGTCCTGCAGCGAGATGAACAGGTGCGAAATTTCAAACGCCTCCTCCGAGGCGAGCAGTTCGCTGTGGCTGGTCAGGTAGTTTTCAATTTCCCGGTCGCTGACCACCACGCGCGCGTTGACCGCGACATCCACCAGCCGGCGAATCAATTGCTGCTCGCGAATGCTCGCGCGAAACTGGCTCGGCGTGATGCCGCGCGAGGAAAGCATCTGCAGCAAGTCGCCGGCGCCGCTGTTGTTTTGTTCGGCGATGAACGCGATGGCGTTCTCCACTTCCTCGTCGCTGACGCGCAGCCCGCGGCGCGCCGCCATCTGCGCTTGAATGCGGTCGTCAATCATGCTGTTCAGGACGCGCAAATCCACGCTGCCGTCAAACGGCGCCAGCGCGGCCGCGTTTTGCAGCGACTCGCGCTGGTGGCGCGCCTGGTATTCGCTCAGCATGACCGGCTCTTCGTTCACCACCACCAGCACCTTGTCTATCGCCACCGCCTGCGCGAGCGCGGCCGCGGCCGGCGCGCCGAGCCACAGTGCGAGAACGCATTTTGCGGCGATGCGCATCATGATCATGGCCGCGAGCCGAGCCGCCCGAGGCCGGCCAGTTCCAGCGTGAAAAGAACGCGCGCCTTGCGCGCGCCCTCGCCGTTCAAGTAGCGCTGCCAGCCGATGTTCGCGGCCCAGCAGCAGCCGTCAAAGCGCAGCGTCAGCGACGAGGAATGGGTCTCGCCGGTCTCCAATGAATGCGCGGCCTGCGCGCGCAACTGGCGTGAAGCGCCGAGCGGCGCGTCTATCGCCAGGTTGAGTTGCTCGTCGCGCTTGGCGTTCATGCCGCTTTCGTTGCGGGTTTTTCCGCTGTCATAACGGTAGGCGAGGGTCGCGCCGCGGCGTGCGTCTTTGCGGTAGTCGGCCGAAAGGCGCGCCGCGTCCAGTCCGCCGCCGGGCCGCCCGCCGCGCGCGAAAGCGGTGACGCCGAGCGCGCCGCCGCGCGCGGCAAGTTCGGCGAGCAGGCCGGAATGTTTGCCGGTTTCCGGTTTTCCGTTGTTGGAATCCAGCCCGAGTTTGCGGTCTTCAAAATAAAACACCTTGCCGAGTTGAAAATGCAGCAGTTGCGCGCCGTCGGCGGCGCGCACCGCGCGGCCGCCGAGGCCGAGCGCGACTTGCTCGGTGTCGCCGACGCGGTCGCCGCCGAGAAAGCGGTTTTCGCGGAAGTAATGCGCAATGCCGCTCATGCTGCCGGCGCCGGTGTCAAACACCGGGAGTTTTTTCTGCTCCTCCACATACGGTATACGCACATACCGCAGGCGCGGCTCAATGCTGTGCACATAGTTCGCGCCGTCGCGCCGAAAAAACATGCCGGCGTCCAGCGCATACACCGGCACCGAGGCCTCGCGCGCCTTTTGCATTCCGTTTTTGTCGGCGGGATTGTTCAGCGCGTAGCGCACCGCATGCAGCGACGCGCTCGGCGTGAAATACCCGGACGCCCCGCGCAGCGGCATGCTGATGCGCGGCGTTGCCCGCCAGCGCGCGCCGCTGCCGCACGCACCGCCGCAGTCGTCGTTGTTCTTGTCGTTCGCGTCGTCGTCATAGCGAAAGCGCGCGTATTCCACCCCGAGTTCGCCGGCGAACGGGCCGAGTTGCGGAGGCAGCGCGGCGAAGCGCACGCGCGGCAGCACCGCATGCGGAAAAGTGCCCCCGACCGGGACCGGAACATCCTCGTGCGCCGCGTCATACGCCGCGGCGCGCGCGTCCAATTCAAAATGCTTTGCGCGGTAGACGAACTCAGCGGTGCGCGCGGTGTAACTTTCCGCGGCCGCGTCGGCGCCGGCGAAATCGCTTTGGTATGCGCGGTCGGAGACGACCTGCAAATCCACCGCCGCGCGCCAGTTGCCGCGCGCGTGGCGGTGAATATAGGAAAGCGCATGGCGGCCGGCGCCGGCGCGCTCGGCGAGTTTTTCCATGCCGTTGGCGCGCTCGTCAAATTCGCGGGCGAATTGCCGGTCGGACGACATCCCTTCGCCGCGCAATTCGCCGCGGCCGTATGCGCTGAGATAGCGAAACCGCCCGGCGAGTTGCGCACCGCGACGGCTCAGCAGGCGCGGAGTCAGGCGCGCGTCGTAATTCGGCGCGAGGTTCAGGTAGAACGGCGTCTCCAGCACCGCGCCGGAGCCGTCGGCGTAGCCGGCCGAGGGAAACAGAAAACCGCTGCGGCGGCGGTCGTTGATGGGGAAAGTCACGCGGGGAAAATAAAAAATCGGGACGCGCTTAAATTTCAGCGTCATGGATTTCGCCGTGCCGAGGCCGCGCGCGTGGTCCAGCGTGATGCGTTTCGCGCCGAGCACCACATCCTGCCGCCCGGCCGGGCGCGCGTCCTGCACGCAATTGCTCATGCGCGCGTTTTCAAGATGCTGCACCGAGTCGCTTTCCAGTTGCACCCGGCTTGCGCTCGCGCGCGCGCGCAACAAAACCTCGCCGCCGCTTTCACCGGGCGGCGCCGCGGCCAGCGCGATGCGCACATCGCGCGCTTCGCCGGAAAAATCATCCAAATTCACCTCGGCGCGTTCGGCGCGCAGCGCGTCTCCGCGGGCGGTATACAGCGCGACCTCGCCGGCCGCTTCGGCGCGGCGCGCGGCGCGGTCGTAGAGGATTTCTTCGGCGAATAATCCGCGCGCGCCCTGCAGCATGCGCGCGTTGCCGCGCAACCGTAATGTGCCGCCGCGGCTTTCAATTTCATCGGCTTCGGCGGCAAAACTCTCATCCGGCGCGCTTCGCGCCGCGCCGCGCAATGCGTCCGGCAGCGCGACCGCGCGCGGCTTGCAAATATGCGCGCCCAAGTTTTCGGCGGCGGCGGGGGCGGCGCAGGGTAAGGCGGCGGCGCAACAGGCAAACATGCGGATCAATCTCAGTCGGCGGGGGTTACAAGGCATGGCGGACGGCGCGGTATGCGCGCATTATAAACCACGCGCGCTTGCGCGCGGTTATACTGGCGCGATGCCTGCGCGCGAGTTGCCGGAAGTGCTGATCCTCGCGGCCGGCCGCGGCAAGCGCCTGCGGCCGTTGACCGACGCCACGCCCAAGGCGCTGTTGCCGCTCGGCGCGGGCACGTTGATCGGCCGCCACCTCGCGCGGCTGCATGAACAGGGATTTTCCGATGTGGTCATCAACCTCGCCTGGCTCGGCGAACAAATCCGCGGCGCGCTCGGCGATGGCGGCGATTTCGGGCTGCGCATTCGCTATTCCGAGGAGCCGCCGGGCGCGCTCGGCACCGGCGGCGGCATCGTCCGCGCATTGGACCTGTTGCGCGGCCGGGAATTTCTGGTCATCAACGCCGACATCGTCACCGATTACGACTACGCCGCTTTGCGCATTCCGGAAAATTGCGCGATGCAATTGGTGCTCGCGCCCAATCCGCCGGCGCATCCGCATGGCGATTTCGGCATTCGCGATGGCAAACTGGTCATGCCGGCCGAGGACGCGCCGGCGCTGACTTACACCGGCATCGGCAGATTTAAGCGCGATGCGTTTGCCGATTGCGCGCCCGGGCGCTTTCCGCTGATTCCGGTGCTGCAGCGCGCGATTGCCGGCGGCACGGCCGGCGCCGAAACGCACCGCGGACGCTGGCGCGACGCCGGCACGCCGGCGGAATTGGAAGCGGCGCGCCGGGAAATTGCGCGCGAATAACGCCGGGCGCGCGGCGATGCGCATGTTAATGGCGCATCAACCGAATCGCGACCGCAGTTGCCGCGCCAAATGCTCCTCCACTTCGCCGATGTCGGCCGCGGCATGCGCGCGCAATTGCGTTACCGGCAAATCCGGCTCGCCGCACGGGTCTATGCGGCTATAGGGCGCGAGGTCCATGTCCACATTTAAACTGGCGCCGTGGTAGGTGCAGCCGCGCGAGATGCGCAGGCCGAGCGCGGCGATTTTTTCGCCGCCGACATAAACGCCGGGCGCGCCGCGGCGGCGCGCCGCGCGCACACCGTATTCGGCGAGCAGATCTATCAGCGCCTGCTCAATTTCACCGACCAGCGTTTTCACGCCGAATTCGCGGCGCCGAAGATCAAGCAATAAGTAGGCGACCAATTGCCCCGGCGCGTGGTAGGTCATCTGTCCGCCGCGGTCGGTTTGCACCAGCGGAATGCGCGCGCCGGCATCAACATCATCAACCGGGGACGCGCGGCAACTGGCGCCGCGGGTGAACACCGCGTGGTGCTGCAGCAGCCAGATTTGGTCGGCGTCTTCGGCGCGGCGCGCGCGGGTGAAGGCGCGCATACTCCGCAGAATCGGCGCATACGGACGCAGGCCGAGGCGGCGAAACTCAACTCGGGGACGGGGGCGCGGGCCCGTCATTCATCCACCAGTTTCGCGCGCCAGCCGAGCATCGCTTCCAATTGCTGTTTCGCGGTCTGCGCTTCGGCGGTGTCCGCATAGGGGCCGACGCGGACGCGGTAGAGGCCGGTTGCATCCTGCTCGGCCGGCGTTATTTTGGCGACGCGGTAGCCGGCATGCCGCACCCGCTCGCGCAGCGCATGCGCGTTGTCGCGCCGCGCATACGCGCCGATTTGCACCAGTATGCCGCCGCCGGCCGACGCGACCGGCAGGGTGGCGGCGTCTTCACCGGACGCGACCACCGCGTTGTCGGCCGGCACCGGATCGCCCGGCGCCAGCGCGCGCACTTCCACCCGCGCGGTGCCCGGATGCCAAATGCCGAGTTTGCGCGCGGCCGCATGGGAGAGGTCTATCACGCGCCCGTGCACGAAAGGCCCGCGGTCGTTGACGCGCACCACCACCGAGCGCCCGCTTTCCAAATTGGTCACGCGCACATAACTCGGTAGCGGCAGCAACTGGTGCGCGGCGCTCATCGCATGCATGTCATACCTTTCGCCGCTGGAAGTGCGCCGCCCGTGGAAATCGCCGCCATACCATGAGGCGATGCCGTGCTGCACAAACCCGGCCGAGGAGGAGAGCGGGCGGTAGCGCACGCCGTTCACGATATACGGGTCGTTGCCGGTCGCGCTCAGCGGTTCGTGGCGCGGCACCGCGTCGGGCGGCCCGTCCACTCCGCGCGCAACGCCGGCGTCGCGCGCCGCGCCGCAGCCGGTGAGCGCGATTGCCAGCAACGCGGCCGGCGCAATTTGCAACCACGCGCGGCGGCGCGTCACTTTAATTAACCGCCCGCTCCGCCGGTTTTGCAACGGGAATTATTCCCCGCGCGCCCGGCGGATTTCGCGCGCCAATTCCACCACCGCCATCGCGTAATGCACGCTCGGGTTGTAGCGGGTCAGCGCGTAAAAATTGGAGAAGCCGACGATGTGCCGTTCGCCGTCGGCTTCCTGCAGTTTGAACAGCGCCATCTTTGCACTGCCGCCGTTCAAGTCGGCGCGCACGCCGGCGTCGGCGAGTTGTTGCGCGCTGAGGCGCGGCTTGGCGCGCGTGGTGACCAGCGCGGCCGCGGCCGGCGGAATTGCATTTTTTACATCGCGCACGATCGCCTGGCCGCCGCGCCAGCCATGCACTTTCAGGTAATTGCCGACCGAGCCGATCGCGTCCGCGTTTTCGTCGAAAAGGTCGCGGCGGCCGTTGCCGTTGAAATCCACCGCGTAGGCGCGGTAACTGGTCGGCATGAATTGCGGAATGCCGAGCGCGCCGGCGTAGGAGCCGCGCATCTCGGCCGGGTCAATGCCCTCGGCGCGCGCGATGTTAAGGAAAGCGCGCAATTCGCCGCGGAAAAACGCGCGGCGGCGCGGGTAATCCACGGTCAGCGTGACCAGCGCGTCCAGCGCGCGGTTTTTGCCGCGCCGCTCGCCGAAATGCGACTCCACTCCCAAAAGCGCGACAATGACATGCGCAGGCACGCCGAACTCGCGCGTCGCGCGCATCAAGGTCTCCTGCTGCTCGCTCCAAAACTCCGCGCCGCGGCGAATGCGCTCGTCGGTGATGAAAAGCGCGCGGTATTTGTGCCACGGCAGGTTTTCGTTCGGGCGCTTTATGGAGCGAATAACCGAGTCCTGAATGCGCGCGGCGCGGAATGCCGCCGCCAATTCGGCGCGCGTCCAGCCGTCCTCGGCGACCATGACATCCACCAGTTCCAGCAGCGGCGGATGCTCTTTAATGTCCACCGCGGCCGCGTTGCCGCACAGCATGCAGGCCAGCGCGGCGGCGAGCCGGATTTTCGCGGCGGTTTTGATTTTCACCGTCATTTTCATCGTGATGCTCACTGCGACTGCGCCATGCGCTCGCGGCGAATGCTCATGATCATGCCGAACGCGATCATGGTTGTCGCCATGGAGGTTCCGCCGTAACTCAAAAGCGGCAGCGGCATGCCGACCACCGGAAAAATCCCGGACACCATGCCCATGTTGAAAAACACCTGCAGAAAAAACCCGAGCGACAAACAGCCGCCGAGCAGGCGCGAATACGCGTCGCGCGCCGCGAACGCGATGATCAGCCCGCGCGCGACCACGAACAAATACAACCCCAGCAGCAGCAGCCCGCCGAGCAGGCCGAATTCCTCGGCGTAGACCGCGAAGATGAAGTCGGTGGAACTCTCCGGAATAAAGTCCAGGCGCGACTGCGTGCCGGCGAGCCAGCCTTTGCCGCTCCAGCCGCCGGCGCCGACCGCGATGACCGACTGGATGGTGTGGTAGCCGGCGCCGAGCGGGTCGCTCCACGGGTCAAACAAAGTCAAAATGCGGCGGCGCTGGTAGTCGTGCAGCATCGCCCACAAAATCGGCACGAGCGCGCCGGCCGCGGCGCCGAGCCCGAGAATCACGCGCCAACTGATGCCGGCGAGAAAGATCATCATTCCGCCGGAAAGCAAAATCACCACCGCGGTGCCGAGGTCGGGCTGGATGACCACCAGCGCGAACGGCGCGGCCAGCACCGCCGCGGCCAGCACCAGCGTCAGCCCGCGCGTCGGCAGCGGAAAGCGCGTCAGCGTCCACGCCAGCATCATCGGCAGCGCGAGTTTGATCAGTTCCGACGGCTGAAAGCGGAACAGGCCGAAATCCAGCCAGCGCTGCGCGCCCTTCGCCGCGCTGCCGGTCAGCAGCACCAGCAGCAGCAGCGCGATGCCGACGGCGTAAAGGTGCGGCGACCAGCGCTGCAGCGCGGCCGGCGGAATCAGCGCGAACACAAACATCAGCGCGAACGCCAGCGCGATGCGCGCGCCCTGCCGGCGCAGCAGTTCGGCGCCTTCTGCGCCGACACCGTAGAGCACCATCATGCCCAGCGCGCACAGCATGCAAAGCGCGATCAGCAGCGGCAAATCCGCGGCCGGCGCGAGCGCGCGTCCGCGCAGCGGGAGCAGGTTCATCATCGCCGCGGCCCGGTTGTCACTGCGAACTCACTTCGGCGCCCGCGACCGCGCCGCTTCCCTCGGACAGGCCGCGCAGGTAATGGTCTATCAACTTGCGCGCCACCGGCGCGGCCGCGCGGCTGCCGCTGATGCCGTGCTCTATGACCACCGCGACCGCGATCTTCGGCTCCTCCACCGGCGCGAACGCGATGAACAGCGCGTGGTCGCGGCGTTTTTTCTCTATCTCCTCCGGCTCCAACTCCTCCTCTTCCTCCTGCGACAGGCTGACCACCTGCACGGTGCCGGTCTTGCCGGCCATTCTGTATTTCATGCCGCGCGCGATGCGGTGCGCGGTGCCGAGGTAGTGGTGCACCACTTCGCGCATGCTCTTGATCGCGTAGCGGTAGGCCTCCGCGCCGATGCCGTCGGTGCCGGCGAATTTCGGCGCGATTTCCCGGCGCGCCTGCGTGTGCAGATTTTCCACCGCGGACAGAAGGCGCGGAGTGACGCGCCGGCCGCGGTTTGCCATGGTCGCGGCCGCGGTCGCCAACTGCAGCGGCGTGATCTGCATGTAGCCCTGGCCGATGCCGGTGATGATGGTCTCGCCCGGAAACCAGGTCTCGCCGCGCTCGCGCTTTTTCCATTCGCGCGACGGCACCAGCCCGGCATGCTCGCCCGGCAAATCTATGCCGGTCTTTTTGCCGAAGCCGAAGCGCAGCAGGCCGGCGTGCAGGCCGTCAATGCCGAGTTCCTGCGACAGCCGGTAAAAATACACATCGCAGGACTGCACCACCGCGTCGTGCCCGGTGACCGGGCCGTGCCCCTCGCGCTTCCAGTCGCGGAAACTGCGGTCTTCGCTGTCGTCGCGCAGGCGGAACCAGCCGGGGCAGTAGCGGCGCTCGTCCGGGTCTATTTCATTTTCCATCGCCGCCAGCAGCAAAAACGGCTTCACCGTGGAGCCGGGCGAATAGCGGCCGGCGAGCGCGCGGTTGAACAGCGGCCGCTCTTCGGCGGCGTGCAGCGCGTCAAAGGTCTCTTCGTCAATGCCGCTGACGAACGGGTTCGGGTCAAACGACGGCGCGGCCGCGAACGCCAGCACTTCGCCGTTGTTCGGGTCCATCGCGACTATCGCCCCTTCGCGTTCGCGCAGCGCCTCCATGCCGATTCGCTGCAGTTCAATGTCCAGCGACAGGTGCAGCGTGCGCCCGGCCTGCGGCGCGGTTTTTTGCACGCTGCGCACCGCGCGGCCATGCGCGTTGATTTCCAACTGGCGCACGCCCGGCTTGCCCAGCAGCAGCGGCTCATACCACGCCTCAATGCCGGAGCGGCCGATGTAGTCCAGTCCGCGGTAGGTCAGCGCGTCCACTTTTTCCAAATCGTCGCTGTTGATGCGGTCGACATAGCCGAGCACATGCGCGGTCAGGTCGCCGTGCGGATAGCGGCGCTGCAGGCGCGCGCGCAACTCCACGCCGGGCAGCAGGTGGCGGTTGATGGCGATGCGCGCGGCTTCCTCCTCGGAGAGGTTGACGCGCAGGGTCTGCCATTCAAAAGGCGGGCGGCGGCGCAGGCGCTCGTGAAAACTCCGCAGGTCATGCTCGCTGAGTTCCACCCACTCGCCCAGTTGCGCCAGCATCTTTTCCATGTCGGCGATTTGCGACGGCTGCAGCGCGAGGTTGTAGACATCAAAATTTTCCGCGAGGATGACGCCGTTGCGGTCGTAGATGATGCCGCGCACCGGCTCCAGCGGCATCAGGTTGATGCGGTTGTTCTGCGCCAGCGTGGCGAAGCGCTGGTGCTGGATGATTTGAATGTGCGCGAGTCGCCCGATCAGCAGCGCCGACAGCAGCGCGACCAGGCCGCCGGCGAGCAAAATGCGGCGGCGCACCACCCGCCCCTTGTTCTGCGCGCTGCCGCGCGCGCCGCCGGAAAACGCCGCGAGCATCAGCCGAATCCGTCGCGCGGCCCGGCGCGGCGCAGCAGGGCGAACGCCAGCGGCCACAACAGCGCGGTGATCAGCGCGCCAAGCCAGTACACGGCGCGCACTTCAATGCCTTCGGCGAGGTAGTGAATCCACACCACCAGCGCGGTGTCGGCCGAGGCCAGCGCCAGCAGCAGCGCGCTTTGCACCCACAGCGGCTCCAGGCGCAGGCGCGCGTAGCCGCCGGCCGCGACCAGCGCGATCAGCGCCTTGCCGAGCGCGTATTGCCCCGGCAGCGCCGCGTGAATCAGATCCAGCGTCAGCCCGCACAGCCAGCCGTAGACCACGCCGACGCGCTGCGGCGCGGCCAGGCACCAGTAGAACAGCGCCAGCGTCACCCAGTCGGGGCGCGCGAACTTGACCCACTCCGGATACGGCAGCACATTGAGAAACACCGCCAGCGCGGTGGTCGCGATAATCCGCTCCCAGCGCGCCTCCACCCGCTGTGCCGGCTTATTTAGCATCGGGCGCGGACGGCTTGTGCAGCAGCAGCACCTTGCCGCTGGATTGAATGTCGGCGAACACGTCGGCGTGCACCGTCAGGAACGGGCTGTTGGTGTCGTTGATCACCTCGCGCACCCGCGCCACTTTGTAACCGGACGGGAAACGCCCGCCGACGCCGGAAGTGACCAGCACATCGCCCTGGCGGATGTCGGCCAGGCCCGGCAAAAACGGCACCAGCACCTGGTTGACCGCGCCCTGCACGATGGTGCGCAGGCCGCTGCGGCGGATTTGCGCCGGAATGCTGTGGTTCGGATGCGTGATCAGCGTGACCACGCTGTGGCGCACGCCGACTTCGGAGATCTGCCCGAGCACTCCGTCCGCGTTGATCACCGGCTGCCCCATGCGGATGCCGGATTCGGCGCCGCGGTTGATGGCGATGCGCTGCGTGAACGGCTCCAGCCCGATCTCTATGATCTCGGCCGACAGCGCGTGATCCACGCGGCGGCGCGGCGCGCGCAGCAATTCCTTCAGGCGCTCGTTCTCGGCGCGCAGGTTGTCGTAGCGCTGCAGCCGCGCCTCCAACTGCAGTTGCTTGATCAGCAGGTCGTCGTATTTTTGGTAGAGCGAATCGTCCGGGTAATGCGCGCCCACCCACGAGGCGATTCCGCCCGGCATGTTCATCAGGTATTGAAACGGCAGCGCCACCGTGGAGGCCGCGGTGCGCGCCTGCGGGAGCAAATTGTGGTGGCTTGCGAACATCATCGCCACCGAGAGAAGCAGCAGCGGAAAAAAGCGCTGCAGCAGTCGGAGTTTCTTTAAGCGCATCGGGAGGTGAAGCGGGGGCGGGGCGAATGACGCGGTTCGGGCGGCGGGCGCGGGCGGGCGCCGCGGGCGAATGCCGGTCAGTTTTTGTCATACACGAAGATGTCGCTGATCGCGTCGATTTCCTCCAGCGCGATTCCGCAGCCGCGCACCACGCAGGTCATCGGGTCTTCCGGCACCACCACGGCCAGCCCGGTGTCCTGCGAGAGCCGCCGGTCCAGGTCGCGCAGCAGCGCGCCGCCGCCGGCGACCACCATGCCCTTGTCGCCGATGTCGGCGCTGAGTTCCGGCGGGGTTTTTTCCAGCGTCTTGCGAATCGCATGCACGATTTGCGCGAGCGGCTCCTTCAGCGCCTCGTAAATTTCCTCGCTGGTCACTATCAAACTGCGCGACAGCCCCTCGGCGATGTCGCGCCCTTTCAGTTCCATTTCCATGTGCTCCGATTCCGACCAGGCGGTGGCGATGGTCTGCTTGACGCGCTCGGCGGTGGCCTCGCCGATCAGGATGCCGTGCCGCCGCTGAATGTGGCTGACGATGCTTTCGTCAAACACATCGCCGGCGACGCGCAGCGAACGCGACTGCACCAGCCCGCCGAGCGACAAAATGCCGACTTCGGTGGTGCCGCCGCCGATGTCCACCACCATGGAGCCGGCCGGCTCCGACACCGGCAGATTCGCGCCGATGGCGACCGCCATCGGCTCCTCTATCAAATACACCTCGCGCGCGCCGGCGCTGAGCGCCGATTCCTGAATCGCGCGCCGCTCCACCTGGGTGGAGCCGCACGGCACACAGACGATGATGCGCGGGCTGGCAAAAAAGCGGTTTTCCTGCGCCTTGCGGATGAAGTATTTCAGCATGTCCTCGGTGATGTTGAAGTCGGCGATGACGCCGTCCTTCATCGGCCGAATCGCGCGAATGGAATCGGGCGTGCGCCCGAGCATGCGCTTCGCCTCGCGCCCGACCGCCAGCACCCGGTTGTGCCCGAGGCCGGTGTGGATGGCGACCACCGACGGCTCGTTGAGGATCACGCCCTTGCTCTTGGCGTAGATCAGCGTGTTGGCGGTGCCAAGGTCAATGGCGAGGTCGTTGGAGAAAAAACCGGCGAGGCGTTTGAGCATGATCGGGTTGGGGTGGGGTCGGGGTTGGTTGGTGTTTTGGCGGGAGGCGCGCATCCGCGCTGCGGCGCGTATTGTAGCCCCATTGCGCGCCCGGCGCAAGCGGCCAAAATCGCCGTCCGGGGGGCTACGGCACCAGGCTTTCCAGGGTCGTTTTCACGGCATCGGCGCCGGATGCGGCGGCCTGCCCTTTCACCAAACTCGCGGCCTCGGTTACGCCGAGCAAATAGCGCGCGATGATGATGCCGTCGCGGCCGGTGGTGCCGGCGTTGCCGTCCACATCAAACACATCGTCGTCCAAAAGCGCCTGCAGCCGCGCCTCCAGACCCGCGCCGGCAAGCCCGCCGGCCGGCGAAAGCCCTTCGCTCAGGGCCGCGCCGCGCAGGCCGAACAAATACCGCGCGATTAAGGCTCCGTCGGTGCCGTCGGCGCCGCCGCTGAAGTCCACATCCAGCCGGCCGCTGTCAAAATACACGCCGTCGGCAAACACCACCGTGTAATTGGCGTTCGCCGCGAGCGTCCCCTGCAGAATCGGAATGCCGCCGCTTGGCAGCGCGCTCGCGCCGTAAGCCAATTCGCCGCTCAGCACATCGCCGCCGTCGTCGCCGGGCGCCAGGCCCTCGCCGTCGACATCGGCGCCGATGCGGAATGTCAGGTCGGCGGCATCGGGGCGCGCCAGCGCGGTGACCGAATCCGCGGTCAGCCGCAAGGTGCGCGGCGTAATCGTTGCGCCGCCGACCGATTCGCCGGCCGCATAGTTGCCGGCCTCCTCGCCGCTGAACGCCACCGAAATGCTGTCGGCCTCGTCCACATTCTTGCTGTTATAGACGCCGGCGCCGGCGAACGCGACCTTGCCGCGATCGTTCTCAAAAATGTCGCTCTCGGTCAAAGCGCCGGTGACGGTCAGCCCGGGCGGCGGCGCGGTGGCGCCGTCATACACCTTGGTTTTCGGGCCGGTCGCGGTGATGGTGACCGCGACTTCCTTCGGCGTGATTTCCGCGGCAATGCCGCCGGCGACCACCTCGTAGTTGCCGGCGGCCGAGCCGCTGACCGCCACCGTGAGCACGGTCGCCTCCAGCACATTCTTGCTGTTGTAGGTGCTGCTGTCAAAACGAATGCTGCCGCCGCCCTCGTCGGCGGCGAGCAGTCCTTCAATTTTCAAGGCGGCGGTCAGCGCCGGCGGCGGCGCATCGGTGCCGTCATAGACCTTGGTCGGCTTGGTGTCGCCGGCGGTGATGGTCAGCCGTTTGCGGCGAATTTCGCCGTCGGAAAGCGTGACCGGCAGCGACGACGGCAACTGGTAGTTCGCCGGATCGCCCTCTCCGCCGGGCGCGGTCTGCAGTTCCCAGACGACATTGCTGATCTCAATGCCGGCGCCGACATTGGCGCTGGCATACACCCCCGAAGTCGCGACCAGCGCCAGCGCATCGGCGCCGACTTCGCCGCCGACCTCGCCGCTGCGGGCGACCAGCGCGGTGCCGCCGAAACTCGGCCCGCCGTCGTATTCCTTTGACAACTTCGGCGCCGGGCTGATGGTCACCGTCTTCGGCTCAATCGCTCCGGCCGCGGTGATTCCCGCGGGCAGCGCGTAGTTTTCCGCTTTCGTTGCGGCGCCGGCCTGCAGCGTGAATTGCGCGCCGGGGACGGTCAAACCGCCGCCGACATCGCGCTGCGAAAAACCGCCGCGGTTCGGCGTGACCTGCAGCGTCAAACTCTCACCCTGCGCGGCGTTGCCGACCGTGCCGCCGCTCAGCCGCACATTTTGCACCACCAGGGTTCCGTCATAGGTCTTGGTCAGAACCACATCGGCGCTTACGGTCACTTCGCGCGGCGTGATTTCGCCGGTGGCGGCGAGGTCGTCCGGCAGCGCGTAATTCTCCGGGTCGCCCGCGCCGGCGGCGCGCAATGCAAAGTCGCGGCTGACCATGTAGGTCAGCGTCAGCGAGTTGCCGGCGTCGGCCTGCGCGTAGCGAATCGCGTTGCCGCCGGCCACCGACAGCGTGAAAGTATGCGTGCCGACCGTGTCGCTGATGGCGCCGCCGGTGATGGCCGCCGCGTTCGCATTCACCGTGTTCGCGCCATCGTAGGTTTTGCGCAAAACCACATCGGCGACCGCGACCGTCTTCGGCGCAATCACGCCGCCCACCGAAATGGAAGTTGGCAGTTGGTAATTCGCCGGCTTGCTGCCCGCGTCGGCGCCGGCCAGCGCAAAATCGGCGCCGCTCACGCCGATGCCGGAGGCGGCGTCCACGCTGTCATAAGTGCCGTCATTATCGGAGGCCAGCGCCAGAGTGAACGACTCGCCGGCGGCCGCGCCGCCCACCGCGCCGCCGCTGATGACCGCGCCGGCGGTGGTGTCGTCGTTGTCATAGGTCTTGGTCAGCGTCACCGCGCCGACCGTCACTTCCTTCGCGGTGATTTCGCCGTTCACGGCGATGCCGGCCGGCACGCTGTAATTCGCCGGTTTGCTGGCGACATTCGCCGCCACCAGCGCAAACTCCGCGCCGCTCACGCTCTTGCCGGCGCCGGCATCGGCGCTGTCATACGAGCCGGCGGTCGCGCGCAGCGTGAAAGATTCGCCGGAAACCCCGGTCTGCACCGCGCCGCTGCCGGCTTTGACCGAACTCGCGCCGAACGCGGTGGTGCCGTCATAGTCCCTGGTCAGCGTGGTGTCGGCGACCGTGACTTCCTTGGCGGTGATTTCGCCGCTCACCGAAACCGAAGTCGCCAGACTGTAATTGGCAGGCTTCGCGGCGTTGCCGCCGGCCGCGGCCAGCACAAAGTCCGAGCCGTCCATGTCGCTGACGGCGATGCCGGTGCCGGCGTCGGCGCTCGCGTATGCGCCGTCGCTGGCCGAGGCGATTTGCAACTGCAGTGAATCCGAGCCGACCAGCCCGCTCAGCGCGCCGCCGGCAATGGTCGCGTCGCGCACGCCGGTGTTGCCGTCGTAAACCTTGCGCAGCGTCACCGCGGCCGCGGTCAATTCCTTCGGCGTGATGCGGTAGGCCGCGCCGGCTTTGATGACGAAGTTATAGATGGCCTGGTAGTTGTTGCCGGCCGAATTGCTGCCGTATGCGGGCGAGGCCGCCAGACTGAACGCGTATTCGCCGGCATCCGCGCCGGGCGCGCGCCGCACCGGGCTGGCCGTGAAGAATTGGCTGGACGCGGTGTCGCTGCCGTCAAACGCGCTGCCGCCGGCCGGCGCCACCGTGTAGCCGAACGAGGCCGGATCGGACGCGCCAAACGCGCGCGATGCGTCGGTCGGGGTAATTTCCAGCGTCGGTTTTCCGGTGAACACCCAGACGCCGTCGGTGAAGATCAGTTGGTAATTGCCGGTCGCGGTTAAGCCGCCGACGGTCAGCGGCGCCTGGCCGTCGCCGCTCGCCGGAGTGCGCGCGCCGAGCGCGATGCTGCCGGACAGCACGCTCGCCGCGGTGTCCGGGCTGACAATGCCCTCGCCGCTCACGCCGCTGCCGATGCTGAGCAAACTGCGGTCGCCGAGCGCGGCCGCGGTCGGCGCGAGAATGCCGCTGCCGCTCGCGGTGACGCGCAGCGGACGCCGCGTTATCTCGCCGCTGCCGGCAATGGTGATGTCGTAGTTGCCGGCGTCGGCGCCGCCGGTGGTTACGCCGCCAATCGCTTTCGCCGCGCCCGCATTGGCGTCGGCATAGGCCGCGCCGCTGCGGTCCACGGTGACCGTGTCCCCGCTCAAAATTTGCGGGTTGAACTCGGCGGCGACATCGCCGGTCGCGGCGGTGCCGTCATACACGCGCGACGCCGCCGACAAAGTCAGCGTGGTCGCCAGTTGGTTGATGTCGCCGCTGACCGCGCTGCTTGATGCCAGCGAATAGTTTCCGGCGGAACTCCCGGCGAGCCGAAAGCCGGTAACGGTTTTTGCAGTTCCGACATTTTTGTCGGTGAAACGGCCGCCGCGAACCGCCAGTTTCGCCGCGTCGGTGTCGTCTATGGAGACGCCGTTTACCGTCGCCGTAACCACGCCCGCGGTAAATCCGCCGCCGAGATTCGCCGGCGCGTTGGCGTTTCCGTCATAGGTTTTGTCGGCGACGGTGGAGGCGAAAGTCACCTCCTTCTTGGTGATGGTGAACTTTGCCGAGCCGCCAAGCGCCGAAGCGACCGTGTATTTTCCGGCCGGATTCCCGGTGGTCGCGAACGGCAGCGGATCTTTCAGCCGAAACGCGTATTCGCCCACATTCTCGCCGGCGGCGCGTTCAAACGGCGCGGCGGAAAACACATCGGATTTACCCTCGCCGTCCGCCAGTCCGGTCACGTTGTAATCCAAGGCCGGATCGGCCGCGCCGTATGTTTTGGTCGCGGCCAGCGGCGTGATGGTCAGCGTGGCGCTGGTCGGCGTCGCCTGCGCCGAGGCGCTCCACGCGCTGATCTGGCTGCTTGAAAACTTGTTGCGCGCGCGCACTTGCACATCGTATTGCGTGCCGCCGCTCAAGCCGGTAATCGCATATTCGCGCGTTGCCGCGCCGGCGACCGACTCCCCGTTCGCGCTCGGCTGCCAGTTCCCGACCGGGCTGGAAGTCCGCCAGCGCACATCAAAACTCGCCAGGCCGATGCCGCCGGTAAAACCCGCCGGCGTCCATTGCGCCAGCAATCCGCCGTTGCGCGCCTGCGCGCTCGCGCTCGGCGCGTCCGGCGGACCCGAGGCGCGCCCCTCGGCGATCTCCGACCATGCGCCCCAGCCGATGCTGTTGCGCACCCGCATGCGCGCCTGAAACACCGCTCCGGCCGGCGACACGGTTTTCGCCCAAAAACGCACCGCGGCGTTGCCGGGCGCGTCGTTGGTCCAGTTGGTCGTCCCTTTCACGCGGTATTGAATGGCGAACGCGTTGTGCCGCGCGCCGTTGTCGCCGCTGCCGTCCCAACCCCATTCAATGCGCAAAATGGACGGCGAATCCGGCGTGAGCAGCGTCGGCGGACTCATCTTGTTCGGCGCCGAAGCCGCGCGCGTCACCGTCACCGTGTAAGTCTTGGTGGTGCTGCCGTCGCGCGCCGACACCACCAGATTGATCGCCTTGCTCTCGCCGAGCGCGAGAGAGACGAAGTTGCCGCGCGCGCCGCTCGCCGGCGCGTTGCCGGAATCGCCGTCTATGACCAGACCCGCGCCAAAATACACCGCGGTAAAGGCGACTCCGGTCGCGGTGTTGGGAATGCCGGCGGTGTAGGCGGTGGTGGCGCGGTCAAATGCCGGGCTGAGCGCGGCCGCATTGCCGCTGGCGTCCACCAGCGCGAGCGAGCGAAGGTCGGCATCGTCGGGCTGCGCGATCGGCGTGGCGGTAACTTTGCCGGCGAAATCGCCGGCGCCATATTGATTGACCGCCGCGACTTGCACATCGTAGGCCTGCCCGACGCGCAGGTTTTCAATGGTGAAAGTGGTCACATCGCCGACATCCTCTCCGTCTGCCTCGTTTTCATTGATCCAAATCGGATTATCCGCGCTTTGCCCCCAGCGCGCCTTGTAGGAGGTGATGTCCCCGCCGCCGGTTATGGTCGGCGCAGTCCAGGTCATGGTCAGCGCGCCTTCGCCGGCGGTCGCCGCCAGATTGGTCGGCGCGGCCGGCGCGCTCAGTACGCGCACCGAGTCGGAAGAAAGGCTCCAAGACGATCGGTTAGAAGAGCTGGTTGCAAAAATGGCACCCACAAAATTTTCCGCGGCAATCTGCACCTGATATTCGCCGCGCGGCAGGTTTTGAATGACGAACGAAGTCAGCGATGCGCTGTTCGGAATCGCCACGCCCTCGCGGCCGCCCGCGCTCTCATAAGTGTTGGTACGCCTGTCATTTGACCAGCGGTAGCGGTAGCCGGTAATCGGCGCGCCGCCGTTGTCGCTCGGCGCCTCCCAAGTGACGCGCAACTCCCCGGCATTCGCAGTCTGCTCGACGCTCGGCTTGCTCACCATCCCCGGCACGGAAGCGATTTTGCCGGTGACGGAATCCGACCACGAACCAAAGCCCGCGCTGTTGCCCGCCGCGACTTGCACGGTATATGTAACGCGCTGATTGATGTCCAACATTCGCAATCCGGAAATGAGGTGGCTGCGCGCGGATCCGCTGTTGGGAATGAACACTCCGTTCGCGCCGCCCACGCTGTCCCATTCCGGATCGTTGTCATTGGACCAGCGGTAGCGGTAGGTGGTAATCGGCGCGCTGCCGGTCGGCGGCGTCCACGACACTTGCAGCGCCTCTTTCTGCACGGTCGCGTCCAGTTGCAGGTTGGTTGGCGCGCCCGGCAAGTTCAGCGGCGTGCCGGTCGCGCTGTCCGACCATGCGCCGTCGCCGTGCTCGGTGGTCGCGCGAATTTGCAGGGTGTATTCGGTGCCGTTGCTCAGCCCGCTGAGAATCGCGCGCCGCTCCGAGCCGATGAGCGTCAAAGCCGCGCCGGCCGCGCCGCCGGGGCTCTCCCAAGCCGCGTCATTGTCATTTGACCAGCGGTATTTGTAGTTGGAAATCGTCCCGCCGCGCGCGTCCACCAAGCCCCAAGTGATTTCCAGTTTGCCGCTTTCCACGGCGCGCGCAGAGAGGCTCGGCGGCTTGCCCGGCGGGCGATTGGTCTGGGTAGCGACCGGCGCGCTTTCCACCCATGCGCTGCGGAAATTCCTGCCGCCGTCGCCATCCCACAGATGAACGCGCGCTTTGTAGGTCTTTCCGGCTACTGCGCCGGAAAAACGCGTGCTGGTAACGGCGGTGGAGAACCCTGCATCACCAATGAACCACAGGTCCCAATTGTCGCGCGAGAAAGTGCCGACGAGATTTTGCGTGACCGTAACGCCGACCGGCACCCAGTTTGATTCGCCCTGCCACGAAGCGCCGCCTACTTCCTGCAACTGCACAGTCATGCGATGAAATCTATCGAGCGCAGAGCCGCTGCGAGGGTTTCCATTCAAAGTCCACTGCAGCTGGGAAAAATCCACCGCCGACCAGTCAAAATCCAGCGTCGCCGACGAGCCGCTGATGGAATGCACCGACAAAGTCGGAGTTCCGGCCGACTGCGCATGCCCCTGCGAAGCCGCCCCCAGCAGAAAAACAGCGAACAAAAAACGCGCGGCGGCGCGGCGGAAAAGTCGCGCGAAAACGGACGGACGCGAATGGGCGGGCATGGGAATCTCCGGTAGCGGGGAAGTGAAAAGGCTCAGGCGCGAATATCCCGCATTCAGCGAGAAAATGCAAGCGGCGCGGTGCTATATTCGCGCAATTCGCCGCCCCGCCCCAACGAATTCACCAATAAAACCCCGATGAGCATTGACCGAGAGCAAATCGCCCACATCGCCCGCCTCGCGCGCATTCAGACCGACCCGGCGCAAAGCGATGAATTGGCGCGCGATTTGTCGCGCATTTTGGAACTCGCCGGCGAAATGAACCGCTTTGACACCGATGGCGTCGCGCCCATGTCGCATCCGCATGAGGCCGAATTGCGGTTGCGCCCCGACTCGGCCGAGCCGCCCGACGAGGCGCGCCGCGACCAATTTCAGCGCATCGCCCCGGCCGCGCGGCGCGGCCTGTATCTCGCGCCGAAAGTGCCGAAACTCGGCGAGTAAGTCATTTAAATATGACCGACGCGCTGCACCACCGCAGCATCACCGCGCACGCCGCCGCGCTGCGCGCCGGCGAATATTCCTGCGAGGAATTGACGCGCCACTTTTTGGCGCGCATTGAAAAATCCGAGCGGCTGAATTCGCTGATAACGGTGACCGCGGAAGGCGCGCTGGCGCAGGCGCGCGACGCCGATCGCGCGCTGCGGCAAAATGGTGGCGGCGCCGGCGCGCTCGCCGGCATTCCGCTGGTGCACAAGGATTTGTTCTGCACGCGCGGCGTGCTGACCAGTTGCGGCTCAAAAATGCTGGAGAATTTCATCTCGCCCTACGACGCGCACATCATTGAAAAACTCGGCGCGGCCGGCGCGGTTTCGCTGGCGAAAAGCAACATGGACGAATTCGCGATGGGCGCCTCCACCGAGACCAGTTATTACGGCGCGGCGCGCAACCCGTGGGACGAGGCGCGCGTGCCGGGCGGCAGTTCGGGCGGCTCGGCCGCGGCGGTCGCCGCCGGACTCGCCGCGGCCGCGACCGCCAG
Organism: Gammaproteobacteria bacterium; assembly: GCA_028066695.1. GTDB lineage: Bacteria > Pseudomonadota > Gammaproteobacteria > Arenicellales > Poriferihabitantaceae > JAHRAW01. The sequence goes on along the minus strand of JALCBG010000012.1, from coordinate 14,970 downwards.
CGACACCGGCGGCTCCATTCGCCAGCCGGCCGCGTTCTGCTCGCTGACCGGCATCAAGCCGAGTTACGGCCGGGTGTCGCGCTACGGCATGGTCGCTTTCGCCTCGTCGCTTGACCAGGGCGGCGTGATCGCGCGCAGCGCCGAGGACGCGGCGTTATTGTTGCGCGAAATCTCCGGTTTTGACGCGCGCGACGCGACTTCGCTGCGCGAGGAAGTGCCCGACTATCCGAACTTGTTGAATGGGGGTGGGGGCGGGGGGGGCTCCCCCCCCCTGTCCGGCATGACCGTCGGCCTGCCGAAGGAATTTTTCGGAGACGGAGTCGCAGAGGATGTCGCGGCGGCGGCGCAGACCGCGGCCGAGCAACTGCAAAAGTTGGGCGCAAAAATTTGCGAGGTGGAACTTCCGAACAGCGCGGCCGCGGTGCCCTGCTACTATGTGCTCGCGCCGGCCGAGGCCTCGTCCAATCTTGCGCGCTTTGACGGCATTCGCTACGGACACCGCGCTGCAAAATACGCCGACCTGAACGATTTCTACGAGCGCACCCGCGCCGAGGGTTTCGGCGCGGAAGTGAAGCGCCGCCTGCTGGTCGGCGCGTTCGTGCTCGCCGCCGGCTACTATGACGCGTATTACATCAAGGCGCAAAAACTGCGGCGTTTAATCGCGGAGGATTTCGCGCGCGCGTTTGAAAAATGCGACATCCTCGCCGGACCGACCACGCCGCAAACCGCGTTTGCGCTCGGCGAAAAACTCGGCGACCCGGTGGCCATGTATTACAGCGACATTTTCACCAACGCGGTCAACCTCGCCGGGCTTCCCGGCATTTCCATCCCGGCCGGCTTTGACCGCGCCGGCCTGCCGGTCGGGCTGCAGTTGATCGGCCGCTATTTGGACGAGGCCTCGCTGCTGCGCGCCGCGCACCAATTCCAACTCGCCACCGACTGGCATCTGCGCGCGCCGGAGAATTTTTCATGAACGCGGCGAAGTGGGAAGCGGTCATCGGGCTGGAGGTGCATGTGCAGTTGCAAACCGCCGGCAAAATTTTTGCGCCGGCGGCCAATGCCTACGGCGCGGACGCGAACACGCAGGCATGCGCGCTCAGCGTCGCGCTGCCCGGCACGCTGCCGGTGATGAACCGCGAGGCCGCGCGCCTCGCGGTGCGCTTCGGGCTGGCCATCGGCGCAAAAATCAACCGCCGCTCGCTGTTCGCGCGCAAGCACTACTTTTACCCGGACCTGCCGAAGGGCTACCAAATCAGCCAGTATGAACATCCGGTGGTCGGCGCCGGGCATTTGGAAATCGCCGAAGAAGACGACGACAACAATGGCGGCGGCGTGAAGCGCATCGGCATCACCCGCGCGCACCTTGAGGAAGACGCCGGAAAATCGCTGCACGAAGATTTTGACGGCATGAGCGGCATTGATCTGAACCGCGCCGGCACGCCGCTTCTGGAAATCGTTTCCGAGCCGGATTTGCGCTCGCCGGCCGAGGCGGCCGCGTATTTGCGCGCGCTGCATGCGCTGGTCAAATACCTCGGCGTTTCCGACGGCAACATGCAGGAAGGCTCGTTTCGTTGCGATGCGAATGTGTCGCTGCGCCGCGCCGGCGCGTCCGAACTCGGCACGCGCGCCGAAATCAAAAACCTCAATTCGTTTCGCTTCGTGGAAAAGGCGATCGCGCATGAAATCGCCCGGCAAACCGAAATTCTGGAAAGCGGCGGCGCGGTCGCGCAGGAGACGCGGCTCTACGACGCCGACCTTGACCAGACCCGCCCGATGCGCTCCAAAGAGGACGCGCACGACTACCGCTATTTTCCCGACCCGGACCTGCCGCCGCTGGTGCTGGACGAGGAATTCATTGAAGCCGCGCGCGCCGATTTGCCGGAATTGCCCGGCGCGCGAAAGTTGCGCTTTGAACGCGACTTTCAACTGCCGGCGCGCGACGCGGCCAAACTCGCGTTTGACCGCGGTTTCGCCGATTATTTTGAAACCGCAACCGCGGCCGGCGCCGACGCAAAAACCGCGGCGAACTGGATGCTCGGCGAACTGAGCGCGGCGCTGAACCGCGACGGTCTGCGCATTGAAGAGTCGCCGCTCGGCGGCGCGCAACTCGCGGAAATTCTTGCGCGCATCGCCGATCGCAGCATCTCCGGCAAAAGCGCGAAGGAAGTCTTTCAGGCGGTGTGGCGCGGCGAGGGCGGCGTGGATGAAATCATCAATGCGCGCGGACTGCGGCAGATCACCGACGATTCCGAAATTGAAAATGTGGTCGCGCGCGTGGTCGCCGAGCACCCGGAGCAGGCCGCGCAATACCGCGCCGGCAAGCAAAAGGTGTTCGGATTTTTTGTCGGGCGGGTGATGCAGGCGAGCGGCGGCAAGGCCGAGCCGGCGCGGGTCAATGAGATGCTGCGGCGCGCGCTGGACAGCGAATGAGTTTTGCGGTAAAACTGCGCGAAGATGTTGCTATCGCAGAGGGCCTGTAGCTCAGCCGGATAGAGTACCTGGCTTCGAACCAGGTGGTCGGGGGTTCGAGTCCCTCCAGGCCCGCCAGTTTCCCCTCCTCCTTTTGTCATGCCGCCCGCCCGCAAAATCGTGCTCGCCTCGTCCTCGCCCGAGCGGCGGCGCATGCTGGAAAGTTTGCAACTGCGCTTCACCGCGGACGCGCCGGACATAGACGAAACCGCGCGGCGCGGCGAGCGCGCGCCGGATTTGGTCGCGCGCCTGTCGCGCGAAAAAGCCGAAGCGGTCGCCGCACGCCACCCCGGCGCGCTGCTCATCGGCTCCGACCAGGTCGCCGAACACCGCGGCGAAATCATCGGCAAACCGCGCGACCACGAAGACGCGGCGCGGCAACTGCAAAAAATGCGCGGCGGCGCGGCGACGCTGCATGCCGGCGTCGCGCTGCTGGACGCGGAGAGTGGAAAATGCGAATGCGCGGTGGAGCCGTTTACCGTGGAGTTTCGCGAGTTTACAGACGAGGAAATTGAGCGGTATCTCGCGGCGGAAAAACCCTACAACTGCTGCGGCAGTTTGAAAGCCGAGGGGCCCGGCATCGCGCTGCTGAAACGCCTGCACGGAGACGACCCGAACACGCTGTTCGGCATGCCGCTGATTCGGCTGACCGAAATGCTGGCGCGCGCCGGCGTGCAACTGGTCTGAAAAGTTTCGCTACCCGGCCTTCGGCAAAAAACTCCCGTCGCGAATTTTTTTGATGCGGTCGCGCGCGGCCGCGGCCGCTTCAAATTCCAGGTTCTTGGCGTGCGCATACATTTCCTTTTCCAGTTGCCGCAGGAGTTTGCCCAGTTCCTTCGGAGTCGCGCGCGTGTATTCGCCGTCGCTCTCGGAAACAGTGAGCGCCTCCGGCAATTCCCCCCAGGCCGAGTCGTTCGCGGTGACGCCTTCAATGATGTCCTTGACCGGCTTGACGATGCTCTTCGGGCGGATGGAGTGGCGGCGGTTGTGCGCGCGCTGCTTGTCGCGCCGCCGCTTGGTCTCGCGCATCGCATGCGCGATGGAATCGGTGACGGTGTCGGCGTATAAAATCACGCGCCCGTTGATGTTGCGCGCGGCGCGGCCGATGGTTTGAATCAGCGAGCGCGCCGAGCGCAAAAATCCCTCTTTGTCGGCGTCCAGAATCGCGACCAGCGAGACCTCCGGAATGTCCAGGCCTTCGCGCAGCAAGTTTATGCCGACCAAGACATCAAACACCGCGCTGCGCAGGTCGCGGATGATTTCCACGCGCTCCACGGTGTCAATGTCGGAATGCAGGTAGCGGACGCGCACGCCGTGCTCGTGCAGGTATTCGGTCAGGTCCTCGGCCATGCGCTTGGTCAGCGTGGTCACCAGCACGCGCTCGCCGCGCTCGGCGCGCAGGTTGATTTCCGACAGCAAATCGTCCACCTGTGATTCCACCGGGCGCATTTCCAGTTCCGGATCCAGCAGCCCGGTCGGGCGCACCACCTGCTCCACCACCGGCGCGGCGCGCTCCTCCTCATACGCGCCCGGCGTCGCCGAAACAAAAATCGTCTGCGGCAGCAGGTTTTCAAACTCGTCAAAACGCAGCGGGCGGTTGTCCAGCGCGGACGGCAGGCGAAAGCCGTATTCCACCAGGTTCTCCTTGCGCGAGCGGTCGCCGCGGTACATCGCGCCGACCTGCGGAATGGTGGCGTGGCTTTCGTCTATGAACAGCAGGGAGTTTTTCGGCAGGTAGTCCATCAGCGTCGGCGGCGGCTGCCCCGGCGCGCGCCCGGACAGGTAGCGCGAATAATTTTCAATGCCGCTGCAATAGCCGAGTTCGCGCATCATTTCCAGGTCGTAATGCGTGCGCTGTTCAAGGCGCTGCGCCTCCACCAGTTTGCCGCCGTCGCGCAATGCGCCGAGGCGCTCGTGCAGTTCGTTGCGAATTTCGCCGAGAATTTCGCGGATGGTTTCCGGCGGCGTCACATAGTGGCTCTTCGGATACACCGTGACCCGCTTCAGTTTCGCGTCCACCTCGCCGCTCAGCGGGTCAAATTTCGCCAGGCTTTCTATTTCATCGCCGAACAATTCAATGCGCACCGCGAAACGCTCGGACTCGGCCGGGTAGACATCAATGACATCGCCGCGCACGCGGAAAGTCGCGCGGCGCAGTTCCAGGTCGTTGCGCGTGTACTGCATCTCGGCCAGCCGCTGCAAAATTTCGCGCTGCTCCATGCGCCCGCCCTGCTTTAAATGCAGGATCATGCGGTGGTAGGAATCCGGGTCGCCCAGCCCGTAAATCGCCGACACCGTGGCGACTATGATCACATCGCGCCGCTCCAAAAGCGCCTTGGTCGCCGACAGCCGCATCTGGTCTATGTGGTCGTTGACTGACGCGTCCTTCTCAATGTAAGTGTCGGAACTCGGCACATAGGCCTCGGGCTGGTAATAGTCGTAGTAGGAGACGAAATACTCCACCGCGTTGCGCGGAAAAAAATCGCGCATCTCCGAATACAACTGCGCGGCCAGGGTTTTGTTGTGCGCGAGGATCAGCGCCGGCCGCCCGGTGTCGGCGATGATGTTCGCCATGGTGAAAGTCTTGCCGGAGCCGGTGACGCCGAGCAGCGTCTGAAAGGCCTCGCCGTCGCGCAGCCCGCCGAGCAGCGCGCGAATCGCCGCCGGCTGGTCGCCGGCCGGGGTGAACTCGCTCTGCAGGTGGTAGTCGGCGGGTTTCATGCCGGGGGAGATTGTAGCCGCCGCCGGCGGCGCGCGCGGCGCTTGACTTGCGGCGCGTCCGCGGGTAGCATTCGGGGCGATCCCCGGTAGCTCAGTTGGTAGAGCAGGTGGCTGTTAACCACCCTGTCGGCAGTTCGAGTCTGTCCCGGGGAGCCAATTTTCGCGGCGGCGACGGATGGGGGAGATGCGCGCCGCGTTTTCGGCGGCGCTACTCGTCCTCTTCGCCCAGCCCTTCCCAGTCCTCGTCCCACTCCTCC
>JALCBG010000012.1:0-9423 GCA_028066695.1 Gammaproteobacteria bacterium | reverse complement strand
TTCTTCTTCGTCTTCATACCGACCTCCTATCACCGTGATTCCAAGAACGCGCATCATGCCCAAAACCCCGCCGCGCGTCAACCCCCTGCAAACATCCGGCGCGGCGTGAGGCTGCCGTCGTCGCCGATTTCCGCCAGGCCCAAAAAACCGGCGCCGTCGGCGTAGACGCGCACCAGTCCGCGCGCGGGGTTTTCCGGCGGCGCGCGCAGGCGGCGGCCGCGGCGGAGTTGCTGCGCGGCGCCGGCCGCGAGTTTCACTTCGGGGAGATGCGCCAGACCGCGCTCGGTCGGCAACAGCAATGCGCGCCGCTCGCGCGGGGATTCCAGCGCCTCCAATTTTTCGGTGGTAACCGCGTCTTCCACCGAAAAATCCCCGACCGAGAGGCGGCGCAATTCGCTGACATGCGCGCCGCAGCCGAGCGCCTCGCCGAGGTCGGTTGCGAGGGCGCGCACATAAAAACCGCGCGAGCATGACAGCCGCAGTTCCAGCAAATCGCCGTCCCGTTTTTCCAGTTCCAATTCATGCACGGTGACCGCGCGCGCTTTGCGCTCCACTTCAATGCCGCGCCGCGCGAGTTTGTAGAGCGGCGTGCCGTCGCGCTTGATCGCCGAATGCATCGGCGGCACCTGTTCAAAACTCCCGCGAAACTTGTCCAGCGCGGCGCGCAGCCCGGCTTCCTCCACCGCGACTTCGGCCTCGCGCAGCACCTTCCCGTCGCGGTCGCCGCTGTCGGTGGAGACGCCGAGGCGGATTTGCACGCGGTAGCCCTTGTCCGCGCCGAGAAACAGCCCGGCGATGCGCGTGGTCTCGCCGAAGCACAGCGGCAGCAGACCGGTGGCGACCGGGTCCAAACTCCCGGTGTGGCCGCCCTTGCGCGCGTTGAGCAGGCGTTTTACATGCTGCAGCGCGCGGTTGGAAGTCAGTCCGGCCGGCTTGTCAAACAGCAGCATGCCGTTCACCGGCGCGCCGCGCGACTTAGGCGCGCCGCGCGCCATTCTTGGCGCCGCCCTCCCCGACCAGCGAGTCAATCAGTTGCGACATTTCCATGCCGCGCCGGATGCTGTGGTCGTAGCAAAACCGCAGCGCCGGCGTGCTTTTCATTTCCAGTTGCCGCCCGAGCAGGTAGCGCAGATATTTTGCCGCGCCGTTCAGCGCCTTTTCAATTTCGGCCGGGTCGGCGCCCTCCTCCATCGCCGAGACATGCACGACCGCCTGCTTTAAATCCTTGCTGACGCCCACGCCGGTGATGGACACCATGCGCATGCGCCGGTCATCCACCTCGCGCGCCAGCAGCCCGGACAATTCGCGGCGGATGAGTTCGGCGACGCGGCGGGTTCGCTCGGCTTCGCGCATCGCGCGTCACAGCCGCTGCGCGGTTTCGACGACCTCATACACCTCTATCTGGTCGCCGACTTTGATGTCGCTGTAATTTTTCACGCCGATGCCGCATTCCATGCCGCTCTTGACCTCGTTGACGTCGTCCTTGAAGCGGCGCAGCGAATCAATCGCGCCTTCAAAGATGACGATGTTGTCGCGCAGCACGCGCACCGGCAAATCGCGCCGCACCGCGCCTTCGGAAACAAACGCGCCGGCGACCGCGCCGAGTTTCGGCGCGCGAAACACATCGCGCACCTCGGCCAGCCCGACCTGCTCCTCGCGCACCACCGGCGAGAGCATGCCCGACACCGATTCCTTGACGAAATCCACCACGTCGTAAATCACGCTGTGGTAGTGCACGCTGATGTTTTCGCGCTCTATCAGCGCGCGCGCGGCCGCGTCGGCGCGCACATTAAAGCCGATGATCACCGCGCCCGAGGCCATCGCCAGGTTTGCGTCGGATTCGTTGATGCCGCCGACCATGCCGTGCACCACCTTGACGCCGACTTCGCCGCCGGAAATTTTTTCCAGCGCCTCGCTGATCGCCTCCACCGAGCCCTGCACATCGGCCTTGATCAGCAGGTTCAGCGACTTGCCGCCGGCTTCGCCCATGCGGTCCAGCAGATTTTCGCGCGTGGATTTTTGCTGTTGCGCGAGTTTCACCTCGCGGTGCTTGCTCTCGCGGTGCAGCGCGATTTCGCGCGCCTTGCGCTCGTCGCCGACCGCGAACAAATCATCGCCGGCGACCGGCACCCCGGCCAGCCCCTGAATTTCCACCGGCGTGGACGGACCTGCCTGCTCCACGCTATGCCCTTGCGCGTCGGTCAGCACGCGCACGCGCCCGGCCTCGCGCCCGGCGAGAATCGTGTCGCCGGCGCGCAGCACGCCCTGCTGCACCAGCACGGTTGCGACGGGACCCTTGCCTTTGTCCAGGCGCGCCTCAATCACGCGCCCGGCCGCGGGACCGCTGGCGCGCGCCTTTAAGTCCAGCACCTCGGCCTGCAGCAGCACCGATTCCAGCAGCGCGTCCACGCCGTCTCCGGTGCGCGCCGAGATTTCGTTGATCAGCACATCGCCGCCCCACTTCTCGCCGATGACCGAATGCGCGGACAATTCCTTGCGCACCCGCTCGGCGTCGGCCTGTTCGCGGTCCATTTTGTTGATGGCAACAATGATCGGCGCCTCGGCGGCGCGCGCGTGGTTGATCGCCTCAACGGTTTGCGGCTTGACGCCGTCGTCGCCGGCGACCACCAGAATGACCAGGTCGGTGGCTTTCGCGCCGCGCACGCGCATCGCCGAAAACGCCTCGTGCCCCGGCGTGTCCAGAAAACAAATCTCGCCCTGCGGCAGGCGCACCTTATACGCGCCGATGTGCTGCGTAATGCCGCCGGCCTCGCCGTCGGCGACGCGCGTCTTGCGCAGGTAGTCCAGCAGCGAGGTCTTGCCGTGGTCCACATGCCCCATCACCGTCACCACCGGCGGGCGCGGCTGCAAATCGGCCTCGGGGTCGCCGGCGAGAAGGCGCGCCTCCGGATCGTCCTCCTCGGCCGCGGTGGCGATATGCCCCATCTCCTCCACCGCGAGCATCGCGGTGTCGCGGTCCAGCAATTGGTTGATGGTCGCCATGGAGCCCATCGCCATCAGCGTCTTGATGACTTCGGCGGCCTTGACCGACATCGCCTGCGCCAATTCGCCGACGCTAATCGTCTCGGGAATGGCGATCTCGCGCACCACCGGCGCGGTCGGCTTGGCGAACGCGTGCGCGTCGGAAATCGTGGAGGAAATCCGGCCATGCTTGCGCGGCTGGCGGCGGCGGCGGCCGCGCTCGCGCGCGACATGCAGTTGCGCGCGCCCGCCCTCTTTCCGGCGCGGTTTCGCGCTCTTTTTGGGCGCGTCCGCGGGTTTTTCCGCGGGCGGCGGCGGCGTTTCGCGCGCCGGTTTTTTCGCGGCGATTTCCGCGTTCAATTTGAGCGGCGCGCTTTCAACTTGCGCCGGCGCCGGCGGCTCCTGCACTTGTTGTTCCGGCGGCGGAGTTTCTTCGCGCGCGCGCGCCGCTTCGGCCTGCTTTTCCTCAATCACGGTGCGCCGCACAAAAGTCCGGCGTTTTTTCACCTCCACATGCACGGTGCGCGCCGCGCCGGTGCGCGAGGTCTGGCGAATCTCGTCGGTAACCTTGCGCTTCAGCGTGATGTGCGGGCCGCCGTCGCCGTCTTCGCCGCCGCCCTGCAAAAACTTCAGCAGTTTGACCTTCTCGCCGGACTCCAGCAGGTCGTTCTCGCCCTTGCCGCCGATGCCGGCGCTCTCCAGTTGGTCCAGCAGTTTTTCAATGCTGACCCCGATTTGCTCGGCGAAACGCCGAATGGTTACTTCGGACATTGGAACAGCGGCGCGCGCGCGGTCATGATCAAACTGCTGGCGCGCTCGTTGCCGATATCCACGATGTCCAGCACCTCGTCCACCGAGCAGTCGGCCAGGTCGGACATGGTGCGCACGCCGCCGGCCGCGAGCGCGCGCGCGGTTTTCGGATCCATGCCCTCCATGCGCAGCAGGTCCTCGCGCGGCGCGTTTTCCTCCTGCGAGGCGATGGCGCTGGTCAGCAGCGCGTCCTGCGCGCGGCTGCGCAGTTCGTCCACCAGTTTCCCGTCAAACTCCTCAATGTCCAGGAGTTCCTGGCTCGGCACATAGGCGATTTCCTCCAGCGTGTTGAAGCCCTCCTGCACCAGAATGGTCGCGACATTTTCATCAATGTCCAGTTTCTCGGTGAAACTTTCCACCATGCTTTTTTGCTCGCTCTCCTGTTTCTGCGCGGCGTCTTCGTCGGTCATCAGGTTGAGTTCCCAGTTGATGAGTTCGGAGGCGAGGCGCACATTCTGGCCGCGGCTGCCGATGGCGCGCGACAGGTTTTCCTCGGTGACCACGACATCCATGGATTTCAGGTCCTCGTCCACATAGATGAACTCCACCTCGGCCGGGGCGAGCGCCTGCATCGCGAACTCGGCGATGTTGTCCGACCAGACGATGATGTCCACGCGCTCGCCGGCGATTTCGTTGGAGACGCTCTGCACGCGCGAGCCGCGGATGCCGACGCACGCGCCGACCGGGTCAATGTTCGCGTCGTTGGTGCGCACCGCGATTTTGGCGCGCGAGCCGGGGTCGCGCGCCGCCGCGAGGATTTCAATGATCCCCTCGCCGGCTTCCGGCACCTCCAGTTTGAAAAGTTCAATCAAAAACTGCGGCGTCAGGCGCGTCAGCACCAGTTGCGGGCCGCGCGCCTCCTCGCTGATTTCCTGAAGGAGCGCGCGGATGCGGTCGCCGGGGCGCAGCCCCTCGCGCGGAATCATGTTGTTCTTCGGCAACAGCGCGTCGGCGTCGCCGAGGTCAATGACCGCGTTGCCTTTTTCCAGGCGCTTCACCGTGCCGGACAGGAGCACGCCGTAGCGGTCCTGGTAGCGTTCGGCGGTCTGCTCGCGCGCGGCCTCGCGCACTTTTTGCATGATCACCTGCTTCGCGGCCTGCGCGGCGATGCGGCTGAAATCCACATTGGGAATCTCCACGCGCACGAACGCGCCAACTTCGGCCTCGGGAAACTCGGCGCGCGCCTCGCTCAGGTTCTTCTGCAGGTCGGGCTCCTCCAGTTCGTGGTCGTCGGCGAACACCTCCCAGATTTGGTAGGTTTTGTATTCGCCGCTCTCGCGGTGGATGACCACGCTCGCATCAATTTTGTCGTCGTATTTTTTGCGCGTGGCCACGGCCAGGCCGGCCTCAATCGCGCTGAACACCACCTCGCGATCCAGGTCCTTCTCCTGCGAAAAGGAATCTGCCATCAGCAAAATCTCGTTGCTGGTAAGCGTGGTGATCATGCGCGCTGCCCCCGCGGCGCATTCAGCGCCGGCTCCAGCCGCGCCATGCGCATCTCGGCGTAGGTGAGTTCGCATTTCGCCGCGTCGTCCACCAGCAGCACCACCCGCTCCTCGTCGGCTTCCAGCAATGTGCCGGTATAGCGGCGGCGGCCGTCGTCGCGCGGCGCGTTCAGCGTAATCCGCGCGCGCTTGCCGGTGTGCCGGCGAAAATGCTCGGGCGCGACCAGCGGCCGGTCCAGCCCCGGAGATGACACTTCCAGTTCATACGCGCCCGACAGCGCGGGCGGCGCCTCCACATCCAAAAGCGCGCTCAGTTGCCGGCTGACCGCCTCGCAGTCATCCACGCGAATTCCGCCCGGCGCGTCAATGTAAATGCGCAGGACATTTTTGCCGCGCTCGGGCGCGTATTCCACATGCACCAATTCATAGCCGAGCGCCTCGGTCGGCGGCGCCAGCAATGCGCGCAAAGGCGCGGCCGCGGAAATTCCGCCGCCATCCGCTTGTTTCCGCTGGTTTTTTTCGCCGCCGCCGCGCATGCCCACCGCTCGCCCCCAATCGCAGTAATCGCCGTAACCCTGATAAAAAACCCCGCGATTGCGGGGTTTTTTACCGTGAAATTTGGTAGCGGGGGCAGGATTTGAACCTGCGACCTTCGGGTTATGAGCCCGACGAGCTGCCAAACTGCTCCACCCCGCAATACGCGCGCGATTATACCCGCGACGCGCCGCGCATGCATGCCTGCGGCGGAGTTTTTTTACCGGGCGGATTTTCCCGGCGATTTTCGGCGGATTGCGAAAAATCCCGTCGGAAAATGTGCGAAACCCCACAAAATCCCCCATCACCGCCGAATCACCCGCAATTTCGCGCCGTCGGGCGTGTCTTCAATCTCGCAGCCCCACTTGCGCAGAATCTCCCCGCGAATTCGGTCGGCTTTTTCCCAGTCGCCGTCGGCGCGCGCTTTTTCGCGCCGCGCCGCCAATTCCAGCGCCTTTTTCGGAATTTCCGCCGCGGATTCGCCGAGTCCCAGCCCCAGAACACTATCAAACCGCAACAAACTCGCCTTTTTCACCGCATCCGGCAAATCGCGCTTGCTCATGTCCCACACCGCCGCCAGCGCCTGCGGCGTATTCAGGTCGGCGAAAATCGCCGCGGAAAACGCCGCCTCGGACGCCGCATCCGGCGCCGCCTCCCCCTGCCACTTCTCCGCAAACCCGCGCAACCGCCCGAGCGCGGCCGCGGCCGCGTCCAGACTTTCCCAGGTGAATTTCAAATCGCTGCGGTAATGCGCGCTCAGGCACAAATAGCGAAAATCCGCCGGCGCATAACCGCGGTCGGTCAGCGACTCCAGCCGCAAAAACGCCCCGTCCGACTTGGACATCTTCGCCGCCGCCGTCTCCAAAAAATACCCGTGCATCCAAAAATTCGCCAGCGTCGTCCCGTGCCGCGCCTCGCTTTGCGCGATTTCGTTGGCGTGGTGCACCGGAATGTGGTCCTTGCCGCCGCAGTGAATGTCAAATTTTTTGCCGAGGTATTTGACCGCCATCGCCGAGCATTCAATGTGCCAGCCGGGAAACCCGGTCCCCCACGGACTCTCCCATTCCATCTGCCGCTTCTCCCCCGGCGGGCTGAATTTCCACAGCGCAAAATCGGTGGCGTTTCGTTTTTCGCCGAGCGCGACCCGCGCGCCCGGCGCGATTCCGGCGCGGTTCAGCCGCGCCAGATACCCGTAATTTTCCTGCCGGGAAGTGTCAAAATAAATCCCGTCGGAAGTGCGGTATGCATACCCGCGCTTTTCAATCTCGGCGATGTCGGCGATTTGCTCGGCGATGTGCTCGGTCGCGCGGCACCACACATGCGGCGCCAGCATGTTCAGCGCGGAAAAATCCGCCTTAAACGCGCGCGTGTAACGCCCGGCGATTTTCGCCGCGCTTTCCCCCTCGCGCCGCGCGCCGCGCTCCATTTTGTCCTCGCCCTCGTCCGCGTCCGAGACCAGATGCCCGACATCGGTGATGTTGATCACATGCCGGACTTCATACCCGCAAAACTCCAGCGCGCGCCGCAGCACATCCTCAAACAGATAGGTGCGCAGGTTGCCGATGTGGGCGTAGTCATACACGGTCGGCCCGCACGCATACATGCGAACCGCGCCCTCTTCCAGCGGCGCGAACGCGCGGATTTCGCGGCGGTAGGTGTCGTAGAGATGCAGGGGCATGGCGCGAATCGGGGCGCGGCAAAAAAGTCCGCGGCAATTAAAAGCGGCGCGGAAAAAGCCGGGTGAAAAAAGCCGGTGAAAAAACCGGGGAAGAAAAAGCGCGGCGGCGCGAGGCTAACAAAATGCGCCGCCGCGAAAAAGTTCGCGCGCGCTTACGGAAGAATCGCGCGCACCGCGGCGAGCACATCGGCGGCGGTTGCGGCCGCGCCGAATTTCGCCACCAGACTTTCCGCCTCGGTCACGCCGAGCAAATACCTCGCGATGATCACGCCGTCGCGGGCGGTGGTGCCGGCGTTGCCGTCCACATCCAAAACCCCGTCGGAAACCAGCGCGGCCACTTTCGTCTCCAACTCCGCGGCGGTCAGGGTCAGCGTGCTCAGCCCGGCGGTCAGCGCGTCTCCGCGCAGGCCGAACAGGTAGCGCAGAATTGCCGCGCCCTCTTCATAGATGGTGGCGCCGCTGAGATCCAGGTCCAGTCGGCCGCTCGGGTAGAACACGCCGTTGGTGAAGTTCAGCGCGTAGTTGGAGTTCGTCACCGCCAGCGAGCCTTGCACGATGGGAATGGTGCCGCCGGAGGCGGTGCCGTATGCCAACTCGCCGCTCAGAATTTCTTCGGCGGTTTCACCGGCGACCAGTCCCTCATCGGCGACGCCCGATTCCACCGTGTAAGTCAGGTCGGAAGTCGGCAGCCGCGCCGAGGCCAACCCGGCCGCATCGTCCGCGGTAACGCGCAACGGGCGCGGAGTGATGCAGTCTGGCTGGCAACCTCGAAAAAAAAGTGCACTGGGCGCATTAGCAAGCAAACTCCCACCGGTGGGGCGGTAGTTGGAAGCCTCTTCGCCGGTAAGGACCGGGTAAATAAGGTCCCCGGGAGAGTTTTTGCTGGGAAGCTGTAAGACTCCTGCGACAACGACCCCGCCCGCGCCGAGTGCGACTTTGCCGCGGTCGGCCTCAACCACATCGGACTCGCGCAAGGATGCGCCGGTGAAAGCAAAGCCCACCGGCGCCGCGGCGGTGCCGTCATAGACTTTCGTAGTCGGACCGGTAAAGCCGGTGATGGTCACATTGACCAATTTCGGCGTAATAGTCGCCGGCACCCCCGCAACGCGCGGGTCCAGCCGGTAATTTTCGGCGTCGGTTCCGCTCAGCGCCACCGTCAGATAGCGCGCGCTCAGCACATCCTTGCTGTTGTAGGTGCTGCTGGCAAAGCCGACATCGGACGCGCTGGTGACCAGCCCGACTGCGGAAATCACCGCGGTCAGCCCCGGCGGCGGGTCCACGGTGCCGTCATACACCTTGGTCGGCACGGTGTCGCCTTGCGTCAGCGTCAGCAATTTGCGCGTGATTTCGCCGGTCGCCAGCGACTCCGGCAGCGACTCCGGCAGCGCGTAGTTGTTCGTGTCGCCGGCGCCATTCGGCGCGACCCGCAATTCCCATTCCAGATTGGAAACCGCGATGTTGCTTCCGACCTCGCCGGTCGCATACACGCCCGCGGTCGGCGCCAGCGCCAGCGCGTCCGCGCCGACCGCGCCGGTAATCACGCCGCTGCCGGCGGCGAGCGCGGTGTTGCCGAACAGCGTGGTGTTGTCAAACTCCTTCACCACCCGCGGCGTTGCAACCGTCACCTCTTTCGCGGAAATCACGCCGCTCGCGCCCACCTCGGACGGGAGTTTGTAATTCGCCGCCTTGCCGCCGGCGCCGTCGCGCAGGCGGAATTGCGCGCCGCGCATTTGCAAATCCGCGCCGACTCCGCTTTGCGGGTAGCCGCCGAGGCCGGCGATGACTTCCAGAACCAGCGTCTCGCCGTCAATCACATTGCCGAGTTCGCCGCCGCCGAGCGCGACGCTCGCGCCGACCACGGCGGTGCCGTCATAGGGCTTGGTCAGCGTCACCGCCGCGACGGTAACCTCGCGCCGCGCGATTTCGCCGCGCGCGGAAATTTCGCCCGACAACCGGTAATTCGCCGGGTCGCCG
>JALCBG010000066.1 GCA_028066695.1 Gammaproteobacteria bacterium | reverse complement strand
TCCACAGCGCCTTTCGCCGCTTCCAGCAATTGCGGCGCGTAGCGGTCCCAGCCGCCGCCGATGCCGAGAAGGCGGCGCGACCCGCGCGGGACTTGCACATTTTGCGGCTCGGCGAGCGCGGGCCGGGCGACGCATTCCACGCCATGCGGCGCGGCGCGGTAGAGGCCGTAATACACCTGCCCCATGCGCGCGTCCAGCGCGGCGAGAACTTCGCCGCCCCCGCGGTCATCGTTTTGTTTTTCCAGCGCGGCGAACGCCAGCGCCTCCAGCGAGACCACCGGAATGACGCGCAGGCCCGCGCCGTATGCCAGGCCCTGCGCCAGGCCGAGGCCGATGCGCAGCCCGGTGAACGCGCCGGGGCCGACATCCACGGCGAGCGCGTCCAGTTGCGCCCATTCCAGTTTCGCCTCGCGCAGCAATTCCTCCGCCATTTGCGGCGCGAGTTCGGAATGCCCGCGCGGCGCGATTTCCAACCGCCGCGTCACCGCGCCGCGCGCGAACAGCGCGGCCGAGCAGGCCTCGGTGGCGGTGTCCAGCGCGAGAATCGCCGGCTCAGCCATCGCTGAAAAACGCGGCGACATCGGCGAGCGCGTTTGTCGCCGGCATTTCCGGCAGGTTTTGCAAAAAGGTTTTTCCATACGCTTTGCTGCCGATGCGCGGGTCGCACAGCACCAGCACGCCGCGGTCGGATTCGGAGCGGATCAACCGCCCGGCGCCCTGCTTCAGCGCGATCACCGCGGCCGGCAACTGCATTTCCATAAACGGATTGCCACCGTCGCGCTCGCATGCTTCCAACCGGCTTTTCAGCACCGGCTCGCCCGGCGGCGCGAACGGAAGTTTGTCGATGATGACGCACGAGAGTTGCTCGCCGCGCACATCCACGCCCTCCCAAAAACTCGCGGTGCCGAACAGCACCGCGTTGTCGGCGCGGCGGAATTTGCCGAGCAATTCGCTCTTCGGCGCGTCCCCCTGCAAAAAAATGTTCCAGTCGGTTTGCGCGCGCATTTTCCTGCAGACATTTTGCATCATCGCGGTGCTGGTAAAAAGGCAGAAGGCGCGGCCGCGGCTGGCGCCGATGACATCCAGCAGCACATCGCGCAGCGCGCGCTCGTATTCGCGCGCGCGCGGGTCCGGCATGTTCGGCGGCAGATACAACAGCGCGTTTTGGCGGAAGTCATACGGGCTGCCCCAGCGGCGCGTTTCGGCCGCATGCAGTCCAAGTTCGCCGCAAAACGCCGAGAAGTCATCGCCGAGCGCGAGCGTCGCCGAGGTGAAAATCCACGCGGCCGGATGCGCGCCCATCATCTCGGAGAAACGCGCATTCACTTTCAGCGGGGTCGCGTGAAAAATCAAATTGCGCGCGCCTTTTGACACCGAGGCCCAGCAAATCAGACCGCTGTCGCGGCGCGCGCGCCACGCGTCAATGCGCTCCTGCAGCGACAGGCAGCGGTGGTGGCAGCGGCGCAGCGCGTCTCCGGCCGGCGCGGCCGCGTCCAGCGCGCGCTCCAATTGCGCCAGCGCGTCCCACAGCGCCTTGCCGGCGCGCGCGAATTTTTCGTTTTCCAACTCGCCGAATTCCACGGCGCGCCCGGCCAGCGGCGCGGCCGCGCGCGACACTTTTCCGAGCGATTTTTCAACCGCATCGGCCGCGGCCGAAAACGAGACGCCGCTTTTTTCGTCGCGCTCGACGGCGAGCGCGTCTTCCAGCAATTCGCGGATTTGCGAGGTGGAGGCCGAGAAGCCGAAAAAGTCGGAGGCGACCGCGGCGACATGGTGCGCCTCGTCAAACACCACCGCGTCGTGCTCCGGCAGCAACTCGCCGAAGCCGTCGGACTTTAATGTCTGGTCGGAAAAAAACAAATGGTGGTTGACCACCACCACGCTTGCTTTCATCGCGCGCTTGCGCGCCTTCATCACAAAGCAATCGGAAAAATCCGGGCACTGCCCGCCGAGGCAGTTGTCGGCGGTGGAGGTGACGCGCCTCCACAGCGGCGCGTCCTCGCCGAGCGCGGTGAATTCGGCGATGTCGCCGTGCTCGCTGGCCGCGGCCCATTCGGCGAGCGCGGCGAACGAATCGGTTTCGCCCTCGCCGATCAGGTCGCTCTGGCGCATGTGCAGCGCGAGGCGGTGGCGGCAGGCGTAGTTGGCGCGCCCTTTCAAAAGCGCGGCGTCGGCGTGCGCGCCGAGCGCGGCCGCGACCTGCGGCAAATCGCGGTGGAAGATTTGCTCCTGCAGGTGGCGCGTGGCGGTGGAGATGATGGTGCGGCGGCCGCTCAGCAGCACCGGCGCGAGGTAGGCGAAAGTTTTGCCGGTGCCGGTGCCCGATTCGGCGACCAGCGCGCCGCCGTGGGCGAGCGCCTCCTCCACCGCGCGCGCCATCTCCCGCTGCGCGCGGCGCGGCACAAAACCGGGCAGGTTTTTTTCAAACACCCCGCCCGGCGCCAGCGCGTCATAACTTGGGGAAGTTTGCATGGCAGGGTATGGTGCTTGGGTCGCTGAGTTTTCGCCAGACGAATCACTGTTGCTGATTCGATGGCACATGTAGAATCAGTATGCAAAAACCAAAGGCCGGTTAAAGGTCTTGTGCATTTTTGGGGTGGGCATCTTTAGGATGGCCGGACCTCCTAAAAATCCCATAAGAGATGCCCAGCACCGCCCCCATTACTGGCAGATATAGTTGCAGGGGATAGGGCAATGCGGCATCCGCCAATATAACGAAGAACGCGGCGAATATGCCCGACAGAACGCCCATCAGCGCCGATGAAACCCGGCCGAATTGGCGGCGAGCAATTCGCCGGATACAGAATGCAGGGAAACATCCGAATGCAATACCAAGCAAAACGTAGAGAATCGCGAGAAGATTCCGCTGATTGTCGGAGAGCGCCAAAAGCCAGGCGCGTCCGGCATCTTCGGGAGCCAAGTCATCGGCAACGGCTGGTGCAATAGGACCAAGCCGAATGGACTCGATTATCTGCTCGATTTGCAGGCGCAGATCATCCCGTTGATCCACAAAGGTCAACACTATCATGAACGATTTTTCTTCTGAGAAAACTCGAAACACCTCTTGAGTTTCAAAGATTTCGCCCGTAATATATTGAACGGTGTTGTGAAGAACAGCCCAGTCGTCGATATAAACTTTCCGGTGGCCGATCCAGTTCTGTATTTTCGAACCGAACTCTTTGCGGCTGCGAATAACTTCCTCCTTTATTGCCGCATCAAAATCTGCAATGGATTCATTTGATGCAGACCGAACCATCTCTTGAGAGATTTCTGCGATCGGCAAAAACTCGACAGCAACTGATGCTGACAAATCGCCATCAGCATCAAATTTGGCGTAGGAGGCTCCAATCGATTTTGACAAGGCATCCTTCACTTCCGCGGAAAAATCGTCCAGATCTCCGTAGCGTGAAAAATACTCTTCAAGAGTCAATGCCTGCCACGTCGCAGGCACTCGCATTGTCCCGCCCAGCGGAAGCGGTGCTTCTTTAAACCCCTCAGATCCATCGTGCTGCTCTTGCGCGCCGACTCCGGCACCGGCCAGCACGGACGATGCCAGAAAAAACCACAGCAGTTTTTTCTTCAAAACCAACATTTGCTCATCTGTAGAATCGATGTGATTTTGAGTTGCCTCGTTCGATTTTTTTGAGTTGATCTTTGAGTGCTTTGTTGGCCATCGCACTATCACGAGTCTTTTTGACCCAGTCGTTAATGCACTGAGAAGACATCACCCAAGAAGTTTTTCGATCGAGTTTGTCAATCTTTTCTCTGCAAAAAGCCACGCTCCACCTTTGCGCAAATTCGGGGTCATTGCTGACATCGAAAAGCAATGCGAATGCCAAGCGGACACACCCGGGCGTCCCAGTGCCCCACGAAAAGCTCGCGGGCATCTCTTTTGATTCACGAAGCACATCCTCAAAAAAGTCGAGAGGGTGTCCATCTACTGTGACTTCAATGCCGCCGCCGGGATTAACCTCCCCGCGATAAGTTCGTTCGTTTTGCATGGCGATGATTTTTCCGGAAATTGAAATTTTCGGGAATTCTACCACTTCCGCCGAAGTTGCTCGCGCAACACTACCAAACAATTGGGGGCGCGTCAAATCTCGTTTCAGGCGACCAAGTCGTCAAAAAAGGTTTTGATTTTCTCGGTCCACGAACTGCTGCGCGGCGCGTGGCGGCGGCCGCCGGATTTGAGGCTCTTGTCAAATTCCTTCAGCATGTCTTTTTGCTTTGCGGTGAGATTGACCGGGGTTTCAATCACGACTTTGCAGTAGAGGTCGCCCTGCGCGCCGCCGCGCACATTGCGCACGCCTTTGCCGCGCAGGCGGAAGATTTTTTCCGACTGGCTTTCCGGCGGGATTTTCAGGTTGGCGCGGCCCGACAGCGTCGGCACTTCCAGCGCGCCGCCGAGCGCCATCGTGGCGAAATCCACCGGCACTTCGCAATACAAATTGTCGCCGTCACGCTCAAAAATTTCGTGCGGGGCGATGCGCACCTGCACATACAAATCGCCGGGCGCGGCGCCGGCCGCGGCGCGCTCGCCTTCGCCGGCGAGGCGCACTTCGTCTCCCTCATCCACGCCCGCCGGAATTTTCACCGACAGCGTTTTTTCCTCGCGCACCAGGCCGCGCCCGCCGCACGGGGCGCACGGGTCGGTGATCACGCTGCCGCGCCCGCGGCACTGCGGGCAGGTCTGCTGCACCGAAAAGAAGCCCTGCTGCATGCGCACCTGGCCGCGCCCGTCGCAGGCCGGGCAGGATTTCGCCGAAGTGCCGGCGCGCGCGCCGCTGCCATTGCACGCCGAACACGGCGCGGCGCGCGGCACGCGGATTTTTTTGGCGGCGCCGTGCACCGCTTCTTCCAGCGTGAGTTGCATGCGGTAGCGCAAATCGGAGCCGCGCGCGCGCCGCCGCGCGCCGCCGCCGCCGAAAATGTCGCCGAAAATATCCCCGAATATGTCGCCGAAACCGGCCGCGCCGCCGCCGCCCGCGGCCGACGGATCCACGCCGGCGTGGCCGAATTGATCGTAGGCGGCGCGCTTTTGCGAATTGCCGAGCACGTCGTAAGCCTCCTTGGCTTCCTTGAAGCGCGCTTCGGCGCCGGCGTCGTCGCCGGAGCGGTCGGGATGGTATTTCATCGCCAGCCGCCGGTAGGCCTTCTTTAAGTCAGCCTCGGAGGCGTCGCGGCCGACGCCGAGGACTTCGTAATAGTCTCGTTTTGACATGGTGTCCTCCGCCGCGCGCGGTTAGCGGCGCGACATGCCCGCCGGCGACGCGCGCCGATCAGGTTTTTTTGTCCTTGTCGGCGACTTCTTCAAACTCGGCGTCCACCACATCGTCGCCGCTTTTGCCCTGGCCACTTTTGCCCTGAGTGGCGCCCTGGTCGTCATCGCCGGAAGGCGCGCCCGCATCGCCGCCCGCGCTTTGCTGCGCGTAGAGTTGCTCGGCGAGTTTGTGGCCGGCCTGCGTGAGCGCCTGCGTTTTGGCTTCAATCGCCTCTTTGTCGCCGCCTTTCAGCGCGGCTTCCAACTCGGCGATGGCCGCGTCGATTTTTTCCTTTTCGGCGGCGTCAAGTTTGTCGCCCAGTTCGCCGGCGGATTTGCGCACGCCGTGAATCATCGCCTCGCCCTGATTGCGCGCGTCCACCAACTCGCGCGTTTTGCGGTCGTCGTCGGCGTGCTCTTCGGCGTCGCTGACCATGCGCGCGATTTCCTCCTCGGACAGGCCGGAACTGGACTTGATCACGATTTTGTTTTCCTTGCCGGTCGCCTTGTCTTTCGCCGAGACATGCAAAATGCCGTTGGCGTCAATGTCAAACGACACCTCAATCTGCGGCACGCCGCGCGGCGCCGGCGGAATTTCGGTGAGATCAAAACGGCCGAGCGATTTGTTGCCGGACGCGACTTCGCGCTCGCCCTGCAGCACATGCACGGTAACCGCGTTCTGGTTGTCGTCGGCGGTGGAAAAAATCTGGCTGGCCTTGGTCGGAATGGTCGTGTTTTTTTCCACCAGTTTGGTCATGACGCCGCCGAGGGTTTCAATGCCGAGCGACAGCGGCGTCACATCCAGCAGCAGCACATCCTTGACATCGCCGCCGAGCACGCCGCCCTGAATCGCCGCGCCGACCGCGACCGCCTCGTCCGGATTGACATCGCGGCGCGGCGCCTTGCCGAAAAAGTCGGAGACCAGTTCGTGCACCTTGGGCATGCGCGTCTGCCCGCCGACCAAAATGACATCGTCAATTTCGGAGGCGGTCAGCCCGGCGTCTTTGAGCGCGGTTTTGCACGGGCCGAGCGTTTTTTGCAGCAGGTCCTCCACCAGCGACTCCAACTTGGCGCGGGTGAGTTTCATGTTGAGGTGCTTCGGGCCGCCGGCGTCTGCGGTGATGTAGGGCAGGTTGATTTCAGTCTGCGACGAGGACGACAATTCAATCTTGGCTTTCTCCGCGCCCTCTTTGAGGCGCTGCATGGCGAGCGGGTCGCCGCGCAGGTTCATGCCCTGGTCTTTTTTGAACTCGTCGGCGAGGTAGTCAATCAGGCGGCGGTCAAAATCTTCGCCGCCGAGAAAGGTGTCGCCGTTGGTGGACAGCACTTCAAACTGGTGCTCGCCTTCCACCTCGGCGATTTCAATCACCGACACATCAAAGGTGCCGCCACCGAGGTCATAGACCACGATCTTGCGGTCGCCCGCGCCTTTGTCCATGCCGTAGGCGAGCGCGGCCGCGGTCGGCTCGTTGATGATGCGCTTGACTTCCAGGCCGGCGATGCGCCCCGCGTCCTTGGTCGCCTGGCGCTGCGAGTCATTAAAGTAGGCCGGCACCGTGATCACCGCCTCGCTGACTTTTTCGCCGAGATAATCCTCGGCGGTCTGTTTCATTTTTTGCAGAATGCGCGCCGAGATTTCCTGCGCGGCCATCTGCTTGCCGGCGACCTCCACCCAGGCGTCTCCGTTTTTCGCCTTGGTGATTTTGTAGGGCATCAGGTCAATGTCGCGCTGCACCACATCCTCGTCAAAACGCCGCCCGATGAGGCGCTTGACCGCGAACACGGTGTTCTTCGGGTTGGTGACCGACTGGCGCTTGGCGGCCTGGCCGACCAGCACTTCGTCGTCCTTGCTGAACGCGACGATGGACGGCGTGGTGCGGTCGCCCTCGCTGTTCTCAATCACCTTGGGCGCGCCGCCCTCAATGACCGAGACGCAGGAATTGGTCGTGCCGAGATCAATGCCGATGATTTTTGCCATGGGTTGTGTCCTCTGTTTCGCGTGAACTGGTTTGGAATGGGTGCAATATGGCGCCGCGCCGGCGAATTACAAGGCGCAAAACGGGCGGCAAAACGGGAAAATCAGGCCTTCGCGACCACCACCATCGCCGGGCGCAGCAGCCGCTCTTTCAGCAAAAACCCCTTTTGCACCACCGAAATGATGTGGTCGGGCGCGATCTCGTCGGAGGCCGCGGTGCTGATCGCCTGGTGGCATTCCGGATCAAACGGCGCGCCCGGCGCGGCCGCAACTTCCACCACCGCGAAACGCGCCAGCGCGCTGTCAAATTGCTCCAGCGTCAGGCCGAGGCCTTTTTTCATCTGCGCCACCGGCTCGGCCGCGTTTTCGTCCAGCGTCACCGCGGCGGCGCGGTCCAGACTGTCGCGCACGCCGAGCAATTCTTTGGCGAAACTTTCAATCGCGAATTTGCGCGCGGCGTTGATTTCATTTTGCGAACGGCGGCG
>JALCBG010000065.1 GCA_028066695.1 Gammaproteobacteria bacterium | reverse complement strand
CGCTTGCATCGCGCGCCAAAAAGGTTTATCGTAGTTGCGATGCCGGGGTGGCGGAATTGGTAGACGCGCCAGACTCAAAATCTGGTTGGGGCAACCCAGTGTCGGTTCGAATCCGACCCTCGGTACCAGCGCCGCCAAAATAAGGAAATCAGGCCGGCGGCGCGGCCGAGGCGACCGACTCGGCGACTTGTTTTGCCAGCCGCTCCACGCGCGCGCGCTCCTCGCCTTCAATCATCACCCTGACCACCGGCTCGGTGCCGGACGGGCGCAGCACCACGCGGCCGCGCGCGCCCAGTTCGGACTGCGCCTGCTCCACCGCGGCGGTGATGCGCGCGTGGCGCGCGAGATTGGCGGCGCCGCGCACCGGCACATTGATGATGGATTGCGGGTGGATGGTCAGGCCTTCCACCAGTTGCCGCAGCGTTTTGCCGCTTTCCAGCATGGTCTCCAGCACTTCCAGCGCGGCGACAATGCCGTCGCCGGTGGTGCTTTTGTCGCGGCAGATGATGTGCCCGGAGGCCTCGCCGCCGAGCATCCAGCCGTTTTCGGCGAGCGCGTCAAACACATGGCGGTCGCCGACCTTGGCGCGCGCGAACGGAATTCCCATTTCCTTGAACGCGAGTTCCAGGCCGATGTTGCTCATCAGCGTGCCGACCACGCCGCCGGGCGCGCCGCGCTGCTGCCGCTGTTTTGCCAGCACATACAAAATCTGGTCGCCGTCTATGCGCGCGCCGCCGGCGTCCGCCAGCAATACGCGGTCGGCGTCTCCGTCCAGCGCGATGCCGATGTCGGCGCCGCATTCGGCGACTTTTGCGGCGAGCGCGTTCAGGTGGGTGGAGCCGCATTCGCTGTTGATATTGAAACCGTCCGGCTGGTTGGCGATGGCGGTGACTTCGGCGCCCATCTCGGCGAATACGCGCGGCGCGACATCGTAGGCCGCGCCGTTGGCGCAGTCCACCACGATTTTTAATTCGGACAGCGTGCGCGTGCGCGGCAGCGTCGCCTTGCAAAACTCAATGTAGCGCCCCTGCGCGTCGGTCATCCTTTCGGCTTTGCCGAGTTCGCTGGAATCCACGCATTTCATCGGCTCGGCCATGCGCGCGTCTATGCGCGATGCGAGTTTGTCCTGCAGTTTCGCGCCCTCGCGCGAGAAAAACTTGATGCCGTTGTCGTAGTAGGGATTGTGCGAGGCACTGATGACCACGCCGGCGCAGGCGCGCGCGGTGCGCGTCAGGTAGGCGATCGCCGGGGTCGGCAGCGGGCCGAGGAAGCAGACATTGACGCCGGCCGCGGAAAAGCCGGCCTCCAGCGCGGATTCCAGCAGGTAGCCGGAGACGCGCGTGTCCTTGCCTATCAGCACCTTTTCGCCGGCGCCGGCCTCGGCGAAAACGCCGCCGGCGGCCCAGCCGAGTTTCATTACCGTCTGCGGCGTAATCGGCTCTTCGCCGACCCGGCCGCGCACGCCGTCGGTGCCAAACAGCGAGTTTGACATCGGCGCGACCGGCGTCAGGCGGCGCCGCGGGGATTGGCCGGGGGGTTCAGGCCGAGGTCGGATTCGTCCAGCGCCGGCGTTTTGGGTTTTTGCTTGGGCTTGGTTTTGGACGCGGCGCGGGGCTTGCTCTTTGCGCCGCCGTTGCCGTTGAACGGCGGCGGCGTCGGCTTTTCGCCGCGCATGATTTCGTCCACCTGCGAGCCTTCCAGCGTCTCCCATTCCAGCAGCGCCTTCGCCATCACCTCGATCTTCTCGCGGTTCTCCTCAATGATCTTGCGCGCGCGCGCGTATTGCTCGTTGATGATGCGGGAGATTTCCTGCTCCACTTTTTCCGCGGTCTCCGGGCTGACATTGCGGTGCGAGGCCATCTCGCGGCCGAGGAACACCTCGCTGGAGTTTTCACCGTAGACGCGCGGGCCCATGACATCGCTCATGCCCCAGCGCGACACCATGTTCTGCGCCATCTCGGTGGCCTGTTCAAAGTCGTTGGAGGCGCCGGTGGTCATTTGGTCCATGAACACCTCCTCGGCGATGCGCCCGCCCATCAGCACCGCGATGCGCGCCAGCAGGAACTGGCGGTTGTGGCTGTAGCGGTCTTCCTCGGGCAACTGCATGGTCACGCCGAGCGCGCGCCCGCGCGGGATGATGGTCACCTTGTGCACCGGGTCGGTGCATTCGCGCAGCACCTTGGCGACCACGGTGTGCCCCGACTCGTGGTAGGCGGTGTTGCGCCGCTCGTCCTCGGACATGACGATGGAGCGCCGCTCAACGCCCATCAGCACTTTGTCCTTGGCTTTTTCAAACTGCTCCATGCCGACCAGTTTGCGCTCCTCGCGCGCGGCGAACAGCGCGGCCTCGTTGATCAGGTTGGCGAGGTCGGCGCCGGAAAAGCCGGGCGTACCGCGCGCGATCACCGACGGATCAATGTCCTTTTCCAGCGGCACTTTTCGCATGTGCACCTTGAGAATCGCCTCGCGCCCGCGAATGTCCGGCAGCGGCACATGCACCTGGCGGTCAAAGCGCCCGGGGCGCAACAGCGCCGGGTCCAGCACATCCGGGCGGTTGGTGGCGGCGATGACGATGACGCCTTCGCCGGCGTCAAAGCCGTCCATCTCCACCAGCAACTGGTTGAGGGTTTGCTCGCGCTCGTCGTGGCCGCCGCCGAGGCCGGCGCCGCGCTGGCGGCCGACCGCGTCAATTTCGTCAATGAAAATGATGCACGGCGCGTTTTTCTTCGCCTGCTCAAACATATCGCGCACGCGCGACGCGCCGACGCCGACGAACATCTCCACGAAGTCGGAGCCGGAGATGGTGAAGAACGGAACCTTGGCTTCGCCGGCGATCGCCTTGGCCAGCAGCGTCTTGCCGGTGCCGGGGCTGCCGGTCATCAGTACGCCGCGCGGAATGCGCCCGCCGAGTTTTTGAAAGCGCGACGGCTCGCTCAAAAATTCCACCAACTCGCCGACTTCCTCCTGCGCCTCGTCCACGCCGGCGACATCGTCAAAAGTCACATGGTTTTTGTCCTCGGTCAGCATGCGCGCCTTGCTCTTGCCGAAACTGAACGCGCCGCCGCGCCCGCCGCCCTGCATCTGCCGCATGAAAAAGATCCACACGCCGATGAGCAGCAGAATCGGGAACGAACTGATCAAAAGGTGCACCAAGAGCGAGGTTTCCTTTTCCTTTTTCGCCTTGATTTTCACGCCGTTGACGAACAGGTCGTCCACCAGTTTCGGGTCGTTCGGGGCGTAGGTGGTGAACAGTTCGCCGCCGTGGGTGCGGCCGCGAATCAACTCGTCGTCGATTTCCACCTGGGCGATGTTGCCCTCGCGCACATGCGTGAGGAAGGTGGAGTAATCAATCTCTTTGCCGCCGCCGCGGCCCTGGCCGGTGAAGTTGTTAAACACCAGCACGAGCACCATGGCGATCGCGATCCAGAATAAGAGGTTTTTGGTCATGTCGGGCAATTGCGGTCTCTGTGGAAAAATGAAAGCGGGGCGCCGCCCCGAATTTCGGCTCGGGGCGCGCAACACCGCGAGTATATGCTATCCGGAAACTTCCGGCGCGATTGCGCCGCGCCGGAAGCCGCGCGCCAGCAGGTAAAACTCTTTGGACTGCGGGCGGGACGCGTCCGGTTTGATGCCGCGCGCCCGCTCAAAACCGGCTTCAATTTGCGCGCGCACCGCCTCGGCCGATTCCCCGGCGAACAATTTTGCCAGCAATGCGCCGCCGGGGCGCAGCCCGCGCCGGCAAAACGCCAGCACCGCGCCGAGCAGCGCCGCCGCGCGCGCCTGGTCGGCGCTGCGGATGCCGCTTAAATTGGGGGCGAGATCGGACAAAACAAGGTCGGCCTTGGCGCCGCCGAGCGCGTCCAGGACCTGCGCGCGCACCGCCGGCGCGGTGAAATCGCCGCGAATGAAGCGGACTTTTTGCAGCGGCGCCATCGCGCGCATATCCACCGCGATCAGCGCGCCGCCGCGCAGGCGCGCGGCCGCGTATTGCGACCAACTGCCCGGCGCCGCGCCGAGGTCTATGACGCGCGAGTTGGGCGCGATCAGCCGATATTTGCGGTCAATTTCCTCCAGTTTATACGCCGACCGCGCGCGCGCGCCGCTGCGCTCGGCAAGGCGCGCATACGGGTCGCGCCGCCGCATCGCTTTCCATGCGCCTTTTCCCCCGCGCGTCATTTTCCAAACGCCGGCGCCGGGTGCGCGCCGCGCACTTCGTTGCCGGGCTGCGGCGCGTCCGGCACCAAATACGAAAGCGCGAGCGAGCCGGCGGCGAGCGCCGCGCCGCACAAAAACACCGCGGCCGGCGAATGCAGCCACAGCAGGCCGAGCACCGCAGGCAGCACCACCGCGGCGATGTGGTTGATGGTGAACGCGACGCCGGCGGTGGAGGCGATGTCGGCCGGGTCGGCGATTTTTTGGAAGTAACTGTGCATGGCGATGGCCAGCGCGAAGAACACATGGTCGGCGATGTAGAGCAGCGCGGCGATTCCGGCGTGCTGCACGAACGCGTAACTCGTGAAAATTCCGATCAGCCCGGCGTATTCAAACAGCAGCGCGCGCCGCTCGCCCCACTTTCCGACGAGTTTTCCGATGAGCGGCGCGAAGTAAATGTTGATCGCGCAGTTCACCAGAAACAGCATGGTCAGCGCGGCCGCGCTGTAACCAAATCTTTCCACCATCAAAAACCCGGCGAACACCACGAAGATTTGGCGGCGCGCGCCGGACAAAAATGTCAGCGCGTAATACAGCCAGTAGCGGCGGCGCAGGATGAGTTTTTTGCGCTGCTCGTGTTTTTGCGGAAAGTGCGGGTATGCAATAACCGCGAACAAAACCAGCGCGCAAGTCAGCCCGCCGGCGGCGATGTAGACATTTTTGTAATCCAAATCCAGCACGGTGAGGCCGGCGTAAATCAGCGCGAACGCGAGCAGCGAAGTGAACGAGCCGACCGCAATCAAATTCCCCAGCACCTGCGGCGTGCGCGATTTTTCAATCCATTGCAGCGACAGCGATTTGTTCATGGTCTCGTAATAGTGAAACCCGACCGACATCAGCGCGGTGGTGCAATACAAACCGAGCGCGTAGGGGAAAAACCCGGTCAGCGCGACTCCGGCGCCGAGCAGCAGCAGCGACACCAGCGCCAGCGTTTGCTCGCGCATGAAAATCAAAAGGAAAATCGCCGCGAACGCCATGAAACCCGGAATTTCGCGGATGCTTTGCATCAGCCCGAACTGCGCGCCGTCAAACCCGGCCCGTTCCACCGCAAAGTTGTTGATCAGCGCAAACCAGGTCGCCGACGACAGCGGCATCGCCGCGGCCATCAGCATCAGCAGAAATTCGGGGCTGCGCCAATTCAGGCGGAGTTTTTGCAGGGCGAATTGCATGGGGAGCATTTATTCAGGGAAGTTTTCCGCGGGAATTGTAGCGCGCGCCGCTTTTTCGGTTGCTGTATTGTGCAGCGATGCGCGTGAAAAACTTTGGCGGCTTGGATGTCCGCTTGACCGGCGGCGCCGACGGAGACGGCGGCGGCGGCGGAACTGCGGTGATTTTACTGCACGGCTTCGGCGCGCCCGGAGACGACCTGGTGCCGCTGTCGCAGGCGTTGCGCGTTCCAAAAGAGACGCGCTTTGCGTTTCCGGCCGCGCCGCTGAAATTGGACGGCGGCTTTGGCGGGCGCGCGTGGTGGATGCTGGACATTGAAAAATTCGCCGCCGATGTCGCGAGCGGCAGGCGGCACGACACGCGCATCGCGCCGCCGGGATTAAGCGAGGCGCGCGAAAAAATTCTGGCGATGCTGGAGGCGATGGAGGCCGAATGGGGCCTGCCGCCCGGCGGCGCGTTTCTCGGCGGCTTTTCGCAGGGCGCGATGCTGGCCTGCGATGTCGCCGCGCAAAGCGCGCGGGATTTTGCCGGGCTGATCGTCATGTCCGGCGGCATCACCGCCGAATCGGAATGGGAAACCGGCTGGCCGGCGCGCGCCGGGTTGCCGGTGTTTCAGAGTCACGGCAGCGATGATCCGCTGCTTGCGTTTGACATTGCCGAGCGGTTGCGCGATGTGCTGCGCGGGCATGGGTTGCGGGTGGAGTGGCGGGGGTTTCGCGGGGGGCATGAGATTCCCGTGCAGGTGGTGGAGGGGGTGGGGGAGTTTGTTGGTGCGCAACTACGCGCGGTATAACGCACTGACGATTTTGACAATGGCGTCAATGCATTCTTTGGCAGCCGGTTGCTTGGACGGAAACCCCCGAACATTCTCGAAAGGATTGTTGCTGGGGGGAGGAGTGTGCAGCACTTTGTTGGCAGACTTATTGATCTGCCTCATGTCTTCCCTCAATCCAGCATGCTGCCCTTTGACATCGGCGATCAACTCCCCAAGAGACCGCAACTGCTGCCTCTTCCGCTTCTTTTCGCCATGCGAATCTTTGATGTACAAATCTTTCTCTTTGATTTGGAGGAGATCATGCTGGTCGACAATCGAGTACTCCAGCAAAGAGCGAGAAAGCGCGATGACCGCCATCCAGTTTCCAAAAATGAAAGACTGGTAAATCTCCTCCACGCGCAGACGAATGTCCCGGGAAATGTCCTCCAAATCATGGGAGACGATGATGGGCGACAAATCTTTTTCATTAGCGACCCATTCATTCGGGTTGAAATAGTTCTTTCCGATGATTTTGTAGTAGAGCGCGATGTCCACGCCATGTTCGTAGATCCAAACTTGCCGGACCTCCCCGTCAAGGTCCTGAAGATAGTAATTTGCAGCTTCCCCGATGTGCTCAAAATTGGCTTTCACGTCCTGTTTCTCCTCAGTCTCGATGTTTTGGTATTTATAAGGAGATTGACCGGCAACATCCGCGCGAGACTGTCCCTCCTTTGCACGGAGTTCATCAAAAGCTTTGTTCTCGTAAAGAAGCTGGAGTTCCAGCACCCGCAGCACATGCATTTCGTACTCGTCCATGTGGTTGTCAATGTTGTTTCGAGTTTCCACGCCAGAACCTGTATCAACCAGTTCCCCCGATTCGTTGATGTCGGTAAACACGAAATCAACAACTGCTTCCTCAACATCTTCGCGCGTCGGAGCATAGATCGCCAAATCGGGAATCAACTCCCGAATTTTTTCAGCGACAGGTTTGTATTCCTTTTTGTGCCAATCAAGCAAACGAACAAGGTGCGCCGAAGACCGAATCGGGGCGGCTTGCCAATCGGACAGAACTTTCGCAGCGTAATACTCGCCGCGAGCAAAAATGTCCCACAGTCGTTTTTCAAAAACTTTCCTTTTCTCTTCGTCGGGAATTTCCGCAAGACTGTTGATCTTCCAAACAGTTTTTGAAACTGCCTCAACTTTTTGGCGCAAAGTCACCAGCGCTTTGATGGCGCGCTGCATGTATTGGTCAGGTTTCTTGCTCATTGTTTTCCTAGCTTTGTGTATCGGTTAAGTTTTAGCGTATTTCCAAGCCGCAATACGAGATGCAGTTTGCATAAAACAGCTTGGCATGGTTGTTTCTACCACACTTTACTTCTTACTTCTGGGCTTTTTATATCTTCTGCGCTCTGCAGATTTTTTGCGCCCTGTAGATTTTCCACGCCCTGCAGATTTGCAGGAAACAAAGAAATATACTGCCCCATCATCCCCCAACAGCAGTCTGAGAAGCACCAGAAGTGAAATCCGTCTCAAAATCTGATTTTCCGAAACTACTCGAACTTTTTGGCGCAAAACCGCCAGCGCTTCAGTAGCACGTCTCACATATCTTTCGGTTCTTTTGCTCATGGTTTCTCCCGGGTTTCGCCGCATCAAACGGCGGTTGGTAATTTGTCGGATGACCCGAGCGAACGTAATGCAAAAAAACAAAGGTGTCAAGCGCTTTCTGCAAAGGTTTTGGGGGGTATACTGACATCGTGTCAGGAGGGCTCTCTTTTCCTATCACAACTCAACTTCCTCGCGAAATATGCAGGTTGCTTTACACCGCACAGCCCGCTACTTTTTCGCGTCTTTCTCCCCGCTTTTCCCGGCCGCTTTTTTCCCCGCCTTCTTCTTCCCCTCTTTCTCCCCCGAACCCGCCTTCCCCTCGCTTTCTTTCCCCGCCTCTTTCTCCGCCACCCCCGCGCCGTCATCCCCGCCGAGGTCGCGGCCGACCAACTGCACATAGGCCATCGGCGCGGCGTCGCCGG
>JALCBG010000011.1:31118-57548 GCA_028066695.1 Gammaproteobacteria bacterium | reverse complement strand
TTTTGCGTTTCGTCCAAACTCCGCCCGGCTTTTTCCACGAACTCTTCCACATCCTCGCGCCGGATCACCAGCGGCGGGGCGAGCACCATGGTGTCGCCGACGGCGCGCATTACCAGGCCGTTGTCAAAGCAAATGTCGCGGCAGCATATGCCGGCCTGCGCGGATTTTTCAAACGGGCGGTTGCCGGATTTGTCGGCGACTAATTCCAGCGCGCCGATGAAGCCGGTGATGCGCGCCTCGCCGACCAGCGGGTGTTCGGCGAGGGTTTGCAGGCCGGCGTGCAGGTGCGCCATCACGCCGCCGCGCGCGGTTTCAATGATGCGCTCGTCGCGCAGGATGCGGATGTTTTCCAGCGCGACCGCGCACGCCACCGGGTGGCCGGAATAGGTGTAGCCGTGGCTGAATTCGTCGTCGCGGTCCAGCGCGGCGGCGACGCGGTCGGACACCATCACCGCGCTCAGCGGCTGGTAGCCGGAGGACAGGCCTTTCGCCAGCGTCATCAAATCGCCTTCAATGGCGAACGCGTCCGAGCCGAACCATTCGCCGGTGCGCCCGAAGCCGCAGATGACTTCGTCCACGGCCAGCAGGATGCCGTGTTTTTTGCAGATGCGCTGAATCTCCGGCCAATACGCGCGGTGCGGAATGACCACGCCGCCCGCGCCCTGAATCGGCTCGGCGATGAACGCGGCGACGCGCTCGGCGCCGAGTTCCAGAATTTTTTCCTCCAATGCGCGCGCGGTTTGCAGCGCGAATTCCTCCTCGGACAATTCGCCGCCGCTCTGGCGGTGCGCGAAATAATACGGCTGCGCGATGTGCGCGACTCCGGGAATCAGCGGCCCGCCCTGCGCGTGCATCGCCGCCATGCCGCCGAGGCTGGAGGCGGCCACGGTGCTGCCGTGGTAGGCGTTGCGGCGGCTGATGATGAACTCGCGCTTCTCTCCTTGCGCCTGCCAGTAATAGCGCGCCAGCCGCACGATGGTGTCGTTGGCGTCGGAGCCGGAGGTGCCGAAGAACGCGCGGTTGTATTGCGGCGGCGTCACTTCGGCGAGCGCCTCGGCGAGTTGCACCGCCGGCAATTGCGCGGTCTGAAAGAAACTGTTGTAGTAGGGCAATTTCTCCATCTGCGCCGCGGCCGCGCGCGCCAGTTCGCCGCGCCCATAGCCGATGTTGACGCACCACAATCCGGACATCATGTCCAGGTAGCGCTTGCCGTCCGAGTCGCGCACATGCACGCCTTCCGCGCCGGTGATAATCCGCGCCCCGCCTTCGCGCAGGCGATGGTGGTTGGTGAACGGGTGGAGATGATGCGCGCGGTCAAGCGCGCGGAGTTTTTCGGTGGTGAGGGTCATTGCAGTCCTTTGGTAGGAGTCTGTTTACCGGGGAATTCGGCGTATTATAATTCGTTTGGAGGCGGGCGGGGAAGTGCGTTCTGCGCCATCCCCGCCGGCCCGGTAAATGCGAAAATATCGCCAAATTCCGTCCAAAGCCACCAAATTGCGCCAAAATTTCATTATTGAGAAAGTGCCGGGGTGACGCGCAATTTTGTCAAAAAGTGCTTGACAAATAACTTTAGCATGCAACATGCTTGGTACATATTTGTTCGCGCCGAATAACTGTTTTGACAGTTTTACATTCGGAGCGCACCCGAAATATCCCTGCGAAAATTCCGATCCACCTTAGAGGAGTCAGACAATGAAATTCATCAAAACTCTTTTTGTAAGCATTTTTATTTGTGCATCTTCCAGCGGCGCCGTCGCGGCCGCGACCGAAATTCACTGGTGGCATGCATTTACCGGCCGCCTCGGCGCTTTGTTGGCGGAGCAGGTCGATCAGTTTAATGCATCGCAGTCGGAGTATGTGGTGGTGAGCGCCAACAAAGGGAATTACTCGGAAACCTTGAACGCGGGCATTGTCGCGTTCCGCGCCAAGGAGCACCCGCACATCCTGATGGTGTTTGAAGTGGGCACGGCGACCATGATGGCGGCGAAGGGCGCGGTAAAACCCGTGTATGAAGTCATGGAACAAAGCGGCGCGGACTTTGACCCGGACGGGTATCTTGCGCCGGTGAAAGGTTACTACACCACGCCGGCCGGAAAAATGCTGTCGCTGCCCTACAACTCTTCAACGCCGGTGCTGTATGTCAATGTCGACGCGCTGAAATCGGCCGGCATAGACCCGAAGGCCGACCTGTCCACTTGGAACAAGGTGGAAGACGCGCTCGACCGGCTTAAGGCCTCCGGCCACAAGTGTCCGCTGACCACCGCCTGGCAGAGCTGGGTGCATTTGGAAAATTTTTCCGCCTACCACGATGTGCCGTTCGCCACCAAGGAAAACGGTTTTCGCGCGCTTGACACCGAGTTGACGTTCAACGGAGACGCGCAAATCGCGCACATCAGCGCGATGGGGCGCTGGGCGAAAGAGGGGAAATTTATTTATGCCGGCCGGCGCAATGAAGGGAGCGCGAATTTCCGCGCCGGTGAATGCGCTTTTGCCACCGAGTCTTCGGCCGGCTACGCGGGCATCAAGAAGGAAGCAAATTTTGAGTTTGACATTCGCCCGCTTCCGTATTGGCCGTCGGTTTCCGGCGCCCCGCGAAACACCATCATCGGCGGTGCGTCGCTGTGGGTGCTGAGCGGCCATTCGCCGCGGGAATACCGCGGAGTCGGGGAGTTTCTGAGTTTCCTTTCCACTTCCGACATTCAGGCAAAGTGGCATCAAAACACCGGTTATTTGCCGATCACGCTGGACGCCTATGAGCAGACCGTGGCCGAAGGGTTTTACAAGAAAAATCCCGGAACCGACATCGCCATCATTCAGATGACCGAAAAAACCCCGACCAGCAACTCAAAAGGGCTGCGCTTGGGAAACTTTGACCAAATCCGCGGCTTGATAGATGAGGAGTTGGAATCCGTCTGGGCCGGAGAGAAAAGCGCGCGCGCGGCGCTGGACAGCGCGGTAAAGCGCGGGAACGCCCTGTTGCGCCGTTTTGAATCGGCGAACAAATAGCGCCGGGCGCGCAAAGCCGTTGCCGCTTTTTCAAGGCGAAAAAACCGGGCTTTAAAAATGCAGCGGCAAGTGGTTTTTAACGCCCGGTTTCTTCCCTATTTGCTGCTCGCGCCGCAGTTGGTCGTCACCTGCGTGTTTTTCTTTTATCCGGCGGCGCAGGCCCTGTACCAGTCCGCGTTCGTGGCCGACCCGTTCGGGTTGAAGTCGTCATTTGTCGGCTTTGCGAATTTCAAATTTTTGTTTCTGGATCCCTACTATCTGGCGTCGTTTCAAACAACGCTGGTTTTTTCCGGGCTGGTCACGCTGTTCGCCATGAGTTTGGCGCTGTGGCTGGCGCTCCTCGCGGACCGGCTGATTCACGGCGACAACGCGTATCGCACGCTGCTGATTTGGCCCTACGCGGTCGCCCCCGCGGTCGCCGGAGTAACTTGGATGTTTATGTTCAGGCCCGGCGTCGGCGCGCTGAGCTGGTATCTGGAGCAGGCCGGCTACCAGTGGAATTATGTGCTGAACGGCGGCCAGGCAATGGCGCTGGTCGCGGCCGCTTCCGCCTGGAAACAAGTAAGTTACAACTTTTTGTTTTTTCTCGCCGGGCTGCAGGCCATCCCCAAAAGTTTGCTGGAGGCGGCCGCGATTGACGGCGCGGGTTTCTGGCGGCGCTTTGCCACCATCGTTTTCCCGCTGCTTTCACCCACCACATTTTTTTTGCTGGTGGTGAATGTCATCTACGCTTTTTTTGACACCTTCGGGGTCATCCACACCATCACCTCCGGCGGCCCGCAGCAGGCGACCACCACGCTGGTGTACAAAGTGTACGCGGACGGATTTGTCGGGCAGGACATCGGCTCTTCGGCGGCGCAGTCCGTGGTGCTGCTGTTTTTGGTCGGCGCGCTGACGGTCGTGCAGTTCCGCTACATCGAAAAAAAGGTGCATTACTGATGCGGCCGGCAAACGGGAGGCGCGCCGGGGGATTTTTGCTGACGCATGCCGGCTTGCTCGCGGGCGTGCTGGTCACCTGCTTTCCCCTGTACATCATCTTCGTCGCCTCGAGCGTGAGCCATGACGAAATTGCCCGGCCGCCGCTTCCGATGTTTCCCGGGGACCGGCTGTGGGAGAATTACGCCGCCGCGCTGAAGGCCGGCGTTAACATTCCGGTGTGGCGCATGCTTTACAATTCCACCGTTATGGCGCTCGGCATCACCGTCGGGAAACTCGCGATATCCATCGTCTCGGCGTTTGCCATCGTCTATTTTCGCTTCCCTTTGCGGATGTTTTTTTTCTGGGCGATTTTTGTCACTTTGATGCTGCCGGTGGAAGTGCGCATTGTGCCGACTTTTGAGGTGGCTGCCGGCTTCGGCCTGCTGAACAGTTATGCCGGGCTGATCTTTCCGCTGATCGCCTCGGCGACGGCGACTTTCTTTTTCCGCCAGTTTTTTCTGACCATCCCGAATGAACTGGCCGAAGCGGCGCGCGTCGACGGCGCCTCGCCCATGCGCTTTTTTTGGGACATCGTGCTGCCGATGTCGCGCACCAACATCGCCGCGCTATTTGTCATTCTGTTCATATACGGGTGGAACCAGTATTTGTGGCCCCTGCTGATCACCACCGAGCCGGAAATGAACACCATCGTCATGGGAATCAAACAGATGTTTCCTTCCGGCGATGATGTCGCCGACTGGCCGGTCGTCATGGCGACCGCCATACTGGCGATGCTGCCGCCGGTTTGCGTGGTCATCGGCATGCAGCGGCTTTTTATCAAGGGGCTGATTGACAGCGAAAAATAAACCGTGGCCGGAATCCGAATCACAAGCGCCAA
The DNA here is from genome assembly GCA_028066695.1 of Gammaproteobacteria bacterium. Classification (GTDB taxonomy): domain Bacteria; phylum Pseudomonadota; class Gammaproteobacteria; order Arenicellales; family Poriferihabitantaceae; genus JAHRAW01. Next base: position 52,726 of record JALCBG010000011.1, on the reverse strand, counting down.
AAAAACCTACGGCAAAGCCGAGGTTTTGCACGGCATTGACCTTGACATCGCCGACGGCGAGTTCATCGTCATTGTCGGCCCGTCCGGGTGCGGAAAATCCACCCTGCTGCGCATGATCGCCGGGCTGGAAAAGATCACGCAGGGGGAGATTGCAATCGCGGGGAAGCGCGTGAACGAACTGGAGCCGATGGAGCGCAACATCGCCATGGTGTTTCAGAACTATGCGTTGTACCCGCACATGAGCGTTTTTCGGAACATGGCATACGGGCTGAAGATCGCAAAAGTGCCGGCCGAAGAAATTCGCAGGCGCGTCGAGCATGCCGCGGAATTGCTGCAACTGACGCCGCTGCTTGCAAGCAAACCGGGGGATTTGTCGGGCGGCCAGCGGCAGCGCGTTGCGATGGGGCGCGCAATCGTGCGCGAGCCGGCGGTGTTTTTGTTTGACGAGCCGCTGTCCAATCTGGACGCCAGGCTGCGCGGACAGATGCGGCTGGAAATCAAGTCGCTGCAAAACAAACTCGGCGTAACTACGGTGTATGTGACCCACGACCAGGTGGAAGCCATGACTCTCGCCGACCGCGTGGTGGTGATGAACCAAGGGGTGATTGAACAGGTCGGCGGCCCCGCCGAAATTTACAACCGCCCGGCGAGCAAATTTGTCGGCGGTTTCATGGGCGCGCCGCCGATGAATTTTATTCGCGCCGAAGCGCTGCGCGGGGCCGACCTTGCCGCTTTTGGCGCGCCGCCGCGGCCGGCCAAAACGGCCGCGGCCACCATCGGCATTCGCCCGGAAAAAATTTCCCTGGCCGCGGAAAACGCCGGAAAAATCGAAGGGCGCGTGGTTTTTAACGAGCCTTTGGGGGCGTACACCATCCTGCATGTGCAAATGGAGTCGGGCGATGTCATTGCCGTGCCGGACAACAGCCGCGCCGCGCGCGCTCCCGATGAGACGGTGCGGCTTGACTTTGACGGCGCGGATGTGCATTTCTTCGACCGGCATGGCGCATGGATGAAACCGGAATAACCGCCGCCGGTTCCGGCGCGCCGGGAAATGCCGGCGGGCGGCTATTCCTCCCCGGGCTCCTTGGACTTGCCGAATACCTGGGCGATTACCAGCGCCGCGCTGGTGATGATGATCATCACCGTGGAAATCGCCGCGATGGTCGGGTCGATTTGGTCGCGCAGCGCGAGGAACATGCTGCGCGTGATGGTGGACATGTCGCGCCCGGAAATAAACAGCGCGACTATGACCTCGTCAAAAGAAACGATGAAGGCGAGCAGCGCGCCGGTGATCACCGAGAAGCGGATTTGCGGAAGCGTAATGACCAGAAACGCGAGCAGGCGCGGCGCGCCGAGGCTGCGCGCGACCAGTTCCTGGTTCATGTCGTAACTCTTCAGCCCGGCGGCGATGACGATCAGCGACATCGGCAGCGCGAGCGCGGAATGCGCGAGCACCAGGCCGAGCATGGTGTTGTTCAGACGCAAATGCGTGTAGGCGAAGAACACGCCGATGGCGACCAGTATCACCGGCACCATCATCGGCGTGATGAGCAGCAAAAACAGCCAGCGCGCGGCTTTGACGCGCGAGACGGCGAGGCCGTAGGCGGCCATGGTGGCGATGGGGGTGACCACCAGCACCGTGAGCAGCGCGGCGCGCACCGAAACCCAGGTCGCGTTCATCCATTCGCGCGAGTTGAAGTAGTTGTCATACCACCGCGACGACCACTCGCGCGGCGGGAACTCCAGATACTGCGACGCCGAAAACGACATCGGAATGACTATCAGCGTCGGGATGACCAGAAAAACGATGACCGCGCCGGCCAGAAAATACAGCCACAGCCGGCCGCGGTGCGTGATCTGGGTGTCGGAGGCCGGGCGCGCCAGCCAGTTTAATGCGGGGCGCGGCATTTTTTACGCGCCTCCGCCGAGCACCTTGTCCAGCCGCAGCAGTTTGTGCGCGGCGAACAGAACCAGCAGCGTCAGCGCGAGCAGCACCACGCCGAGCGCGCTCGCGGTGCCGAAGTTGAAGAACAAATCCACCAGCGTTTCTATTTTCATGGAGACCATGATGACCTTGCCGCCGCCAAGCACCGCCGGCGTGACAAAAAATCCGAGGCACAGCACGAAGACGATGGTCACGCCGGCGAACAGGCCCGGCAGCGACAGCGGAAAAAACACATGCCGAAACGCGCTCGCCGGCGCCGCGCCAAGGTTCGCCGCGGCGCGGATGTAGTCGGCGTCTATCGCCTTCATCGCGGCGTAGAGCGGCAGCACCAGAAACGGCAGCATGATGTGCGCCATGCCGATGAGCGTGCCGTTCAAATTATGCGCGAGGCGCAGCGGCGCGTCCCACAGCCCGAGTTCCATGCCCCACTGGTTGATCAGCCCCTTGCGCTGCAGCACCACCAGCCACGCATAGGTGCGCACCAGCAGCGAAGTCCAAAACGGAAGCAGCACCGCCATCATGCCGAGCGCGGCCCAGCGCCTCGGCAGTTGCGCCAAAAAATACGCGAGCGGATACCCGAGCAGCACGCACAGCGCGGTGGTCAGCAAACTGACCTTGAATGTCGTGGTGAAGATGCGCGTGTAGGACTTGCTCGCGAGCATGCGCGCGTAATTGTCGGCCGACAATTCGCCGGCGTCGTTGAACAGCGAAAGCCAGAACAGCCAGCCGACCGGAACGATGATGACCGCGACCACCAGCGCCGCGGCCGGCGCGGCCAGCCCGAACAGCATCCACTTTTCGCGCGCCTCGTCGCGGCGCAGTTCGGCGGCGTGAAGCGCGGTCATTTTTCGCGCCCGGGAATGAGCGTGGTCTCGCTCGGGTGCAGCCCCAGCAGCACCTCGCTGCCGCGCGCCGGCGCTTCGGCCAGCGCGCGCCGCCGGCTGACGCTGCGCACCGCGATTTCGGCGCCGCCTTTCAGCCGCACATAGGTGATGAAACTTTCGCCCTGGTAGACCACCTCGCCGACCGTGCCGCGAAAGCGGTTGTATTCGCCGGCGTCCGGCGCGCCGTCCGGCAGCAGCACCAGTTGCTCCGGGCGCAGCAGCAGCAACTCGCCGCGCGACGGAGTTTCCATGCGCAGAACCTCTCCGTCGTAGCGGTATTCGCCGCCGCTTTCCTCCACCGGAAGAAGCGCGGATTCGCCGATGAAGTTGGCGACGAACGGCGTCGCCGGCCGCTCGTAGAGCGCGCGCGGCTCGTCCAGCTGCGCCAGGCGGCCGTGGTTGATGACCGCGACGCGGTCGGACATGGTCAGCGCCTCGCGCTGGTCGTGGGTCACATACACGGTGGTCATGCCGAGTTTTTCATGCAGCCGGCGCAGTTCAATCTGCATGTGCTCGCGCAGTTTTTTGTCGAGCGCCGACAGCGGCTCGTCCATCAGCAAAATGCGCGGCTCAAAGACGATCGCGCGCGCCAGCGCGACGCGCTGCTTTTGCCCGCCGGACAACTGCGTGATGCGCCGCCCGCCGAAGCCCTCCAACTGCACGGTGGCGAGCGCGGCATCCACGCGCTCTTTTTGCCGCGCCCGGCCGACGCCGCGCAGGCGCAGCGGGAAGGCGATGTTGCCGGCGACATCCATGTGCGGAAACAGCGCGTAGTTTTGGAACACCATGCCGACTTCGCGGCGGTGCGGCGGCGTGCGAATCATCTCGCGCCCGCCGAAGCGCACGCTGCCCGAATCCGGGCGGGTGAAGCCGGCGAGCACCATGAGCAGCGTGGTCTTGCCCGAGCCGGACGGCCCCAGCAGCGTCAAAAATTCCCCGCTGCGCACATCCAGGTCTATGCGGTCGAGCGCGCGCACCGCGCCGTAGATTTTGGTCGCGCCGCGCACGCGGATGGGCAGCGCGCCGCCCGCGCCGGTTTTGGCTTCGTCATGCACAGGGAAATCCCCGCGCCGCAAAAAAAAGCGGCGCGTTTCCGCGCCGCTCCTTCTGCACCGCTACTCGGTGATCATGTCCTGGTACATTTCGGACGCGATTTTCTCCCACTTCGCATACCACTCCTGGCTGACCGGCAGCAGTTTGCGCGCGTTGTCCGGGTGCGACGGAAGTTTCCGCGCGACCGCCGGGCTGATCTTTCCGGTCTTGTAGACGTCGGAATTGGTCGGGCCGTAGGTGATGTATTTCGGCAGGTTCACCTGAAACTTCGCGCGGCTCATCGCGCTGATGACGCGCATCGCCAGGTCTTTGTTCGGCGCGCCCTTGGGGATGCCGAAGCAGTCGTAGTCCTGCAGGCCCTGGTTGTAGGTGTAGGCGGTTTTCGCGCCGTCTTTGATGGCGACGTCAAAGCGCCCGTTCCAGCCGGTGGTCATGTCCACCTCGCCGTCCTTCATCAGTTGCGCGTGTTGCGCGCCGGAGCCCCACCACACCGCGACATGCGGCTTCAACTCGCGGATTTTGTCGAGCGCGCGTTGGATGCCGCGGCGGCTGTCCAGCACTTCGTAAACGCGCCCCGGCGGAACGCCGTCGGCCATCAGCGCCGGCTCCAGCATGCCGTGCATCTTGCCGCGGATGGAGCGCGTGCCGGGAAATTTTTTCACATCCCAGAAGTCGGCCCAACTTTGCGGGCCCTTGTCGCCGTAGGTCTCGGTGTTCCACGCCATCACCGTGGCGAAAACATCCGAGCCGACGCAGCAGGGCAGGTAGGTGTCGGGAACGAAACTGGTGACATCAATGATGTCAAAGTCGAGCGGCTCAAGAATTTTTTCGACGCAGCCGCGCGCGCCGCCGCCGGAACCGGTGCTGATGATGTCCCAGCTAACCGCGTTGGCGGCCACTTTGGTGCGCACCTGCCCGATGCCTTTGTAGGTTTCCTCGTGGATGGTGATGCCCAGCGCTTTTTCCACGGGTTTGAAAAGCGCCTTGCTCTGCGCTTCCTGGTAGGAGCCGCCCCACGAGGCGACGGTCACTTCGTTGGCGCCCGCGCCGGCCGCGAAAAACACGGCGCCAAAAGACGCGAAAAGCGCGGCGCGCAAAGCCGCCGCAGCCGGCGGCGCATATTTGATTTTCATTTCAGGGTCTCCGAAAGGTTGAAAGGTGTTCCGCGCGCCCGGGAGCCGGGCTGCGCGGGCTGCACACTATACACGGCCGGGCGGCGCCGCGCCGCAACCGCCTCACCCGCGCCGCACTTCCATTTCATCGCGCCAGCGGTAATACAAAACCGCCGGCGGCAGGAACCACGGGCGGCGGCGGTAATACATCCGCGCCTGAAAGGGCGGGCGCGCCAGCGCGGTTTCGCCGCGCGCGTCGCCGAGCACGCGCAGGCCGGTTTTCATGCCGCAATAACTCGCCAGCGAAATGCCCGAGCCGCAGTAGCCCATCGCGTAATGCACACCGTCATGCGCGCCGAGATGCGGCAACTCGTCAAAGGTGTAGCCGACCAGGCCCATCCACGAATGGCTGATGCGCGCACCGGCGAGTTGCGGAAAGATGCGCAGCATTTGCCGGCGCAGCCGCAGCGCGGCCTCGCGCAACCCGGCGCCGCCGGCCGAGACGCGCCCGCCGAACAGCACCCGCCGGCGGCGCGGGCACAGGCGGTAATAGACCACCAAGCGGCGGCTGTCGGTGACCACGCGCGCGCCGGGGAAAAGTTGCGCGGCGGTTTCCGCCGGCAATTCTTCGGTGGCGATGATGTAGGAGGCGACCGGAATGATGCGGCGGCGCATCCACTTTAACGCGGGCGACGGCGGCAGCGGCGCGCCGGTGTAGCCGCTGGTGGCGATGACCAGGTCGGCGGCCTGCACTACGCCGCGCGCGGTTTGGATTTCAAAACCGCGCCCGCCGGCCGCGCGCGCGACGCCGGTTGCCGCGCAATGCGAAAACACTTGCGCGCCGTTTTTGCGCGCGCAGTCCAGCAGGCCGCGGTGATAGCGCGCCGGGTCGAGCGAGGCGTGTTTCGGCCAGACCGCGCCGCCGTGGTAAAAATCGCTGGCGATTTCCGCGCGCTGTTCGCCGCGCGTTAGCGTGTATGCGTCCGCGCCGAGTTCGCGCGGAATCGCGTCAATGCGTTTTTGCAGTTTGGAAAACGCGCCGCGGCTGTGCGCGCCGAAAAAGCGGCCGCAGCGGCGGAAGTCGCAGTCAATGTTGTTTTCCGCGGTGAACGCGCCGACCCATTCCAGCGCGCGGTTTCCTTCCTGCAGGATTTCCATCGCGGCGCGCGCGCCGAAACGCCCGGACAATGCGGCGAAAGACGGCTTGAGACTGGTGCTGACCTGCCCGCCGTTGCGCGTGCTGCAGCCCCAGCCGGCGTCTTCGGCGTCCAGCACCACGGTGCTGCGGCGCGGCGCGGTTTGAACCGCCGCGTGCAGGCCGGTGTAGCCGCTGCCGACGATGACCACATCGGCGCGCTGCGGCAATTTTTCATGCGCCGGTTTCGGATCAGGCCGCGGCGTGCGCTCCCACCAAAAAGGCGCGGTCTTAAAGTCATCGGTGAAATGCGCGCTCATGATTTTTTGAGCGCTTTCAAGTTTTTCACAATTCGCTTACCTGCCGCCGCGACGCGCGCAGCCAGTCGGGGGAAATTTCCACGCCCCAGCCGGGCGCGTCTCCGACCGAGACGCAGCCGTCTTCCACCGTGAACGGTTCACCGAGAAACAGGCCGCGCTGCCACGGATAATAATCCTCGCCCTCAATGGAAAACTCCAAATATTTGCCGGGGTTTTTTATCGCGCGTAAAAAGTGCATGGTAAATATGGTAACCATGGAAAGATTTGCCGCGTGCGGCGTGCACGGCAGGCCATGCGCGGCCGCGGTTTCGGCGACGCGCAATGCGCGCGTCAGGCCGCCGACATAACAGATGTCCGGCTGCGCGACATTTACCGCATGCATTTCCAGCATTCGCCGCCAGGTCGGCAACTCGCAGTCCTGCTCGCCGCCGGTCACATCTATGTCCAGCGCGTCGGTCACCTGCTTGGTCTGCTCCAATTCCCAATACGGGCACGGCTCTTCAAAATGCGAGACGCCGTGGTCTTCCAGAAACTTTCCGAATGCAATCGCTTTTGTCGGCGAGTAGCCGGAATTGGCGTCCACCAGCAGCGCGCATTCACTTTTGCCAAATTCGGCATGCATGCGCGCCACGATGTCCTCGCTGCGCCCCGGCCATTCGTCGGCGTCGTGCCCGCATTCCGAGGCGACGCGAAATTTAAACGCGTCAAAACCGAATTGGCCGCGGAGTTTCGCAAGGCGCGCGACTTCGGTTTTGCCGTCAATGTCGCGTTTCATGGAGGACGCGTAGGCGCGAACTTTTCCCGGCGCGCCGCCGAGCAATGCGCATACCGGCTTGCCGGCGCGCCGGCCGCGCAAATCCCACAGCGCGGTGTCCAGTCCGCCGAGCGCGCGGTACAAATGCGAGCCGGGAAACTTGTGCTCCAGTTCGGGAATGCGTTCGGCGAGTTTTTCAATTGCGCCGGCGTCGGCGCCGAGCGCGTGCGGCGCGATTTGCCGGTGCACAATTTGCGCGGTGATGTCGGCGTGGTAGGGCGCGGTCTGCCCCCATCCGTATGCGCCGTCGGCCGCGGTCGCCTTCACCATGCAGACAAATTCGGTGGCGAAGGTTTCAATGCGGGCGATGTTGTTGTCAGACATTCAACAGCAGGTGCTCGCGCTCCCAGGCGCTGATGACACCGAGAAAGGTGTCGTATTCGTGCCGCTTGACGCTGCTGTACAGGCGCACGAAATCATCGCCGAGCAATTCGCGCAGCGGTTTGCATTCCAGCAACTCGTCCACGGCCTCGCGCAAGGTGTGCGGCAGCGTGGTCTCCACGCTGTATGCGTTGCCGGTCACCGGTTTTTTCGGCGCGATTTTTTCGCGCATGCCGAGCAGGCCGCAGGCGAGCGAGGCGGCGATGGCCAGGTAGGGGTTGACATCGGCGCCGCAAATTCGGTTTTCAATGCGCCGCGCCTGCGGCGCCGACACCGGCACGCGCAAACCGGCGGTGCGGTTGTCGTAGCCCCATTCAATGTTGACCGGCGTGCCGAACGGGTTCGGCGCGAGGCGGCGGTAGGAATTGACATTCGGCGCGCACAGCGCCATCGCCGCCGGCAGGTAGCGCTGCAGGCCGCCGATAAAATGCGCGAAGCGCCCGCTCTCGCCGCCGCCGGCCTCGCTGAAAATATTTTCGCCGGCCGAATCCACCACGCTTTGGTGAATGTGCAGCGCGCTGCCCGGCTGCCCCTCCATCGGCGCGGCCATGAAAGTTCCGTAGGTGTTGTGGCGCATCGCCACCTGCCGCAGGCCGCGCTTGAACAAAAACACCTGGTCGGCGAGTTCTATCGCGCCGCCGTGCAGCAAGTTGATTTCCATTTGCGCGACGCCGGACTCGTGGATCAGGGTTTCAATGCCGATCTCCTGGCGCTCGCAGAAATCATACAACTCCTCAAACAGCGGGTCAAACTCGTTGACCGCGTCTATGCTGAACGCCTGCCGCCCGCTCTCGGCGCGGCCCGAGCGGCCGACCGGCGGCTCCAGCGGGTAATCGGCGTCCACATTCTGCTTGACCAGATAGAACTCCACTTCCGGCGCGACCACCGGCTCCAGCCCGTGCTCGCGGTATTGCGCAAGCACGCGGCGCAGCACATGGCGCGGCGCGACTTCCACCGGACTTCCGTCAAAGTGGTAGCAGTCATGAATGATGACCGCGCTCGGCGAAGACGCGAACGGCAGCACGCGCGCGGTGGATGCGTCGGGTTTCAAAAAAATGTCGCCGTCGGCTTCGCCCAGCACTTCCATCTGCGGCGGGAAGTCGCCGTTGACGGTCTGCGCGAAAACGCTTTCGGCGAGGCGCAGCCCGACTTCCTCCTGGTATTTGCGCGCCGGCAAAATCTTTCCCTTGGCGACGCCGGTCATGTCGGCGACTACCGATTCCACCTCTTCAATTTGATTTTCATCGAGCCAGCGGCGCAATTCGGCCGGCGGTTTGGCGCGCCCCACTGCCGGCGTGCGCGCGCGCGTACGCGCCGCCGCGGGCGGTTTGCCTGTGGTTTTTCCGGCGCGCATGCTTTGTCGTGGCGGAAGCGAAGCGGCTATTATAATTCGCATCGCGCGGCTGCGCGCGCCCGGCCGGGTTAATTTTTGCCGCCCCGATTTTGCCGTCATTCAATGTCCGCGATGAAACCGCAAGAAGACGCCGACTCCTATTACCGCGCGAGTTGCCGCTATCGCATAGATGCGCGGCCGCTTCGCGGCGCGCGCCGCGCCGATGTCGCGGTCATCGGCGGCGGCATCACCGGCGTTTCCGCGGCGCTGCATCTGGCCGAGCGCGGCGCCGAGGTCGCGGTGCTGGAGGCGCGCGATTTCGGCTGGGGCGCGTCCGGGCGAAGCGGCGGGCAAATTCTCGCCGGCTTTTCCATAGACCAGCGCAAGTTGGAAAAACTGGTCGGCGAGGCGCGCGCGCGCGAGTTGTGGGAGCACTCGCTCGCCGCATTGGACTTAACGCGCCGGCGCATCGCGGAGGCGCGCATTGAATGCGACCTCGCGGAAAATTATGTGCACGCCGCGGTGCGCGAAAGCCAGGCGCGCGACCTGCGCGAATGGGCCGAGCATCTGAGCGCGCGCTACGGATACGAACTGCAGTATTTGGAGCGCGAACAGTTGCGCGAAATCGTCGCCAGCGAACTCTATTCGGGCGGCGTCTTTGACCGCCGCAGCGGGCATCTGCATCCGCTGAACTACTGCCTCGGCCTGGCGCAGGCCGCGCAGCGCGCCGGCGCGTCGCTGCATAACGCGAGCGCGGTGCGCGAAGTGCGCGAATCTTCATCGGAGACGACGCTGCGCACCGACGGCGGCAGTCTGCGCTGCGGCCAGGTGATTTACGCATGCAACGCCTATCTCGGAAATTTGCAGCCGCGCCTGGAGAAGATGATCATGCCGGTCGGCACCTACATCATCGCCACCGAACCGCTCGCGCCGGCGCGCGCTGATGCGCTCATCGCCAACCGCGCCGCGGTCGCCGACACCAACTTGGTGCTGGACTATTACCGCTTGTCGGCAGACCACCGCATGCTGTTCGGCGGGCGCGTCAATTATTCCGGGTGGGCGCCGCGCAATTTGGAGCGGCCGCTGCGGCGGCGAATGCTGCGCGTGTTTCCGCAACTCGCCGGCGCGCGCGTTGATTTTGCCTGGGGCGGCAAGGTCGCGATCACGCGCAACCGCGCGCCGCACATCGGCAGTTTCGGCGCGCGCAATTGGTTCGCGCACGGTTTTTCCGGGCAGGGCATGTCGCTCAGCGGCTATGCCGGCGGCTTGCTCGCCGACGCGGTAATGGGAGAGACCGCGCGCTTGGAATGCTTTCGCGCGATTCCGCACCGCGCGTTTCCCGGCGGCCGCGCGTTGCGCGCGCCGGCGCTGGTCGCCGAGATGGCGTGGCGGCGGCTGGCCGACCGCTTCGCCTGATGCGCGCTCCCAATCAGGAGCCGGAGCGGGGCGCGGCGCCGCGCGCCGAGATCATAGAGGTCGCGCCCGAACAGGCCGGCCAGCGCATTGACAACTTTTTAATCGCGCGCTGCAAAGGCGTGCCGAAGACGCGCTTGTATCGCGCGCTGCGCGGCGGCGAGGTGCGCGTCAACGGCGCGCGCAAAAAACCGCCCTACCAATTGCGCGCCGGCGACAAACTTCGCATCCCGCCGCTGCGCCGCGCCGCGCCGGCAACGCCGCCGCCGCGCGACGCGGCCGAGCATGTCGCGACGCTGTTTGAAGATGAATGCATGCTGGTGGTGGATAAGCCGGCCGGACTTGCCGCGCATGGCGGCAGCGGCATGCGCTACGGCCTGATAGAGGCGCTGCGCGCGCGGCATGAAGACGCGGCGCATCTGGAACTCGCGCACCGCCTGGACCGCGAGACTTCCGGCTGCCTGATGCTGGCGAAATCGCGCGCCGCGCTGCTGGACTTGCAGGCGCAACTGGCCGCGCGCCGCGTCGGCAAGGACTATGCCGCGCTGGTGCGCGGCGCCTGGCGCGGCGGCGCGCGCGAAATTGATGCGCCGCTTCGCCGCCGCCCCGGCGCGAAACCGCTGGACGCGCGCAGCGTGTTTGCGCCGCGCCGGCAGTTTTTAAATTGCGCGCTGGTCGGCGTCGCGCTGCTAAGCGGGCGCATGCATCAGGCGCGCGCGCATGCCGCGGCCGCCGGGCATCCGATCGCCGGCGACCGCCGCTACGGCGACCGCGCCTTCAACCGCGAGATGCGCGCCGCCGGTCTGCGGCGGATGTTTTTGCATGCCGAGTCATTGCGCTTTGCGCATCCGCTGAGCGGGATGCCGGTGGAAGTGCGCGCCGAATTGCCGGCCGAATTGCAGGCGGTGGTGGAGGCGTTGCGCGGCGCGCCGAAATAATTCCGTGCGCGCGGTTTTTTTATTTAATGACTCCGCCGCTCACATCTCGGCGTAGTTCGGTCCGCCGCCGCCTTCCGGCGAAACCCAGGTGATGTTGCCGCCGGGGTCCTTGATGTCGCAGGTCTTGCAGTGCACGCAGTTTTGCGCGTTGATGCGAAACGCCGGCTGCGCGCCGTCATCTCCCTCGCCGCCGACAAACTCATAGACGCCGGCCGGGCAAAAGCGCGCTTCGGGTCCGGCGTAGCGCGCCCAGTTGACCGCGAGCGCGTCATCGGGGCGCGCCAGTTGCAGGTGCGCCGGCTGATCCTCCTCGTGGTTGGTCGCCGACAAAAACACCGACGAGTTTTTGTCAAAACTGATTTTGCCGTCCGGTTTCGGGTAGTCAATCGGCGCGCATTTTTCCGCCGGCAAAAACGCGTCGTGGTCGGCGCGCGAATCGCGCAGCGCGAACGGCAGGCGGCCGCCGAACCAGTTTTGATCCAGGTAGTTGTATGCGCCGCCGAGCCACACGCCGAACTTGTGCAGAGCGGCGCCGAAGTTGCGCGACTTTCGCAACTCGGCATGCAGCCAGGAATCCCGGAAACTTTTTTCAAACCCGTCCAGCGCGCCGTCCCCGTTCGCGAGCATCGCAAAAACAGACTCGGCCGCCAGCATTCCGGATTTCATCGCGGTGTGCGAGCCTTTGATCTTGGAAAAATTCAGCGTGCCGGCGTCGCAGCCGGCCAGCAGCGCGTTCGGCAGCGTCATCTTCGGCAGCGCGCGCAGCCCGCCTTTGGTGATGGCGCGCGCGCCGTAGGCGATGCGCTCGCCGCCCTCCAGGTATTGGCGAAACACCGGGTGGTGCTTCAGCCGCTGCATTTCATCAAACGGGCTGAGGTGCGGGTTGCGGTAGTTCAAGTCGGTGATCAGCCCGAGCGAGACCAGGTTCTCGCCGTAGTGATAGAGGAACGAGCCGCCGGAGGCGCCGTTCTCGGCGAGCGGCCAGCCGGCGCCGTGCACCACCAGTCCCGGCTCGTGCTTCGCCGCGTCCACGCGCCACAATTCCTTGATGCCGATCGCGTAGTGCTGCGGCTCGCGTCCTTCGTCCAGGCCGAACTTGGCGATCAATTGTTTGCCGAGGTGGCCGCGGCAGCCTTCGGCGAAAATCACCGCGCGCGCATGCAGTTCCATGCCCGGCTCAAACGAGGCCTTGCGCGCGCCGTCGGCGCCGCGCCCCATCTCGCCGGTGGCGACGCCGCGAATGCGGCCGTCCGGGTGATACAGCACCTCGCTCGCCGGAAAGCCGGGGAAGATTTCCACGCCGAGTTCCTCGGCCTGTGTTGCCAGCCAGCGGCACAGCAGGCCGAGGCTGATGATGTAGTTGCCGCGGTTGCGCATCGGTTTCGGCACCATCCAGTGCGGCATCTCCATGGCTTTTTCGGCGCCGCGGAAAAAAAACATGCGGTCGCGCGCGACTTCGGTTTGCAGCGGCGCGCCGCGCGCGCGCCAGTCGGGAAACAATTCCTCCAGCGCGCGCGGCTCAAATACCGCGCCCGACAAAATGTGCGCGCCGACTTCCGAGCCCTTTTCCAGCACCACCACCGAAAGTTCGCGGGACTTTTCGCGCGCGAGTTGCATCAGCCGGCAGGCCGCCGACAGGCCGGCCGGGCCGGCGCCGACGATGACCGCGTCGACTTCCATGGATTCGCGTTCGGATGCGGCGTCCGTTGAGGGGGCGTGATCGGCTGGCATGGCGTTTTCTCCCATGAAGAAAGTGAAAGGTAGAAAGTGAAAAAGTTTAAAGTTTCTGAAAAAGTTCCGCGGCCACGCGCTGCGCGGCGGCGGTTTACAATGGCGGCTCGTCCCGCCCCGCAATAGTTTCGCACATCATGCCCGCACCAGCCCCCGCAAAACCGCCGCGCAAAATTGAGCGCGCATTATACGAGAGCGTGATGGCGCCGACCTACGCGCCGATGTCCATCATGCCGGAGCGCGGCGAGGGCGCGCGGCTGTGGGACGCCGACGGAAATGTCTATCTGGATTTCGCGGCCGGCATCGCGGTCAGCGCGCTCGGGCACGCCCACCCGGAATTGCGCCGCGTCCTCGCCGAGCAGGCCGGCAAACTCTGGCATGTCAGCAACCTGCTGGTGAACGCGCCGGCGATTGAACTGGCGCGCCGCCTGTGCGACATGACTTTCGCCGAGCGCGTGTTCTTCGCCAACTCCGGCGCCGAGGCCAACGAAGCCGCGCTCAAACTCGCGCGCCGCCACGCGCAGCGGCGTTTCGGCGCGGACAAGCACCGCATCATCGCCTTTGACAACGCCTTTCACGGGCGCACTTTTTTCACCGTCTGCGCCGGCGGGCAAAAAAAATACAGCGACAACTTCGGGCCGAAACCGGGCGGCATCACGCATTTGCCGTTCAACGACGCCGGCGCGCTTGAAGCCGCCGCGGACGACGCGACTTGCGCGGTGATTCTGGAATTGATTCAAGGCGAGGGCGGCGTGACGCCGGCGCATCCGGATTTCGTGCGCGCCGCGCGCGATGCATGCGACCGCCACAACGCGCTGCTGATTTTTGACGAAGTGCAGACCGGCGTCGGCCGCTGCGGCGCGCTCTACCTGCACCAAAAACTCGGCGTAACACCGGACATCATGACCACCGCGAAAGGGCTCGGCGGCGGCCTGCCCATCGGCGCGATGCTGAGTAGCGCGGAAGTCGCCGCGAGTTTTGAAGTGGGCGCGCACGGCAGCACTTTCGGCGGCAACCCGGTCGCCTGCGCGGTCGCAAACCGCGTGCTGGAAATCGTCGGCGCGCCGGAAATGCTGGAAGCGGTGCGCGGCAAGGGGGAAATGCTGCGAAGCGGACTCGCGGCCATCGGCCGGCGTTTTGGCGCGTTCGCCGAAATTCGCGGCGAGGGTTTATTGCTCGGCTGCGCGTTGGCGCCGGACTGGCGCGGGCGCGCGCGCGACATCGTCGCCGCGTGCGTGCGGCACGGGTTGCTGGCGCTGGTCGCGGGCCCCGATGTGCTGCGGCTGGCGCCGCCACTGATCATCGGCGACGCGGAAATTCAGGAGGGCCTGAAAAAACTGGAAGCGGCGATCGGCGAACTGGCGCGCGCGCATGAAAGCGAAAGCGCCGCCGCAAAACAGGCCTGACTATTTTTTCTTCTTTTTCTTTTTCGCCGCGCCGGCCGCGTCTTCCGCGCGCACGCGCGAAAGCGCCGAGGCGATCAGCCCGGTGGGCACGGCGACGATGCCGATGCCGGTGGTCAGCATGACGAAAGTGAGCGCCCGCCCGCCGAACGTGACCGGAACCATGTCGCCGTAGCCGACCGTGGTCAGCGTCACCAGCGCCCACCACAGACTGTGAAAGACCGACTGAAACGCGTCCGGCTGCGCGGCGTTTTCAAAGTAATAAATGCCGGCCGCCGACAGGTAGAGCATGACCGCGGCGACTCCGCCGAACAAAATGAGTTCCTCCCGGGCGATGCGCAGCGCGCGCCGAAAGCGCGAGGCCGCGCGGTCGTATGCGACCAGTTTCAAAATGCGCGCGACGCGCAGCAGCCGAAACGCGCGCAGCGCGCGCAGGTCCACGCCGGCCGCCGCAAGGTAAAAGGGCAAAATCGCGGCGAGGTCTATCAGCCCGTAGAAACTGAAAATGAATTTCGCCTTGCGCTCGGCGGCGATGACGCGCAGCGCGTATTCGGCGGTGAATGCGGCGACGATGACGATCTCCATGACATGCAGCGCGCGCCGCGCGGCTTCCGGCAGGTTCGGCAGGGTTTCAATGGAAAACGCAACCAGCGAGACGACGATTAATATCTGCACGGCCAGCGCGAATGCGCGCCCGGCGCGGCCGTCGGCTTCGTGGCCGGCGCGGTCAATGATTTTTCGCAGGGGCGCGGCGGGCATTTAGGGAGTGCCGTGGTTGATCATTTTTTGCGGGAGGGTTTTGCGCGCGAACCGAATATATCAGCAAGCGCGCGCGTGTTCATTAACATGTCTGGCCATGACCCGATACCGGCCGCTCAGCCGCGCGCGCGCAAAAATTTTTCAATGACATCCAAAAACACGCCGCCGTAGCGCTCCAGTTTGACCTGTCCGACGCCGGGCACCTCCTCCATCGCGCGCGCGTTGCGCGGTTTCGCCAGCGCCATTTCAATCAGTGCGGCGTTGTGGAAGATCACATAGGGCGGCACGTTTTGTTCGCGCGACAGCGTGAGCCGCGCCGCGCGCAGTTTTTCAAACAACTCGGCGTCTTCGCCGTGCAGCATCGGCGGCGGTTTCGCTTGCGCCGCGCCGCTTCGCGTTTTTGCGCGCGCGCGCGGCGGCAGTTTGCGGAAGAATATCTGCTCCTCGCCGCGCAGCACCGCGCGGCTGCCGTCGCGCAGCCCGAGTCCGCCGTGCATGTCCGGGGCGAGCAGGCCGGCCGCGGTCAATTGGCGAAAAATGGAATACCACTCGGCCTCGCCGTGTTCGCCGCCGATGCCGTATACGCTGAGTTTGTCGTGGCCGAAGCGGCGGATTTTTTCGGTGTCGCGGCCGAGCAGCACCGAAATCAGGTGCGCCGCACCGAAACGCTGGCCGGTGCGCGCCGCGCAGGACATCGCCTTTTGCGCGGCGACGCTGCCGTCCCAGGTCTCCGGCGGGTGCATGCAGTTGTCGCAGTTGCCGCATGTGCGGTCGTAGGTCTCGCCGAAGTAGGCGAACATCACGCGCCGCCGGCAGTCGGGCGATTCGCAAAACTCCAGCAGCGCGTTAATCTTGCGCTGTTCCACGCGCTTGAAATCTTCGCCGGCCTCCGAGTTCTCCAGCATCTGCCGCAGCATCACGATGTCCTGCAGGCCGTAGCGCATCCACGCGCTCGCCGGCAGCCCGTCGCGGCCGGCGCGGCCGGTTTCCTGGTAATAGGCCTCAATGTTTTTCGGCAGGTTGAGGTGCGCGACAAAGCGCACATCGGGCTTGTCTATGCCCATGCCGAAGGCGATGGTCGCGGCCATGACCACGCCGTCCTCGCGCAAAAAAGTTGTCTGGTTTTTTTCGCGCGCGTCTTTGTCCATGCCGGCGTGGTAGGCGAGCGCGCGCACGCCGTTGGCCGACAGCCATTTCGCGGTTTGGTCGACGTTGTTGCGCGACAGGCAGTAGACGATGCCGGATTCGCCCGGGTGTTTTTCGCGGATAAATTCCAGCAGCGCGCGGCGCGCGTTTCCTTCCTGGTTGATCGTGTAGGTGATGTTCGGACGGTCCAGGCCGGCGGTGTATTGTTTCGCGTCGCGCAACGCCAGGCGCTCGGCGATGTCGCGGCGGGTCGCCTCGTCCGCGGTCGCGGTCAGCGCGATGCGCGGCACATTGGCGAAACGCTCGGCGAGAATGGAGAGTTGAATGTATTCCGGGCGGAAGTCATGCCCCCAGCGCGACACGCAGTGCGCCTCGTCTATCGCGAACAGCGCGAGTTGGATTTCGCCGAGCATCGCCAGCGTGCCGTCGGTCAGCAGCCGCTCGGGCGCGACATACAGCATGTCCAAATTTCCGCCGCGCAAATCGCGCATGACCCGCCGCTGTTCGTCGTAGGGCATGCCC
This sequence comes from Gammaproteobacteria bacterium, assembly GCA_028066695.1. GTDB lineage: Bacteria > Pseudomonadota > Gammaproteobacteria > Arenicellales > Poriferihabitantaceae > JAHRAW01. The sequence continues at coordinate 35,837 of JALCBG010000011.1, read as the reverse complement.
GAGTTCAGGCAGGCCGCGCGCACACCGTGCTGGCGCAGCGCGTCTACCTGGTCCTTCATCAGCGCGATCAGCGGCGAGACCACGATGCCGGTGCCGCCGCGCAGCATGGAGGGAATTTGGTAGCACAGCGACTTGCCGCCGCCGGTCGGCATGATCACGATCGCGCTGCGCCCGGCGAGCAGCGCGCCGATGATTTCCCCCTGCAGTTTGTGAAATTCGCGCAGCCCGAAAGTTTCGCGCAGAATTTTTTTCGCCTCCGTCATGCCGCCGGAGTCGGCGGCGCCGGCGGTCCGGGCGGGGGAGGGCATCAGGCGCTGATCTGCGTGCCGATGCCGGCGTCGGTGAACAGTTCCAGAAGCAGCGCGTGCGGCACGCGTCCGTCGAGAATCAGCGCGGTTTTCACGCCGTGGCGCAGCGCGTCCAGCGCGCATTCCACCTTTGGAATCATGCCGCCCTCTATCACGCCGCCGCGCAGCAATTCGCCGATGCCGGCCGAATCCAGTTCGGCCGCGAGTTCGCCGTCGCCGCCGCGCACGCCGGGGGTGTTGGTCAGCAGCATCAGTTTTTCCGCGCCGAGCACCACCGCCATCTTGCCGGCGACCAAGTCGGCGTTGATGTTGTAAGTCTGCCCGTCTTCGCCGACGCCGATCGGCGCGACCACCGGAATGAAGTCTTGATTTTGCAGCAGCCGCACCACGCTCGCGTCTATCGCCTCCACTTCGCCGACATGGCCGTAATCAATGATTTCCGGCTGCTCCAGCAGCGGATCGCCTTTGCGCACATGCAGTTTGCGCGCGCGAATCAGATTCCCGTCCTTGCCGCTCAGGCCGACCGCGCGCCCGCCGAGCGAGTTGATCAACTGCACGATGTTTTTGTTGACCAGCCCGCCGAGCACCATCTCCACCACGTCCATGGTTTCGCGGTCGGTGACGCGCATGCCGTCTATGAAAGTGGACGGCTTGCCGATTTTTTCGAGCGCGCTGCTGATCTGCGGCGCGCCGCCATGCACCACCACCGGGTTCATGCCGACCAGTTTCATCAGGATGACGTCGTGGGCGAAGCCTTTTTTGAGCGCCTCGTCGGTCATCGCGTTGCCGCCGTATTTGATGACGATGGTTTTTCCCCGGTAGCGGCGAATGTAGGGGAGCGCCTCGCTGAGGATGCGCGCGGTCTCGTGCGGACCGGCGTGTTGGTTGTCGCGCGGGGCGGGCATGGTCGGGCGGCGGGGCGGCGCCATTCTACCCGATGCGCGCCGCGCGCGCCGCCGCCCGCCGCCGCGGCCAATTCCCGCTTGGCAAAGCGGCGTCCGATGTGCTATGTTCGCGCCTCCGCGCGGCGCGCCCTCCGTCCATCCCCGACCATTCAGCAACGAAAATGCCCGACTCATTTTTATTCACCTCCGAATCCGTCTCCGAAGGCCACCCCGACAAAGTCGCCGACCGCATTTCCGATTCGGTGCTGGACGCGCTGCTTGAACAGGACCCGCGCTCGCGCGTCGCCTGCGAGACGCTGGTCAATACCGGCTTGGTGGTGCTCGCCGGCGAAGTTTCCTCGGACGCGGTGATTGACTACCAGGAAGCGGCGCGCGGCGCGATAGAAGAAATCGGCTACAACTCCTCCGAAATCGGATTTGACGCGCGAAGTTGCGCGGTCATGGTCGCGCTGGACAAACAATCGGCCGACATCGCGCAGGGCGTCAACGAAGGCGAAGGACTTGACCTTGACCAGGGCGCCGGCGACCAGGGGCTGATGTTCGGCTACGCATGCGATGAGACCGACGTGCTGATGCCGTTCCCGATCACCTACGCGCACCGGCTGATGCGGCGGCACGCCGAGGTGCGCAGGTCGGGCGAATTGCCGTGGATCCGCCCGGACGCGAAGACGCAGGTTACGGTGCGTTACACCGGCGGCAAGCCGGTTGCGATAGAAGCGGTGGTGCTTTCCAGCCAGCACGACGACGGCGTGAAGCACGCGGAAATCTCGCGCGAATTGATCGAGCGGGTCATCAAGCCGGTGCTGCCGGCGGAAATGCTGAGCGACAAAACCGAATTTCTGATCAACCCGACCGGGCGCTTCGTCATCGGCGGCCCGGTCGGCGACTGCGGTTTGACCGGGCGCAAAATCATCGTGGACACTTACGGCGGCGCCGCGCACCATGGCGGCGGCGCGTTCTCCGGCAAGGACCCGTCCAAAGTGGACCGCTCCGCGGCCTACGCCACGCGGCATGTCGCCAAGAACGTGGTCGCGGCCGGCCTCGCCGCGAAGTGCGAAGTGCAGGTCGCGTATGCGATCGGCGTCGCCAGGCCGGTGTCGGTGATGGTGGACACTTTCGGCAGCGGCGCGCTCGCCGACGACAAAATCGCCGGGTTGGTCGCCGAATACTTTGACCTGCGCCCGAAGGCGATCGTGCAGAACCTGAACTTGCTGCACCCGATCTACCGCGCCACCTCGGCCTACGGCCACTTCGGCCGCGCCGAAGAAGAATTCACCTGGGAAAAAACCGACAAGGCGGACGAGTTGCGCGCCGCCGCCGGTTTGTAATTCACCGCGCAACCCTCCACAGGAGCCGCCATGTCCACGCAAGTTGCCCGCAAACCCGCGCCCGCCGATTCGCAGGATTTTCATGTCGCCGACATGAGCCTCGCCGGCTGGGGCCGCAAGGAAATCGCGATCGCCGAAACCGAAATGCCGGGGCTGATGGCGGTGCGCGAAAAATACGCCGGCGAACAGCCGCTGCGCGGCGCGCGCGTCGCCGGCTCGCTGCACATGACCATTCAAACCGCGGTGCTGATAGAGACGCTGATGGCGCTCGGCGCGCGCGTGCGCTGGGCTTCGTGCAATATTTTCTCCACGCAGGACCACGCGGCCGCGGCCGTCGCCGAGCGCGGCGTGCCGGTGTTCGCCTACAAGGGCGAGTCGCTGGACGAATACTGGGAGTTCACGCACCGCATCATGCAGTGGGACGGCGAAGACGGCGATGGCCCCAACATGATTCTGGACGACGGCGGCGACGCGACCTTGCTGTTGATTCTCGGCGCCAAGGCCGAGCGCGATCCGTCGGCGCTGGCGAAGCCGGGCAGCGAGGAGGAGACCGCGCTGTTCGCCGCGATTCAATCGCGCTTGAAAGGCGGCGGCAATTGGTACGGCACCCGCCTCGCCAACATTCGCGGCGTCACCGAAGAGACCACCACCGGCGTCGCCCGCCTCTACCAAATGGCGGCGCGCGACGGGCTGCCGTTTCCGGCGATCAATGTCAACGACTCGGTCACCAAATCAAAGTTTGACAACCTATACGGCTGCCGCGAATCGCTGGTGGACGGCATCAAGCGCGCCACCGATGTGATGATCGCCGGCAAGATCGCCTTGGTGCTCGGCTACGGCGATGTCGGCAAGGGCTGCGCGCAGTCGCTGCGCGGGCTCGGCGCGAATGTGTGGGTCGCTGAGATCGACCCGATCTGCGCGCTGCAGGCGGCGATGGAGGGCTACCGCGTGGTGCGCATGGAGGATGCCTGCGAACAGGCCGACATCTTCGTCGCCGCCACCGGCAACTTCCATGTCATCACCCACGAACAGATGCTGCGCATGAAGGATCAGGCGGTGGTGTGCAACATCGGCCACTTTGACAACGAGATAGACGTCGCCGCGATGAAGCAATACCAGTGGGAAAACATCAAACCGCAGGTGGACCAGATCATCCTGCCGAACGGCAACCGCATCACGCTGCTCGCCGAGGGCCGCCTGGTCAACCTCGGCTGCGCCACCGGGCATCCGAGTTTCGTCATGTCCAACAGTTTCACCAACCAGGTGCTGGCGCAAATAGAACTGTGGCGCGACGGCGAAAAATACGGCAAGGAAGTGCATGTCCTGCCGAAAAAACTGGACGAGGAAGTCGCGCGCCTGCACCTCGGCAAAATCGGCGCGCAACTGACGCAACTGAGCAGGGAGCAGGCCGACTACATCGGTGTGCCGGTGGAAGGGCCCTACAAGGCCGAGCATTACCGGTATTGACGACTCGTTCGCTGAAGCCGGAAAAGTGACCCCAAAAGAGTATTACTACGAGCACTTTCGAGAAGATTTCCAGTCATTCTGGAAGTCGCTTGACGAAAACGGCACCACGTCGCGCGTTGGCGCCCAGCAGCGGGGCGAATTCCCTCAGCGCACCATGACGGACCCGAATTACAGTGACGCTCGTCATTTTTCGGTGGCCGATTTGATTCGGGAAGAGCAGCGGGACAATCTTGAAAACATCCCGGCGGACCGACAACTTGATTTTTTAATCGGTGTCTTCTACACGGTCTTCATCGATCAAGTGATGCACTCCCACCACCGCGATATTTACGCGGAATTCAAAAAACTCACCGAATATCCGAAAATGGACCGGACGGCCGGGCTGGCATTTCACCTGATGATGGCGAATCCTTACGAGGTTTTTACTTTCTATCATGACCGCACTGCATTTAGCAGCCGCGCCATCAGCAAGCGCGCCATCTCGGAAAGGTTTCCCAAGTGGTGCGATTTCATTGTCAGCGACTTGGAGGCTTTCTTTGCCGACCATCAATTTGACAATCTGAGTTGGGCTGATGTCCGTGCAGGAATTCTGGCTGACCGCGAGTGCTTTCGCGGGGATTACGGCCGGTTCCTGCGGGATGCCTTGGAAAAAGCGCCCGCCTAAAACGCCAGCGAAATGTCGCGGTGCGCGGACTGGCAGGCGGCGATGTC
>JALCBG010000011.1:18764-31018 GCA_028066695.1 Gammaproteobacteria bacterium | reverse complement strand
CCGCCTAAAACGCCAGCGAAATGTCGCGGTGCGCGGACTGGCAGGCGGCGATGTCTTTTGCCTGCTCGTCGTTCAGGCGTTTTTGCAGGCGCAAACCGATGGTGGTTTTGACCGCGTCGTCGTAGCGCGCGAGTTCGGGGAGGAGCGGCGCGGCAGCGTTGCGCCAGGCGATTTCATCTTCCAGCAATGCGCCGGCCTCGCGCAGCAATGCGCGCGCGGCGGCGGCGCCGTCGCTTCGCGCGAGCGCGTAGCCGGTCTCGCGCAGTTTTGCGCGGATGGCGTCGACGCCGTCAAAATACTGCAGCGACGCGTCCAGCGTTTTGACCCGCTCGCGCGCCGCGTCGTCGGCGGCTGCAATCGCGCCGAGCGCGTTTAAGTCCGGGCGCAGCGCGGCGAGTTCGCCGCTCTGCAGGATCATCGCGCGCGTGCCGCGCAGCGCCCGATAGGCGGCGTCCGCCTGCCGGCGGTATTCGCGGCGCGCGTTGCGCTCGGCCGCGGCGAGTTTGTCGTAGGTCGCCTTGGAGCGCTCCCAGCCGGGCGGAATGCGCGCCAGCAATTCGCGCCGCTTTTCGCGCAACTCGGCAATTTCACCGGCGGACAGGCCGCGGCTTCGCGCTTTTTTGATGCGCGCTTCAATTTTGCGGATTTCCAACTGCAGTTTCCGCGCCTTGCGCTGCTGCGGCGCATAATCTTTCAGGTATGCGTTCAGCGCGCGTTCGGCCGCTTCCACGCGCGCCACCGCGGAAAACACGCCGGCCGCGTCGTCAATGCCGGCGCGCAATTCGCCGCGGCGCGCCTGCGGCAGCGCGGCCAAGTCCATTTCGCGCGCGCCGGCGACCGCGTCCAGAATTTCGCCGCGGCGCTCGTTGTATTCGGCGAACACGCGCCGCTCCATGCAGTATTGCAGGCGCGGGTTGACCGGCGGCGGCGCGGTTTCCGAGGTCAGGTAGGTGCGGTTCGGCATGTAATTGACCATGCCCGGAAAGAAGCCGACGATGCCGAGCCCGACCAGTTGCAGCACGATGAAGGCGAACGCGCCTTTGTATATTTGCGTGGTGCGCACTTCGGGGGGCGCGACGCCGCGCAAATAAAACAGCGCAAAACCGAACGGCGGCGTCAGGAACGAAGTCTGAATGTTCAGCCCGATCATCACGCCGAGCCACACCGCGGTCACATTCGCCGACGGGTCAATCAGCAGAATCGGCGCGACTATCGGCACCACCACCACCGCGATTTCAATGAAGTCCAGAAAAAACCCGAGCAAAAAGATCACGGCCATGACCACGACAAACTGCGTCCAGAAACCGCCGGGCAGGCCGGTCAAAAATTCCTTGACCAAGTGCTCGCCGCCGAAGCCGCGGAAGGCCGAGGTCAGCATGGCCGCGCCGATCAAAATGATGAACACCATGGAAGTGGTCTTGGCGGTGTCCACCATCACCGCGCGCAGCGTGTCATCGGTCACATAGGCGCGCCACGCGCTCCACAGCACCGCGGCGGTGAGCGCGGCGACGGCAATGGCGGCCAGCGCGATGCCGGCGGCGTCGCGGCCGGTTTTGATATTTTTGACATTGACATCAAAAAAATGCAGCACCAAAAAAATCGCGACGGCCGCGGCCAGCGCGAGCGCGGCCGGCCAGTAGGCGCCGCGCGCGCCCTCGCGCAGGCGGTAGCCGCCCATGATCATCGCGCCGATGGCGCCGATGGCGCCGGCCTGGTTGACCGTGGCGACGCCGGTGACGATGGAGCCGAGCACGCCGAAAATCAGCGCCAGCGGCGGCGCCAGCGCGAGCAAAATGCGCAGCGCAAACCGGCGGTCGTATTTGCCCTCGTAGGGCACCGGCGGCGCGCTGCCGGGGCGCAGCAGCGCGCTGATCAGGATATACGCCATGTAGATCGCCACCAGCAGCAGGCCCGGAATCAGCGCGCCCATGAACATATCGCCGGCGCTCGCCGAGGTGATGTCAAATTCCGACGGCATGGAAAACTCGCCGGTGGCCTCCCGGTATTCGGCCTTGCGCGCCGCGCTCGCCTGCTCCACCGCGTTGGAAAGTTGGTCGGCGAGAATGATCAGCACGATGGACGGCGGAATGATCTGCCCGAGGGTGCCGGACGCGCAAATGGTTCCGCCGGCGAGCGGCTTGGAGTATTTGTTGCGCAGCATCGCCGGCAGCGAGATCAGCCCCATGGCAATGACCGTGGCGCCGACGATGCCGGTGGTCGCGGCGAGCAGCGCGCCGACGAACACCACCGAAATTCCAAGCCCGCCGGGCACCGGCCCGAACAACTGCGCCATCGCCACCAGCAAATCCTCGGCGATCTTGGAGCGCTGCAGCATGATGCCCATGAAGATGAACAGCGGAATCGCGATCAAAGTGTCGCGCTCCACATCCCAGTAGAGGCTGCGGAAGTTGGTCACGCCGGCGCTCAGCCACTGCGTCGGCCCGTCCTGCGCGAAGTAGGCGCTGCTGTCGCCGGCGAACAAATATCCGCAGAGCGCGGCCAGCGCGACCGCCAGAATGGACGAGCCGGGCAGCGCGAACGCGACCGGGTAGCCGGCGGTCAGCGCGCCCACCATCAGCAAAATCAGCACCAGCAAAAAGACCAGTTCCATGATCAGGCCGCCTTGCGCCGCCTGCGCGGCGGCGGTTTGCGCAGTTCGGCCGCGTTTTCCAGAAAGGAGCCGATGAACTGCAGCGCCATGGACACCGCGAACACCAGCAGGAAGCCGGCCATCAAATATTTGACATACATGCCGTAGCCGCTTTGCGAAATCTCAAATCCCAACAGCGGGCTTACGATGCTCGCGCCTTTGCCGGACATGCCCTGCAGCAAAATCGTCCAGCACACCGGCAGCCCGAGCAGCAGCGCGCCGCCGGCGTTGGAAAGCGCCTTGGCGCGCGGCGAAAAATTCGCGTAGAGCACATCCACGCGCACATGCCCCTCGGCCGCGAGGGTGTGCGCGCTCGCGAACAAAAACAGCGCGGCATACCAGAACCTGACCAGGTCGCCCATGAAGGCCTGCTCATAGGAAAACACGAAGCGCGAAACCACCACCGCAAACTCGGCCATCACCACCAGCAATGCGAGCCACAGGAAGCCGGGCGTTTTGGCATAGCGGGCGATGACCAGCGCGGCGAGAAGCAGCGGGTAATGCACATAGACGCCGCGAAAATGCGGCTTGGCGAGTTCGCCGGCGAGCGCCGCGCCGACCGCGTATTCCAGAATGCCTTCCAGGCGCAAAAAGGAGATGAGCGCGTCAACCGCGCCGACCAGCAGCACCGACCAGTAGGCGGCGCGAATCACATAGGCCGCGACGCGCGCATACAGCTCCGCGTCGTCGCGCAGGCCGCGCTTCGGGGTGGAATAGACGCGCCACAAAACGCCGGCGAAAACCGCGGCGGCGCCGAGCCACTGCGCCCAGCCATTGCCGGAGAAAAACGCGGGCCAGCCGCGCCAGTAATGCAGGTAGCAACCCAGCAGAAACAGCGCGACCAGCGCCGCCATCAGCGCGGCGAATGCGCGCAATGCGGCGTCGGGATGCGGCATGGCCGAGGTCCGGCGGAATGCGGGGCGGCGCGCTGAAAGCGAGGCCGGGCGGCCCCGCTTTCACGCGCCAACCGCGCTTACAGCCCGAGCACGCGGTTGCGCTGGCGGACGTATTCCTGGTCGGAAATCTTCGCCCAGGCGCCGACATCTTCGCGCGCGCGCACGAAACTGTTGTGCACGCGCCGCGCCAGCGCGCTGTGGTCGACCACCGACGCGAACACTTCCGCGGCGGCGCGCCCGAACGCGTCGTAGATGTCGTCGTTGAAGCGGCGCAACTGCACACCCTGTTCGCTGATCAGCCGCCGCAGCGCCTCGCTGTTTTTCGCGTTGTATTCCGACATCATCACGTCGTTTTCCATGGAAGCCGCGGCCTCGATCATGACGCGGTCGGCCTGCGACAGACTCTCCCAGAAGTCCTTGTTGATGCCGCAGGAAAGCATCGCGCCCGGCTCGTGCATGCCGGGGTAGTAGTAGTACTTCGCCGCCTCGTAGAACTTCATCGCGTTGTCGTTCCACGGGCCGACCCACTCGGTCGCGTCAATCGCGCCGGACACCAGGTTTTCGTAGATCTGGCTGCCGGGCAGCGACACCGGCGAGGCGCCGAGTTTGGTGAGCACGTCGCCGCCGAGCCCCGGAATGCGCATCTTCAGCCCCTTGAAGTCGTCGGCGGAGTTCATCTCCTTGCGGAACCAGCCGCCCATCTGCACGCCGGTGTTGCCGCACATCAGGCCCTTCAGGTTGGATTCGGCGGCGAGTTCGTCCCACAACTCCTGGCCGCCGCCGAAGCGAATCCAGGCGTTCATTTCGGTGTAGGTCAGGCCGAACGGCACCGCGGTGAAATACGCCCAACTCGGGTGCTTGCCTTTCCAGTAGTAGTCGGCGGCGTGGTACATCTGCGCGTTGCCGGACGCGACTTCGTCAAACGAGTCAAACGGTTTGACGCGCTCGCCGCCGGCGAAGTATTCCACCACGATGCGCCCGTCGCTCATTTCGCCGACGCGCTCGGCGAAGCGCTGCGCGCCGGTGCCGAGTCCGGGGAAATCGCGCGGCCAGGTGGACACCATGGCCACCTCAATGCGGTCTTTGATGATGCCGGGGCCGCGCGCGCCTTGTCCGCCGCGCTGCGAGGTAACCACGCCGGTTGCCGCGCCGCCAACAACGACGCCGCCGACGGCGCCAATCAGTAAGTCACGACGTTTCATGTGAGTCTCCGTTAAGTAGGGTTGTGAATGAAGGAAGAAAGAATTTTTTCAACGGGCCTGTCCGCCCGGAGGCGCGCCATTATCGCGCCGCCCGGGAAAAAATGCAAGCGGCATTTTTCGCGGCGATTTTTGACATTTGTCAAAGCGTCGCCGCCAGAAAAATCACGAACGCGGCGACCAGCGCGAGCGGAACCAGCAGGCCGGCCCAGTCTTTCGGCGCCTCCTTGGATTTCGCCAGCATCGGCTTGATGCCCGGCACAAACCAAAACAGCAGCAGCAACGCAAAAACGCCGAGCAAAACCTGCTCCCAGGTTTCCATCAGTGCGCGCCCTCCGCGGCGGATTGGGGCGGGGCGTAGCGCAATTCGCTCAGGTTGATGCCGAGGTCCAGGTCGGTGCGCAGCGTGAACAGTTTGCGCGCGAGGCGCGCGTGTTCGCCGTCGGCGCGCAACTTTGCGCCGAGTTTTCCGCGAATCGCGCCCGACTCGGCCGCGCCGAGCGCCTCTTCCAAACCGCCGTGCGCGCCGAGCAATTTTGCCGCGGTGCGCGCGCCGACCGACTGCACGCCGGGAATGGAGGCGCCGCTGTCGCCGGCGAGCGCCAGAAATTCCGGGAGTTGGCGCGGCTGCACCTGAAATTTTTTCACCACCATTTCGCGGTCCAGCGGGCGTTGCGCGAAGTGGTCAAACACCGCGATGCCATCGCCGAGCAACTGGCAGTAATTGCGGTCGGTGGAAAGGATCAGCGCGCGGCCGCCGCGCGCGGCGATTTTCGCGGCGACCGTGGCGATGATGTCGTCGGCCTCAAAATCGTCGCGCGAAAAACACCGGACATGAATTTCGCCGAACGCGCCGGCGATGCGCGCCATGCCGCCGCGCAACGGCGCCGGCATCGGTGCGCGGTTTTTCTTGTAGTCGGGGTAGAGTTCGTGCCGCCAGTTGCGGCCGCCGCCGTCAAACACCACCAGGCAGTGGCTCGGGTCGTGCTGCTGCAGCGCGCGCCGCAGCGAGGCGACGCTGGAGGAAATCACATCGGCGAGGTGGCCGTCGTTTTCACCGCCGCCATCGCCGCCGGAAGGCGCGCCTTCGCGCGCCGGCACCGCGGCGTAAATCCGCCGCACCAGGTTCAAGCCGTCCACCAGCAGCGCTTTCACCTGCTTCCGCCGCCGGTATTACCGGGCGCGCCGCTCAGTGGCCGACCAGCGTCAAAAACTCGGTGCGCGTGCGGTGGTCGGCGCGAAACCGCCCGAGCATCATGGAAGTGGTGGTCACCGAGTTTTGTTTGTGCGCGCCGCGCATCATCATGCACATGTGCTTCGCCTCTATGATCACGCCGACGCCGTGCGCGCCGGTGATGGATTCCACCGCCACCGCGATTTGCTCGGTCAGGTTCTCCTGAATCTGCAGCCGCCGCGCGTACATGTCGGTGATGCGCGCGAGTTTGGAAAGCCCGATGACCTTGCCGGCCGGCAGATAGGCGACGTGGCATTTGCCGATGAACGGAAGAATGTGGTGCTCGCACAGCGAATACAGTTCAATGTCCTTGGTGATGACCATCTGGTCGTTGTCGGAGCGGAAGATCGCGCCGCCGACCACGTCTTTCAAACTTTGCTGGTAGCCCTGCGTCAGGTACTGCAGCGCGCGCGCCGCGCGCCGCGGCGTGTTGGCCAGCCCGTCGCGCTCCGGGTCTTCGCCGATGGAGGACAGCAGGGCGCGGTAGTGCGCGGCGGTGGCGTCGGTGTCGGTCATGGGTTTGCGGTGGCGGGTGGTGCGGGGGGCGGTATTGTATCATTTTCGCCGACGCGGCCGCCTTGCCGCCATCCCATAAAGAAATGCCCGCCGCCGAATCCCTGCCCGCCGAACTTGCCCGCATCATCGGCGCGAAAAATGTGCTGACCGCGCCCGAAAAGACGCGCGCCTACACCGAGGAATTGCGCGGCCGCCACCGCAGCGAATGCCTGGCGGTCGCATTGCCGGCGAATGCGGAGGAAGTTTCCGCGGTGGTTTCCTGCTGCGCGCGCGCCGGCGCCGGCATCGTGCCGCAGGGCGGCAACACCGGCACCATGGGTGGCGCGGTCGCGCGGCGCGGCCAGGTCATTTTAAATTTGCGCCGCATGAACCGCGTCCTCGGCGTGGACGAAGCCAACCACAGCATGCATGTGCAGGCCGGCTGCGTGCTCGCCGACATTCAGGAGGCGGCGCGCGCGCGCGGGCGGCTGTTCCCGCTCAGCCTCGGCGCGCAGGGCAGTTGCCAAATCGGCGGCAACCTCGCCACCAACGCCGGCGGCGTCAACGTGCTGCATTACGGCAACGCGCGCGACCTGGCGCTCGGCCTGGAAGTGGTGCTCGCCGACGGGCGCGTCTGGAGCGGCCTGTCGGCGCTGCGCAAGGACAACACCGGCTACGACTTGAAAAACCTGTTCATCGGCAGCGAAGGCACGCTCGGCGTGATCACCGCGGCCGTGCTGAAACTTTTCCCCGCGCTGCAAAGCGAAAGCGTCGCGCTCGCCGGCCTGCGCGCGCCCGAGGCCGCGCTGGAGTTGCTCGGCCGCCTGCGCGCGGCGACCGCCGACCGCCTGGTCACTTTTGAATTGATGGGCGGCATCGCCGTGCATTCCGTGCTGCGCCACTTCTCCGGCGCGCGCGCGCCGCTGGCGGCGCAACACGAATGGTATGCGCTGCTGAAAGCCGGCAGCGCCGCGCCGGGCCCGGCATTGCGCGAGCGGGTGGAGGCCTGCCTGGCGCGCGCACTGCAGGACGATGTGCTGCAGGACGCGGTCATCGCCGAAAACGAAACGCAGGCGCGCGAATTGCTGCGGCTGCGCGAGCAGGTGGTGGAAGCGCAGCGTTTTGAAGGCGGCAGCATCAAGCACGATGTCTCGGTGCCGGTGTCAAGCGTCCCCGAATTTTTACGCCGCGCGGAGCGCGCGGTGGCGGCGGCGATGCCCGGCGCGCGCCCCTATCCCTACGGGCACATGGGAGACGGCAACATGCATTTCAACATCTCGCAGCCGCCGGACATGGAAGCAAAGGCGTTTTTGTCGCAGTGGGACGCGATGAACCGCGTGGTGCACGAAGTCGCGCACCAACTCGGCGGCTCCTTCAGCGCCGAGCACGGCATCGGCATTTCCAAACTGGGGGAGATGCGGCGCTACAAAGACCCGGTGTCGCTGGCGCTCTACCGGCAAATCAAACGCGCGCTGGACCCGGGGAATTTGTTTAATCCGGGGAAGTTGCTTCCGGTGGAGGAGGGCGGCGGCGGGCGCGCCGCGAACGCGCCGCCGGGCGCATCCGCAACGCGCGGAGCGAAACCCGCTTCGCGTTAGCGGTTGTAGTAAAGCCCGATGATCATCAAAATGATCAGCGGGATCGCGCCCAGCAGGGCTACCCAGACAACATCGGTCATTTTGTACCTCCGCATGATGGAAAGGATGATCAGGAGTATACCGATTACAACCAGAATTGCGGACGACAGAATCGGCGCATTTCCGAGAATCGCCTGCGCCAGACCGGCGGCGAACGCAACCACCCCGGCCTGATTCGCCGAGCGCCGCAACAAAGGCCAGTCCCAGGCAGGTTTCATGCCGCCACCCTACCACATATCCGGCGGCGCCGCCCTCACCCCATCGCCTTCCGCAAAGTGCTGCCCAGCGCGGCCGGCGAATCGGCGACCGCGACTCCGGCGCTTTTGAGCGCTTCTATTTTGTCCCCGGCGCGGCCTTTGCCGCCGGCGATGATCGCGCCGGCGTGGCCCATGCGCCGGCCCGGCGGCGCGGTCAGGCCGGCGATGAAGCCGCAAGTCGGCTTTTTGATCTTGCTCGCGCGCAAAAATTCGGCGGCTTCCTCCTCGGCGGTGCCGCCGATTTCGCCGATGAGGACGATCGCCTTGGTCGCGTCGTCGGCGAGAAACATTTCCAGGCAGTCAATGAAGTCGGTGCCGTTGACCGGGTCGCCGCCGATGCCGATGCAGGTGCTCTGCCCGATGCCGGCCGCGGTGGTCTGCGCGACCGCTTCATAAGTGAGCGTGCCCGAGCGCGAGACGATGCCGGCGACGCCGCGCGCGTGAATGTGCCCCGGCATGATGCCGATTTTGCATTCCTCCGGCGTGATCACGCCCGGGCAGTTCGGCCCCACCAGCCGCGTGTCGGAGCCGGCGAGCGCGCGCTTGACCGCGACCATGTCCAGCACCGGCACGCCCTCGGTGATGCACACCACCAGCGGCATCTCCGCGTCCACCGCCTCCAAAATCGCGTCGGCGGCGAACGGCGGCGGCACATAGATGACCGAGGCGTCGGCGCCGGTTTTTTCGCGCGCCTCGCGCACGCCGTCAAACACCGGCAGGCCGAGGTGGGTTGCGCCGCCCTTGCCGGGGGTTACGCCGCCGACCAGTTGTGTGCCGTAGTCCAGCGCCTGCCGGCTGTGAAAGGTCGCGGTGCCGCCGGTGAAACCCTGGCAGATGACGCGCGTGTTTTTGCCGACCAGCACCGCCATCAGTTCGCGCTCTTTTTGGCCGCCGCCACCGCTTTTTTCGCGGCGTCGTCAAAGTCATCGGCGGCCGTTATCGCCAGCCCGGATTCGGCCAGCAACTTCTTGCCCTGTTCCACATTGGTGCCTTCCAGCCGCACCACCAGCGGCGCTTTTGCGTTGTCATTCAGTTTGAGTTCGCGCGCCGCGGCGACGATGCCTTCGGCGATCACATCGCAGCGCATGATGCCGCCGAAAATGTTCACCAAAACCGCCCGGACATTTTTGTCGGACAAAATGATTTTGAAGGCCGCGGCGACGCGCTCGGCGTCGGCGCCGCCGCCGACATCCAAAAAGTTCGCCGGCTCGCCGCCATGCAGTTTGATGATGTCCATGGTCGCCATCGCCAGTCCCGCGCCGTTGACCATGCAGCCGATTTCGCCGTCCAGTTTTATGTAACTCAGCCCGATTTCGGCGGCCTCGCTTTCGGCCGCGTCTTCCTCGCCGCGATCGCGCAACTCGGCGATGTTCGGACGGCGAAACAGCGCGTTGTCGTCAAAGCGCATTTTCGCGTCCAGCGCCATCAACCCGCCGCTTTTCGTCACCACCAGCGGATTCAGTTCCAGCAAACTCGCGTCCAGTTCGGTGAACGCGCGATACAGCGCGCCCAGCAATTTCTCGGCTTCGCGCGCCTGTTCATTCAGTCCGAGCGCAAACGCGATGCGGCGCGCGTGAAACGGGCGCATGCCGAGAACCGGATCAATGTGCTGCTTGACGATTTTTTCCGGCGATTTCGCCGCGACTTCTTCAATTTCCATTCCGCCCTCGCGCGAGGCGATGACGCTGACGCGCCCGCGCGCGCGGTCCAGCGCGAGCGCGAGATACAACTCGCGCGCGATGTCGCAGCCGTTTTCTATGTACACGCGGCGCACCACTTTTCCCTTGTCGCCGGTTTGTTTGGTGACCAGCGTCATGCCGAGAATTTCGCGCGCCGCGCGTTTTGCCTTTTCGCGCGAGTCGGCGACTTTGACGCCGCCGCCTTTGCCGCGCCCGCCGGCGTGGATTTGCGCCTTGACCACCCACACCGGCCCCGGCAGCCGCTCTATCGCCGCGTCCGCTTCCTCCGGCGTGAACGCGGCCTCGCCTTGCGGCACCGCCGCGCCGAATTGCGCGAGCAGGGCTTTGGCTTGGTATTCGTGGATGTTCATTAATTAGTTATCCATTAATGATTCGGGCATGCGCCCGCGCGGGCGGATAGAATACCGCCAATCGTGAAAAATAGCAACGACAAAACCGCGCCGCCCGGACAACTCGGGGAGGAAGTAAAAAACTGGTCGCCGCCGCCGCGCCCGCCGCGCGCGGCGCTGCGAGGCGCGCATTGCGAGTTGCAACCGCTGGACATCGGCAAACACAGCGCCGATTTGTTCGCGGCGAACATGACCGACCGCGAACACCGCATCTGGACATATCTGCCTTACGGCCCGTTTGAAACCATCGCCGAGTACCGCGACTGGCTGGCGCGCGCGTGCCTCGGAGACGACCCGATGTTTTTCACGGTGATAAACGCGCGCGACGGAAAAGCGGCCGGAGTCGCGAGTTATCTGCGCATTGACCCGCCGTCCGGCGCGATAGAAGTCGGCCACATCAATTACTCGCCGGTGATGCAGCACACCACCATGGCGACCGAGGCGATGTTTTTGATGATGAAAAATGTTTTTGATTTGGGCTACCGCCGCTACGAGTGGAAATGCAACGCGCTCAACCGCGCCTCGCGCGCCGCCGCGGCGCGGCTCGGTTTTACCTTTGAAGGCGTGTTTCGCCAGGCGACCGTGGCAAAAGGCCGCAACCGCGACACCGCGTGGTTTGCAATCATTGACAAAGAATGGCCGGCGCTGAAACGCGCATTTGAAACCTGGCTTTCCGATGAGAATTTTGATGCGGAGGGAAAACAACTTCGCGCGCTGTCGCAACTGACCGCCGAGGCGCTCGGCCGCGAAAAATCCGGCGATGCGTAAAATGCCGCGCGTATTTCACTTTTTCCGCCCGGAAATTTTCTCCTCCACCGCGCGAAAAATTCCGCGCAACATTCGCACCTCGCGCGCATACGGTTGCGCGCGGTTGAACAGCCGCACCAGTTTGCGCTGCAATTTTTCCGCGCCGGGGTCCTGGCCGAATTCCACCAGTTCCAGCAGTTTTTCCAAATGCGTGTAAAACGCGCGCATGTCTTTCGCCGCGGCGCGCGGTTCTTCATTATGTTTAATTTCTGCATCATCACCATCTTCTTCCCCGGCCGCCTTCCGCAACTCGTATGCAAGCACCAATACCGCCGCCGCCAGATTTAGCGACGGAAACTCCGGATCGGTCGGGATGCTGACCAGATAATGGCAGCGCTCCAATTCGCTGTTGCTGAGTCCGGAACTCTCGCGCCCGAACAGCAGCGCGGCCGGCGATTTTCGCGCCAGCGTTTCGCGCATCGCCGCCGGCGGCGGCAATTCGGGCCAGGCGAGCGTCCGCGCCCGCGCGCTCGCGCCGATGACCAGTTCGCAATCGGCGAGCGCCTCGTCCAGTCCGGCGGTTACCGTGGCGTTTTTTAAAATGTGGTCCGCCCCGGCGGCGCGCGCGTCGGCGGCCGCGCTCGGGAATTCGGCCGGGCGCACCAGCGTCAGCCGCGACAGCCCCATGTTCGCCATGGCGCGCGCGCACGCGCCGATGTTTCCGGGATGGCTCGGCTCCATCAGCACCACCCGGATATAATCCAACCGTTTCATTCCCACATTGTGCCGCATGCGCGCGGCAAACTCCACAGCGAATGCATCCAATCCTACATGTCGCGGTTCGCGCCGCGCGCCGCGCCGGCAAAATCATCGTCCGCCACGGCGAGCGTTTGGAGCGGGTGCATGTGCGCGAAAAAGGCCGCAACGATTTTGTCAGCGAGGTGGACCGCATGGCCGAGGACGAAATCGTGGAGGCGGTGCGCCGCGCCTATCCGCGCCACCGCATTCTCGCCGAGGAGCGCGCCTCGGACGGGGAAATTGAAAATGCCG
>JALCBG010000011.1:15250-18664 GCA_028066695.1 Gammaproteobacteria bacterium | reverse complement strand
GAAAAAAATGTCCGCGAAAAATCCCCGGACAAAAAGCCGGACAAAAAATCGCCGCAGAAAATCTCCGACGACATGGAATGGATCATAGATCCGCTGGACGGCACCGCGAATTATTTGCACGGCCACCCGCATTACGCGGTGTCCATCGCCGTGCGCGAGGCCGGGCGTTTGCAGCACGCGGTGATTTTGGATCCGCTGCGCGACGAACTTTTCACCGCCTCGCGCGGCGGCGGCGCGCATTTAAACGAGCGGCGCATCCGCGTCACCGGCCAGCGCAAACTCGCGCGCGCCATGCTCGCGACCGGGTTTCCGTTTCGCGAACACGCCGATGTGGACGCGTTTATGCGCAGGTTTCGCGAATTATTGCCGCGCGTTTCCGACATGCGCCGCGCCGGTTCGGCCGCATTGGACCTCGCCTATGTCGCCTGCGGCCGCTTGGACGGGTACTGGGAGCCGGGACTTGCCGCCTGGGACATCGCCGCCGGCGCGTTGTTGGTGCGCGAGGCCGGCGGTTTGGTCGCCGATTTTTCCGGCGGCCAGGATTTTCTGGAGAGCGGCGAAGTGGTCGCGGCGAACCGGTACTTGTTCAATGAATTGCTGCACTGCGTCGCGCCGCGAAAAAGTCTCGCGGAAAATGCAGGCCCGGAAAAATCTCCGCAATAAAACCTCCATGAAAAAATCCCCATGAAAAAAACCCAAACCAAAAAATCCAAACCGGCCGCAAACCTGTCCGCGCACACGCCGATGATGCGCCAGTATCTTTCCATCAAGGAGAAATACCCGGACACTTTGCTGCTCTACCGCATGGGCGATTTCTACGAGTTGTTTTACGAGGACGCCGAGCGCGCCGCAAAACTGCTGGACATCACGCTGACCGCGCGCAGCAAGTCGGCCGGCAAGCCGATTCCGATGGCAGGCGTGCCGTATCACAGCGTGGATCAATACCTGGCGAAACTGGTGCGCCGTTCGGTCGCGGTCGCGGTCTGCGAACAAATCGGCGACCCGGCAACTTCCAAGGGACCCGTGGAGCGCAAGGTCACGCGCGTCATCACCCCCGGCACATTAATAGAGGAAAACCTGCTCGCCGACCGCCGCGAAAATCTGACCGCGGCGTTGATTGCAGAAAACGGCCGCATCGGCGCGGCCGCACTGGAAATTTCCAGCGGGCGTTTCACCGGTTTTGAATTGGACGACTCGGCGCGCCTTCCCGGCGAACTCGCGCGCCTCGGCGCCGCCGAAATTTTGACCGGCGAGCATAATGGTGTGGGGGAAAGTGAATTGGACGCGTCCCTTGCAAAATCCGCGCAACCCGACCCGGTAAAAATCCCCGACTGGTATTACGAGCCGGCGCGCGCCGAACGCGCGTTGTGCGAGGTATTTTCCACGCGCGGACTCGGCGCGTTCGGCGCCGCCGATTTTCCGCTGGCGACCCGCGCCGCCGGCGCGCTTATCCAATATGTGCGCGATTTGCACGGCGAAAACATTCCGCATTTGCGCGGCATTCATTTTGAGCGCGACGACGCGGCCATCATCATTGACCCGGTCAGCCGCGAAAACCTGGAAATAGAGCGCAGCCGCGGCGGCGATGAACATACATTGGTCGGCCTGTTTGATTGCTGCGCCACCGCCATGGGCGCGCGCACTTTGCGCCGCTGGTTCAGCCGCCCGACGCGAGACCAAAACGAATTGGGCGCGCGCCACGACGCGATTGACTGGCTGCGCGACGGCGGCCGCCACAAAGACATCAACGACGCATTGCAGCCGGTCGGCGATGTGGAGCGCATTCTCGCGCGGATTGCGTTATTGAACGCGCGCCCGCGCGACCTGACCCGCCTGCGCGCCGCGCTCGCCGCGCTGCCGCACCTCGCGCCGCTGCTCGCCGAGGCCGATGCGCCGCAACTCTGCGAATTGCGCGAGGCGCTGGCGCCGCAGCCGAAATTGCATGACCTGTTGGAGCGCGCATTGGTGGACCAGCCGCCTTCCACCATGCGCGAAGGCGGCGCGTTGCGCGACGATTACGACTCCGAACTCGGCGAGTTGCGCCGCCTGCAGCGCGACTCCGGCGAATTTCTTTTGGAACTGGAGGGCCGCGAAAAACTCCGCACCGGCATTCAAAACCTGCGCGTGCAATACAACCGCGTGCACGGCTACTTCATTGAACTGCCGCGCTCGCGCTCGGAAAACCCGCCGCCCGATTACATCCGCCGCCAGACGGTGAAAAATGCCGAGCGTTTCATCACCGAGGAATTAAAAACCTTTGAGGAAAAAATCCTCAGCGCGCGCGGCCGCGCGTTGGCGCGCGAAAAGCAACTCTACCGCGAACTCCTGGAGGAACTTTCCCCGCATGTCGCCGCCCTGCAAAATTGCGCCGAGGCGCTGGCGCGCTTGGATGTCCTCGCCAATTTCGCCGAGCGCGCGCAAACTTTGCGGCTGGTTCGCCCGGCGTTGCGCGCGCGCATGACGCTCACCATTGAAGGCGGCCGCCATCCCGTTGTTGAGCGCGCGCTTCGCGACAGCGGCGGTTTCATTCCAAACTCGCTGCGCCTGGACGAAACCACCCGCATGCAACTCATCACCGGCCCCAACATGGGCGGCAAGAGCACCTACATGCGCCAAGTCGCGGTGATTGCACTCCTCGCCCACACCGGATGTTATGTGCCGGCCGAGTCGGCGGCGATCGGTCCGATTGACCGCATCTTCACGCGCATCGGCGCCTCCGACGACCTCGCCGGCGGGCGTTCCACTTTTATGGTGGAGATGACCGAGATGGCGCACATTTTGCGAAACGCCACCGAAAACAGTTTGGTCTTGGTGGACGAAATCGGGCGCGGCACCAGCACCTTTGACGGACTCGCGCTCGCCTGGGCATGCGCGGCCGAGTTGGCCGGCCGCGCGCGCCCGTGCGTGCTGTTTTCCACGCATTATTTTGAACTGACCGCGCTCGCCGAACAATTGCCGGGCATGGCGAATGTGCATTTGGACGCGGTGGAACACGCCGACGGCATCGTCTTTTTATACAGCGTTCTTCCGGGACCGGCGAACCGCAGTTTCGGATTGCAGGTGGCGCGTCTCGCCGGCGTGCCCGGGGAGACGCTCGCGGTCGCGCGCGAAAAGTTGGACGAGTTGGAGGCGCAATACATGGAAATCGCCGAGAAAAATCCCGATGAGCATTCCGGTGAAATGGCCGGCAAAAAGTCCGTCGGAAAATCCTCGGAACAAACCAACTTGTTTAAGCGGACTTTTCCCAAAGACAAAAAATCCCGCGCTGTTGTGGACAAATTAAAGTCGCTCACTCCCGACAAACTCTCCCCGCGCGAGGCGCTGGACGCGCTTTACGAACTCCGCAAACTCGCCGACGATTAACCGCGGCGAATTTGCCGCAAATTTGCAAAATCCCCGCGGAAAATCCCTCCT
>JALCBG010000011.1:0-15150 GCA_028066695.1 Gammaproteobacteria bacterium | reverse complement strand
AAAACCCCCGCGAAAAATCCCCCTTAAAACCCCCGCCTCCCCGAAAATCCCCGCGAAAAGTCAATATTCGCGCCAAAAATCCGCTATTGACAACCCCCCCGAAATCCGCTATAAAAACCGCCGACGGCGCGCCCGGCCGGCCCGGATTCCCGCCGCAAAAAAGTCCCACCAAAATTCCCTGACAAACCCAATCAACCCACCTCACCGGAGGAACACCATGCAATCCATCGGCACCCCGGAACAACTGCGCAACCCGAACTGGACGCCGCCGCTTCCGCAGGCGATTCCGCTTGGCATCCAGCACATTCTCGCGATGTTCGTCAGCAATGTCACCCCGGCGATCATCGTCGCCGGCGCCGCCGGTTTCGGCTTCGGCTCCAATTCGCCGGACTTCCCCAGTTTGATTTACATGATCCAAATGTCCATGCTGTTTGCCGGCGTCGCCACGCTGCTGCAAACCATCGGCATGGGCCCCATCGGCGCGCGTTTGCCGATTGTGCAGGGCACCAGTTTCGCCTTCGTGCCGATCATGGTACCGCTGGTCGCGGGCAAGGGCGTTGACGCCATGGCCGCGCTGATGTGCGGCGTTCTGGTCGGCGGCCTGATTCACACCGCCCTCGCGCCCTTCGTCGGCCGCATTCGCTTCGCGCTGCCGCCGCTGGTCACCGGCCTCATCATCGTCATGATCGGCCTCTACCTGATCCAAGTCGGCGTCAAATACGCCGCCGGCGGCGCCGCCGATTTCCAGATGGCCGCGCCCGAATTCGGCGGCGCGCTCAACTGGTCCATCGCCGGCCTGGTCATCGTGGTCACCTACCTCCTCAAGTTCTTCACCCGCGGCATCATCTCCATGGCCGCGGTGCTGCTCGGGCTCATCGTCGGCTACATTGTCGCGGTCATGCTCGGCATGGTGAACTTCGGCAACATCGGCCGCGCCTCCTGGTTCGCATTGCCGAATCCGTTCGTGTTCGGCTTTGAGTTCAGCGTCGCCGCCATAGTCGGCTTCGGCTTCATGTCGCTGGTTTCCGCGGTGGAAACGGTCGGCGATGTTTCCGGCATCGCCAAAGGCGGCGCCGGGCGCGAAGCCACCGACGAGGAAGTGCGCGGCGCCACCTACGCCGACGGCGTCGGCAGCGCGGTCGCCGGCATTTTCGGCGGGCTGCCCAACACCTCGTTCTCGCAGAATGTCGGGCTGGTCGCCATGACCGGCGTGATGAGCCGCCATGTCGCCACCATCGGCGCCGTCTTCCTCATCGTCTGCGGGCTGATTCCCAAGGTCGGCGCGGCGATTTCCACGGTGCCGATTGAGGTGCTCGGCGGCGGCGTCATCGTCATGTTCGGCATGGTCGCCTCGGCCGGCGTCAACATGCTCTCCGATGTCAACTGGAACCGCCGCAACATGATGATCTTCGCCATCTCGCTTTCCATCGGCCTCGGCCTGCAGATGGTGCCGCAGGCGGTGCAGTATCTGCCGGGCACGATGAAAGTGCTGATGACTTCCGGCCTGCTGCCGGCGGCGTTCCTCGCCATCGTTTTGAATCTGGTGCTGCCCAAGGAGGAGGGCGAGCGCGCTTCGGCGATGGCATGAAGTTCCGCGCGCAAGGGCGGCCCGAGGCGGTCCTTGCGCGCGTTTTTCATTCCGGGTATACTCCGGTTTCCATGCTTTTCCCAAGACTTTTCCGCATCCTTTTTCTCAACCAACGCAAAGGGGTAACACTCATGTCCAGCAACAAACTGAAGCAACTCGCGGTGGCATTGCTGTCCGCGCCGCTGTTTTTCGCAGCGTCAAGCGCGTCCGCCAAGATGATTTGGCAGGACTTTTCCCTGACGTATCTGCAGGGGAACAACTATTCTCCGCAGGAGCTCCGCCATCCTGCAGGCCATGCTGATGCAGGCGGCGTCCGCGTTCCGCAAACCCAGGCAGAAAAGCGCCGAGTCATCACTTTTGAACACGCAAGCGGCCACGACTGGGGCAGCACTTTCCTGTTCGTTGACCGCCTGTTCAGCCGCGAAAGCGAGTACGAAAACGACGCGCTGTATGGCGAGGCTTCGGCGAACTACAACTTCATGAAGCCGGGCGGCTTCATCAAAAATGTGTACGCCAGCGGCCAGATTGAGATCGGCCGCGACGACAACGGCGCAGACAACGCCTTCAACCTAAGCAACGGCAACTCCTTTGAGAACATCCTGTTGGGGGTTGGCGCAAACCTCGCGGTTCCCCGCGCGTCTTTCTTCAATGTGATTCTGTATCACCGACTGAACGACGACAGCATGCTTGACCAAAACCTCAACCGGACTCGCCCGGACAACCAGCAACTGACCGTGACCTGGCGTTTTGACTTCCTGAACGACATGATGCGTTTTGACGGGTTCATGGACTACGCCACCGGTTTTGACTATGATCCCGTAGGTGACAGCACTCCCGGCTCCACCGAAGCCAGCCTGAACTTCACGCCGCAACTCAAAATGGATTTCGGCAGCATGTTCGGCTATGAGGCGAAGAAACTCTGGGTCGGCGTGGAATGGGTGATGTGGAACAGCAAGTTCGGTGTGGATGGATGGAACGAGAACAACCCGAATGTTCTCGTCAAGTGGCACTTCTGACCGCCGCAACCCAAAACCGGCGCCTCGCGGCGCCGGTTTTTTTTCGCCCGCCCGCGCTATAATGCGCGCCTCCCCCCGTTTCCCATTGGCAATCGCCCCCCGATTGAGCGCCCGAAAATGACTTATGTTGTCGTAGATTCCTGCATCCGCTGCAAATACACCGACTGCGTGGAGGTCTGCCCGGTGGACTGCTTCCACGAGGGCCCGAACTTTCTGGTCATTGACCCGGAGGAATGCATTGACTGCAGTTTGTGCGTGCCGGAATGCCCGGTGGACGCGATTTACTCCGAGGACGACCTGCCCGAAGAGCAGCGGCATTTTTTGAAACTGAACGCCGAACTCAGCCAAAACTGGCCGGTCATCAGCGAAATGAAACCCGCGCCGCCCGACGCCGATGAATGGGCCGGCAAAAAAGACAAGTTGGAATACTTGGAGCGGTGATTTAAAAATCGCCGCGGAAAAGTCCCCTTCAAAAATGCCCGCAAAAATGTCCGCAAAAAATCCCCGCAAAAAACCGGCGAAGCGCGTTCGCCTCGCCGATTACCGCCCGCCGGCGTTTTTCATAACGAAAAGCGACCTGGAGTTTGACCTCGCCGCCGCCGAGAGCAAAATCCGCGCCCGCCACCTCGTCCGCCGCAACGGGAAAAATGCAAGCGCGAAACTGGAACTGGACGCGGAGGAAATGCGCATTGAGAAAGTGCAAATTAATGGCGCGCCGGTGGAATGGAAATTTGCCGGTGAAAAACTGCGGATAAATTTGCCGGCGAAAATTGGCCGCGAATTTTCGCTGGAAATTGAAAACACCATTTCCCCCGAAGAAAACACCGCCTTAAGCGGCCTCTACCGCAGCGGCGGCATTTTGTGCACGCAATGCGAAGCCGAAGGTTTTCGCCGCATCACCCCCGCGATAGACCGCCCCGACAACCTCGGCGTCTACACCGTGACTTTGCGCGCCGACAAAAAAACCCTGCCGGTTTTGCTGAGCAACGGGAATCTGATTGCAAGCGGAAACTGCCGGGAAAAAAAGGGAATGCATTTCGCCAAATGGCACGACCCGTTCCCCAAGCCGACCTATCTTTTCGCGGTGGTCGCCGGCGATCTCGCGCACAAGCAGGACCATTTCACCACCGCCTCCGGCCGGCGAGTCGCGCTGCGAATTTACGCCGGTGCGCGCGACATCGGAAAATGCGCATACGCGATGAACGCGCTCAAGCGCGCCTTCGCCTGGGACGAAACCGCCTACGGGCGCGAATACGATCTGGATGTTTTCAACCTCGCCGTGGTGGACGACTTCAACATGGGCGCGATGGAAAACAAGAGCCTCAACATTTTCAACGCGCAATATGTCCTCGCCGACCCCGCGCTCGCCACCGACGGCGATTTTGAAAACGTGGAAGCGGTGGTCGCGCACGAATATTTCCACAACTGGTCGGGCAACCGCGTAACCTGCCGCGACTGGTTTCAACTGAGCCTCAAGGAAGGTTTCACCGTGTTCCGCGAACAGCAATTTTGCGCCGGCGAATTTTCCGATGGGAATTCCGGGGGCGATGTAAAACGCATTGAAGACGCCGCCGGCCTGCGCAACCACCAATTCCGCGAGGACGCGGGACCGATGGCGCACCCGGTGCGCCCGCAATCCTACGCCGAGATCAACAACTTTTACACCGCCACCGTCTATGAAAAAGGCGCCGAAGTGATTCGCATGCTGCGCACCCTCCTCGGCGCGAAAAAATTCCGCAAAGGCGCGGATTTGTATTTTGCAAAACACGACGGAAAAGCCGCGACCACCGATGATTTTGTCGCGGCTATGGAAAAATCCTCGGGAAAAAACCTGCGCGCATTTAAGCGCTGGTATTCGCAGGCCGGCACGCCGCATGTTTTCGCCGGGGTTTTGCACGATGCAAAACGCGCGCAACTCGCAATTTCGCTGAAACAAACCTGCGCGCCCACTCCCGGGCAGGCGCGAAAATTGCCGCTGGTAATCCCGCTGCGCGCCGCGTTTTTCGCCGGCGGCAAAAAAGTCCGCGAAGAATTGCTGGTGCTGTCCCGCGCCCGGCAAAAATTCATTTTTGAAAACATCCCCGAAAAACCGGCGGTGTCATTGTTGCGCGGTTTCAGCGCGCCGGTGGAATTGCATTTGGAAATGTCCGAAAGCGAACTCGCCGAATTGCTCGCCCACGACGACGACGCTTTTTGCAGGTGGGAAGCCGGGCAAAAATTGTTCATGCGCCACCTCCTCGCCGCCCTCAAAACCCGCGGCGAAAAAAACCCGTCGGCAATTTTGCGCGGCGCTTTTGGCGCGATGCTGGACGGCGCGGTGCAAAATCCGGCGCTGCATGCAAAATTGATGGAATTGCCCGGCCACGACTACATCGCCGAGCAACTCAAAGTCATTGACCCGGCAAAAATCTCCCGCGTCCGCCGCGATTTAAAACGCGAACTCGCCCGCGAATTCGCGCCGCAACTTTCCGCGCTCTACGAAAATTGCCGGCAAAAACAGAGCGGAAAAATCACCGCCGCGCAAATCGCCGCGCGCCGTTTGCAGTGCGCGTGTTTAAATTACCTGATCGCGCCCGACACCCCGTCCGGCCACAAAATCGCCGCCGAACTTTTCACCAGCGCGCGCTGCATGACCGAATCCATCGCCGCCTTGTCCGCGCTCGCGCATTCCAAAAGCCCGCGCCGCGCCAAGTTTCTGGAAACTTTTTACGCGCGCCACCGCGACGAGAAATTGCCGGTCAATAAATGGCTGCGCATTCAGGCCTGCGCGCCGCAGCCCGGCGCGGCCGCGCGCGTGCAAAAATTGACGCGCCACCCGGCCTTTGACGCGAGCAACCCGAACAAAATCTACTCGCTCCTGCTCGCTTTCAGCCACGCCAACCCGCTCGGCTTCCACGCCGCCGACGGCGCCGGCTATAAATTGGTCGGGAAGTGGGTCGCAAAACTGGACGCGACCAACCCGCAAGTCGCGGCGCGCCTCGCCTCAAGTTTCACCGCGTGGAAAAAATACGCGCCCGCCCTCAAAAAACAAATGCGCGCCGAATTGCAGGCGATTGCAAAACTCCCGAAATTGTCTCCCGATGTCGCCGAAATCGTGGAGAAAAGTCTGGCGAAATAGTCACAGTGAAATCACAGTGAAAGTTCGCGCAACTTTTCCTCCACCAACGCGCAAACTTTTGCCAGCGCGCCGCGGTTTTCCGCCAGCATTTTTTTCCCGCGCCGCCCGGTTTCCAAGCGCAATTTTTCATCGCGCAAAAACCGCACAACATTTTCCGCGAGTTCTTTTTCACCGCGAACTTGCGCGCCCGCCTCATGCCGCAAAACCAACTCCGCAATCTCCGCGAAGTTATGCATATGCATGCCGAAAATCACCGGCACTCCGGCCGCCGACGCCTCCAATAAATTGTGCCCGCCAACCGGCGTCAAACTCCCGCCGATAAACGCGACATCGGCCGCCGCCAATAACGCCGGCAATTCGCCCATGGTGTCGGCGAGATAAATATCCGCGCCCTCCGCAACTTGGGTCTCCGCGCCCGGCGCGCTTCGCAACACCGCGGAATACCCGCGCCGCGCGCACAGCCGAGACACCGCCGCAAACCGCTGCGGATGCCGCGGCGCCAGCGCCAATAACGGCGGCGTTTCCAGAACTTCGCAAACCCGCGCGAACGCGTCCAAAACCAATTCCTCCTCGCCGTCATGCGTGCTGCCGGCAACCCACACCATGCGTTTTTTTGCACCGCCGGCACGAGCAAGATCGTGCCGCATCGCCTCCACCGCCTCCGCTTCCGGCGGCGCAATGTCAAATTTAATGCTGCCGGTCCGCGCCAGCGTCTCCGCGCGCGCCCCGAGTTCCTCCAATCGCCGCGCGTCCGCGTCGGTCTGCACCGCAAACTTCTCAATGCGCCGCAACGCCGGCGCAATCAGCGCGCGCACCCGGCGGTATCCGCGCTGCGATTTCGCCGACATGCGAACATTGACATACATCATCGGCACATCGGCGCGCGCGCACGCGGCAATCAAATTCGGCCAGAGTTCGGTCTCCATCACCAGCGCCAGGCGCGGCGCATGCGCGCGCAAAAACCGCCGCGCCGCGCTCGGGTAGTCATACGGCAGGTAACGGTGCGCGACGCGCCCCGCGGAAACTTCCGCGTGAAAAATCTGCGCGACCCGGTCGGCGCCGGTCGGCGTCATCGTGGTAATCAGAATTTTCAGATGCGCATGCCGCGCCAGCAAATGCCGCGCCAGCGGCGCGGCCGCGTTAACCTCGCCGACCGACACCGCGTGAATCCACACCGGATAATTTTGCGACTCGCCGCGCGCATAGACGCCGAATCGCTGCGGCATTTTTTCCAGGTACCTGCGGTCGCGCAACGCGCGCCACAACAGCCGCAGAATCACCAGCGGAAAAAATAAGCCCAGCGCGACGCGGTAAATCGCGAGTGCAATCATTCGCGCGCCCAGTCGCGCGGCCGCAAATAGCGCTCGCGCAATTTCGCCTCGGCGCAACCGGGCGCGTCGCGGCGGTCGTAATCCCAGCGCGCGCACGGCGGCAGCGACATCAAAATGGATTCCACACGCCCGCCCGACTGCAGCCCGAACAATGTGCCGCGGTCGTAGAGCAAATTGAATTCCACATAGCGCGAGCGGCGGTGCAGTTGAAACGCGCGCTCGCGCTCGCCGTAATTCATGCCGCGGCGGCGTTCCACAATCGGCAAATACGCGCCGAGAAAACTGTCGCAGACGCTTTGCATGAACGCAAACGCGCGCGCAAAACCGCCGTCTCGGTAGTCGTCAAAAAACAACCCGCCAACGCCGCGCGTCTCGCCGCGGTGCGGCAGGTGAAAGTAGCGGTCGCACCACGCTTTGAATTTCGCGTAATGTTTTTCGCCAAAAGGCGCGCAGGCATTTTGTGCGGCGTTGTGCCAGTGCGCGCAGTCTTCGTCAAAGCCGTAGCAGGGCGTCAGGTCGTAACCGCCGCCGAACCACCACCCCGGCTCATTCTCGTTGTCTTTCACGTCCGCCAAAAAAAACCGGACATTCATATGGCAGCACGGCACATACGGATTGCGCGGATGCATGACCAGCGAGAGTCCGGTCGCTTCAAACGGCTTGCCGGCCAGGTGCGCGCGTTCCGCGCTCGCCGCGGCCGGCAATTCATCGCCGCCGACATGCGAAAAATTTACGCCGCCTTTTTCAAATACCTCGCCGCCTTCCAGAATGCGCGTGATGCCGCCGCCGCTCTCGTGCTTCCAATTGTCCGCGCCGAATTGCGCCGACGATTCCAACGCCTGCAATTGCGCGCAGATGCGCGCCTGCGCGTCTTTCAGGTAGCCGGCGACCGCGCCGGCGTCGGGGGCGTCGCCGGACATCAGGCGCGCAGCACGCGGCCGCTTTCGCCGTCGCGAATCGTGGACGGCGCGGACGCGCCGCCGATGCGGCCTTCCACGATGTAATCCACCTCGCCGCCGAATTCGCGGCGCACCGCCCCGGCGTCGCGCAATGCGCGCCGCCCGGCGCGGTTCGCGCTGGTGGAAACCAGCGGCATGCGCGCCAATTTGCAAAGTTGAGCGGCGTCGCGGTGCGCGGTCACCCGCACCGCAAGTTTGGAATGCGCGCCGCGCAACCGATGCGAAGCGCGCGCCCCGGCCGGCAGCAGCCAGGTATTGGGGCCGGGCCAGGTCTCTGCGATGCGCGCCGGAAGTTTTTTGCCATCCGAATTTAAATCGCCCGCTTCCAAAAACGGAAGAAGCCGCTCATAACAATCGGCGATCAGGATCAAACCCTTTTCCGGCGCGCGCCGTTTCATATGCAAAATGCGCCGCAGCGCGGCGCTGTTGCGCGGGTCGCAGCCGAGCCCGAAGCACGACTCGGTCGGATACGCGACCACGCCGCCGGCGCGGACGATTTCGGCGGCGCGCGTGAGGGAAGGGGAATTCAACCGGCCCCGGGCAGAGTTTTTTGCAGTTCGCGGTCGGCCGCGACTACCGCCTCGGCGTTCGCTTCGCGCAATGCGCGCACGCGCGACTCCAACTCTTTATCGCCGAGCGCCATGATTTGCGCCGCCAGATTCGCGGCATTGACCGCGCCGGCGCGGCCGATGGCGACGCAAGCGACCGGCACGCCGCCCGGCATTTGCACCGTGGCGAGCAGCGCGTCGTGCCCGTTCAATGCGCCGCCCTCCATCGGCACGCCGATGACCGGGCGAATGCTGTGCGCGGCGACCGTCCCGGCCAAATGCGCGGCCAGTCCGGCCGCGGCGATGAACACCGCGCAACCGCGCTCCTCGGCGTCGCGCACATAGCGGCGCGTGATGTCGGGCGTGCGGTGCGCCGAGGAGACGCGCGCCTCCCAGCGCACGCCGAATTTTTCAAGCGCGTCAAAAGTCGCCTGCATCGCCGGCAGGTCGGATTTGGAGCCGACCAAAACGGCGGCGAACGGCTGGTTGTTTTTGCTCATCGTCAGTCCCGGTGAAAGTGGTGGAGAAATTTTTCAGCGATTCGCCGCGGCAAAGTGCGGGCGAATGGAATCGGCCAAATTGCCATCGCGCGCGCAGGCGATTGCGCCGGCGCCGACGCCATGCGCCCAGGCGATTTCGCCGTCCACCGCGAGCAGCGGCAGCGCGCCGCGTTCCCACGGCGGCACGCGGCGGTCTTGGAAGAGTTTTTTCAGCGCGTGGCTGTGCGCGCGATGCGGCAGGGTCATGCGCTCGCCGCCTTGCCGCCAGACCAGTTGCACCTTGCGGCCGCGCAACCGGCGCGGCGCGAGCGCGCCGCTCTCGTCGCTGCGGCGCATTTCAATGCGAAGTCCATGCCCGAGGTCGCGCGCGCGCAAGTCCCAGTCCATGGTCATTGCAGAGACGGAGGACTGCGGTCGCGTCATATAAATGTGCCCGTCAAAACAGCGCAACTCGGTGTCGCCGAAAAGTAATGCCGCGCGCCGCGAATTGCAAACCTGCGCGAGAAAGGCGCGCAATTGCCGGTCCGACGGCGAGCGGCGGCCGTGGCGGTGCAGCCAGAGCCGCAACAGCGCGGTCAGGCGCGCATGCTGATGATCATCATGTTGTGCCGCGGCCTGCAGCGCGTTTGCATTCAGCGGCGGCGCGATGCAAAACACGCCGCGTTTTTCCGGCGCCGCGCATTCTCCCAGCGCCGGCAACAGCGCCGCGTCCAGCAACTCGGCCGCGTCATGGCATTTTGCGGCCGCGCGCGCCAGCGCCGCGCTCGCGCCGGGCATGCGCCGCTGCAGTAGCGGAATGATTTCGTGCCGCAGATAGTTGCGCGCAAAACGCAAGTCGCGGTTGGACGGGTCTTCAATCCAGCGCAAACCATTTGCGCGCGCATATTCGGCCAACTCGCCGCGCGAAAACTCCAGCAGCGGGCGCGCCACCCGCGTCCCTTTCGCCGATGACAGCATGCGCCGCGGGCGAATGCCGGCGAGCGCATGCGCGCCGCCGCCGCGCAATGCGTTCAACAGCAGCGTCTCGGCGCGGTCGTCGGCGTGGTGCGCGGTCAGCAGGGTTTCGCCGCGCGCCACGCTCTGCGCGAACCAGCGGTAGCGCGCGCGCCGCGCCGCGTCTTCAATGCTCTGCCCCGGCCGCGCGCGCACCTGCTCGCGCGCATGCAAAAAAGGGATGTCCCACTCGCGGCAGACCGCCTCGCAATGCGCGGCCCAGTTTTCCGATTCCGCCTGCAGCGCGTGATCAAAATGCAGCGCGCGCACCGCAAAACCATGCGACTCGCGCGCGCGCATCAGCGCGTGCAGCAGCGCGTGCGAGTCCATTCCGCCGCTGTATGCGACCGCAAAACTGCGCGACTCTTCGCAGGACTGCGGCAGCGCGCGGCAAAGATTTTCCACCGAGAACATTTTAATTGCGCGTCTCAAACTTGCCGAAGCCGGTCAGCCGCGCATACCGCCGCGACAGCAGTTCGGAGGTTTCAAGTTGCGCGAGTTCGTCAATCGCGGCGAGGATCGCGTCTTTGACCGCCTGCGCGGCCGCGTCGTAATCGCGGTGCGCGCCGCCGAGCGGCTCGTCAATCAATTGATCCACGAAACCGGCGACCGACAACTCGCCCGCGGTTACGCGCATCGCCTCGGCCGCTTCGGGCGCCTTGGACGCGCTCTTCCACAAAATGGACGCGCAGCCTTCCGGCGAAATCACCGAGTAGGTTGTGTACTGCAGCATCAGGAGTTTGTCGCAGACGCCGATGGCGAGCGCGCCGCCGGAGCCGCCTTCGCCGATGATCACCGAGATGATCGGCGTTTTCAGCGTGGTCATCACTTCCAGCGACTTGGCGATCGCCTGGCTCTGCCCGCGCTCCTCGGCGCCGATGCCGGGGTAGGCGCCGGGCGTGTCGATCAGCGTGATCACCGGCAGTTGAAAGCGTTCGGCCAGTTGCATCACGCGCTGCGCCTTGCGGTAGCCCTCGGGGCGCGGCATGCCGAAATTGACGCGCTGCCGCTCGCGCGTGTCGCGCCCCTTTTGGTGGCCGATGATCGCCACGCGGCGCTCGCCGAGCCAGCCGATGCCGGCGATCATCGCCGGGTCGTCGGCGAACATGCGGTCGCCGTGCAGGTGGTGGAAGCCGGCGGTCATGCGCCCGACATAGTCAAGCGCATACGGGCGCAGCGGGTGGCGCGCGATTTGCGTGATCTGCCAGGCGCCGAGTTTGGAAAAAATGTCGCGCGTCAATTCATTGCTGCGGCCGCGGAGTTTCTCGATGTCTGCGTCGAGATTCAGGTCGCGGCTTTTGCCGACGCGCTGCAATTCGGTGATTTTTTCCTCCAGTTCGGCGATCGGCTTTTCAAATTCCAGGTAGTGCAGGCTCATGCGCGGGTGCGGGGAAAATCTCGCGGCATTATAAGGGATTCGCGCCTTCCGGTTCAAACAGCGCGAGCAGCCCGGCGAGCGCATGCGCGGCGCTTTGCGCGCGCACTTCTTCGCGCCCGCCGTTGATGTGCGCGCGCTCGCTGCGGGTCGCGCGCGGCGCGGACGGCAATGAGCATGCCCAGGCGAAGCACACCGTGCCGACCGGTTTGCCGGGAGACGCGCCGCCGGGTCCGGCGATGCCGGTTACCGCCGCGCAGCAGTCGGCGCGGCCGGCGCGCAGGCCGCCCTCGGCCATCGCCGCCGCGACTTCCACGCTGACCGCGCCGTGCCGCGCGATCAGTTCGCGGTCCACGCCGACCATTTCGGTTTTCGCGTCGTTGCTGTAAGTGACGAAGCCGCGCTCAAACCACTGCGAACTGCCCGGCGCCGAGGTGAGCAGGTGCGCCAGGCCGCCGCCGGTGCAGGATTCCACTGTGGAGACGCGCGCGCCGGCGCGCAGCAGGCGTTCGCCCAGTTCGGCGGCAAGAAGTTCGACCGGCTCGTCCATCAATACGCCGGAAAGAAGGCGCGCGCGCCGCGGCGAAACTCGGCGCCGCCGCCGTCGCCGGCATAATTATTCCCGCCGGCGATTGCGCCATCGGCCGCGCCGCTTCGCCGCCCGGGCGACTGCACCAGCAGCATGCGCGGCTGTTCGCGCGTCAGGCGCAAAAAGAACGCGGCGATGTCATCGCGCGCAAGCGCCTCCACCTGTTCGGCGAAAGCGCGGCGCGAGGAGAAGTCAAAACGCTTGCGGTGAATTTCACGCCAGTTGCGCGTGGTGCGCGCGTAGAGGGTTTCGTCGCGCGCCAGAATGCGGTCCAGCAGGCCGCGTTTGTGCCGCGCGAATTCGCGCGCGTCCATGTCCCGCAGGCGGCGCGAAAAGTCCCGCAGAAACTCGTCCATCAATTTTTTAATGCCGGCCGGCGCGTGCGTCGGGCTTTGCACCGACAGCAGCAGGCCCGGCACATCACGCATGCCGAAATCCAGCGCGTGCACCAGATAGCCGACGCGGTGCTTGGTGCGCAGCGTCGCAAAAAACGGCGGCTCCAAAATGCGCGCGAGCAGCGCGGTTTTGGCGCGCTCGGCGTCGCTTTTTTCCGCGCCTTGAAAATACCAGACCAGCGCGGAGTCGCCGTGGTCCACATCCAGCGTGCGCAAATGCGTTCCGGTTTCCAGTTGCCGCACCCGCGGCGGCGGAATTTCCTCCGGCGCGCGCGCGCCGTCAAACGCGGCGCGCAGCATGCGGTTCATCTCCTTGGCGCGCGCCGCGCGCACATCGCCGTGCGCGAGCGTGGTGAGGCGCGCGCTTTTCAAAAGTTTCGCGGCATGCGTTTCCAAGTCGGCGGCGCCAAGCCCGGCGAGCGCGGCGAGCCGCTCTTCCTCGCTCCAACTTGGGTGCAGCAGCAGTTTGTAGATCTCGTGAATGCTCTGGTCGGAGGGCGGGTCCAGCGTCCGGTTGCGCAGTTCGCGCCGCAGCGCGGCCGCGGTGAGTTTGAATTTGTCCGCGTCAAAACCCGGCGCGAACAGCGCGTCCAGCAATTCGGCGAGCATTTGCGGCTGGCGGTCTTCGTAGCCGGTGATGCGCGCGCTGAAACCGCGCGCGTGGCCGAACAATTCGTAGCGCAGCCCGGCGAGGCGCGCCGGATAGCCGGGCGCCTGCAGGCGGTCGTTCGCCATGCGCACGAACAATTCGGTCAGCGCCGCGTCGCGCGCGCTTGCGTTTGCGGCCGGCGACACCACGCTGAAAAAAAACGCGGCGCGCGGCGCGCCGAATTGCGCGTCCGGGTGGTGCCAGGCCTCCAGCTCGGCGCCGTCTTTTTTAAGTTTCAAACGGCGCGGCGCGTCCGGCGCGGCGGAAAACGCATGCGGCCGCAGGCGCGACGGAATAAAACGGTTCGCGGCCGGCAGCGCGAGGCGCGCGTCGCGCGCGCCGCCGTTCGCGGCCGCGCGCCACTTCTCCAAGGCGCGCGGCGCAATCGGGCGAATGCGGTGGCCGACACCGTAAAACGGCGTGCGCGCATCGGCCGGCGCATCGCGCGCGGCCACCTGCAGCAGCACATTGTCCGGGCGCAGATGCGCGAGAAAATCACGCAGCAATTGCGGGTCGTAGTCCTCCATCATGTAAGCGCCGCGCAATGCATCGCGCGGCGGGTAGCGGTGCAGCGCCGGCGCCAGCGAAAGCGCGGTGGAAAGCGCGCCGCGCTCCTCGGCGAAGCGAAACGCGATCTCGGCGAGTTTGCGCTCCTCGTCGTAGCGCCACTCCTCCACGCCGCGCTCGGCGACCAGCGCGATGTATTGAAACAGCAACTCGCCGATCTCTTCAATGCGCGCGAGCCCGGCCTCGGTCAAACTCACCGATACATCAAAAGTGCCCTGCGAATCGTCCATCCACCCGGCGCCGGCGCTGAGCGCGTCGGCCCATCCGAGTTCGGTGAGCAGCGCGAGCAGCGAGCCTTCGCCCTCGTGCCCGAGCAGGTTGGCGATGTAGCCGAGCGGCTTGGTGCGGTAATGCGCGCGCGCGCCGGGCACCGGAAAGAAAAACAGCGCGCGCATCTCGTCTTTTTGCGCCACGACATCCTGGCGCACCGCGCGCCGTTCGGTGTAGGGCGCTTCAAAACTCGGCGGCGCCGCGCCGCGCGCCGGCACCTGCCCGAACATTTCGCGCGCCCATTTTTCCAGTTGATCCAGCGGCTCGCGCCCGACCAGCGCCAGCGACATGACTTCCGCCGAATAATGGCGGCGGTAAAAGTCGGTCATCGTGCTGCGCAAATCCGCGCCGTCGCGGTCGCGCAGCGTGTGCTCGGAGCCGACCGAAAAACGCGAGGCCGGATGCGCCGGATTTAGCAGTTGCCGCCGCGCCGCCCAGATGCGGCGGCGGTCCTGCTTGCGCCCGGCCTGGTATTCCGAATGCACGACCGAGCGCTCGCGCGCGATGAATTCCGCGTTGAAGGTCGGGTCTATGAAAAACCGCGAGAAGCGGTCCAGCGCGGGCCGCAGGTGTTCCGGGCTGATTTCAAAAAAATAGTTGGTGCTGTCAAAGGCGGTGTAGGCGTTGCGGTCGCCGCCGTGCTCGGTGATGAAGGCGTGGTATTCGTCCGGTTTCGGATATTTTTCGCTGCCGAGGAACAGCACATGCTCCAGCAGGTGGGCGAGCCCCTGCCAGTTTTCCGGGTCGCTGCCGCTGCCGGCGCGCACATCCAGCGAGGCCGCGGCCTTGTCGCCGGCCGGGTCGGAGACCAGCGCGGCTTTCAATCCGTTTTCCAACTGCACCACGCGGTAACTCTTGCGGTCGGCCGGGCTTTTGAGCGGGCTTTCCGCATGCAGGGGCGGCGCGGCGAGCAGGCCGGCGAGCAGGCCGGCGAGCAGGGGCGCGCGGAGGGGGTTTTTCATCGGCAACTCCCGTGGGAGTGGAACGGGTGATGCGCGCCGCGAAACAGCGCGCTGGCGTCCCCAAGGGGATTCGAACCCCTGTTGCCGCCGTGAAAGGGCGGTGTCCTAGGCCGACTAGACGATGGGGACTTTGGGAATGGTGGAGCCAGGCGGGATCGAACCGCCGACCTCAACACTGCCAGTGTTGCGCTCTCCCAGCTGAGCTATGGCCCCTTTTTCGCGCGCCGAGTATAGCGCATCGCCGCCGCGCGCGCCTACGGAAGCGCGCGCAAAATCACCGTGGTCGCCAC
>JALCBG010000064.1 GCA_028066695.1 Gammaproteobacteria bacterium | reverse complement strand
CGCCGCCGAGGTTGGCCGAGGCGAGCGGCAGCAGCATGAAAAGCGCCGCGGCAAATGCGGCGCGGCGGGATTTTTGAAAAGTCGTCGGAGTTTTCATTTTACGGGTGCCTTTTGTGGTGGGTGGAGAAAGGGTCGGGTATCGCGACCGCGCATGATACCCAATGCGCATGAAAATGTGGGGAAAGCGGGGTGGAGGAGAAACGGGGGGCGCGTTAAATCTCCCCGCTGCGCCGCGGCAGCAATTCCGGCACGGCCGCGGGCGCGCTTTCGCCCCCGGCAATATCATCCCGGGCAATCGCATCTTCCGCGATGTCCTCCTGCGCGAGCGCGGCGTTTTCAATTTTGTCCAGCGGCCGCTGCAGCGCGCGCGCGCGGGTGTTGACCAGTTCGCGGTAGTCGCCGCTCAGGCCCTCTATGCGGCGGCCGAGTTTGTCCATCTGTTCCGAGTATTTTTCCCACTGCGCGCGAAACTGCGCGACCAAGTCCATCACTTCCGAGGCGCGCTCGTTCATGATGAAGTTGCGCGTCGCCTGATGAATCAGCGACAGCACCGCATACAGCGTCAGCGGCGAGCACAGCAGCACGCGCTTGGACAGCGCAAAGTCCACCAACTTGCTGTCTTCGCTGTTGATGAAGCCGTAGATGGACTCGTTCGGAATGAACAGCATCACATAATCAAGCGTGCCTTCGGCCGGGTTGATGTACTCGCGGCCGCTGACGCTGCTGATGTGGTTTTTGACATCGCGCATGAACGCGAGTTTCGCCTGCTCGCCCGCGCCGCCGTCCTCGCTTTCGGCAGCCGCAATGTAGCGCTCGTAATTGTCCAGCGGAAACTTCACATCCATGTTCAGTTTTTTCCCGCGAGGCAAAATGAAAGTGAAATCCGGGCGCTTGCCCGACTCCACCGCGGATTGGCGCGTGTAGTTTTTCCCTTCCAGCAGGCCGATCACCTGCAAAATGTCGGTGACCATGCGCTCGCCCCATTGCCCGCGCTTTTGCGACGATGACAAAATCTCGCGCAAGTGCGCGGTGTGCGCGCTGAGCGAATTGGTGGCGTCGCGCCCCTGGTCTATGCTGGTTTTCAATTCCACCGACTGCCGGCGAAGCGAATCCAGGTGCTCGCTCATGCCGCGCAGCGTTTTGTCGATCAATTCCCGCTTGCCGTCCAGTTGTTTCTCCGAGGTCTCGGCGAGCGCCCGGAATTTTTCGGTGGCCTGCTCCAGAAACACGCGCGTGTTGCTCGCCGCGATATCGCCGGCCATCGCCTTAAAGGTGTTTTCCATGGACGAGCGAATTTCCTCCAGCCGGGATTTTTCGCGGTCAAATTGCGTCTGCAGGTTCTGCAGATTGGTCTCGGCGCGCACCACATCCTCGCGCGCGCGCTGCAGTTCGCCCGGCGCCGGACCGGCGCGGCGGGCGATGAAAAAACCGATGCCGCCGCCGAGCAGCAGCAGGACGACGGCGATGGGGAAATTGATCTCGGGCATTTGCGGTGGGATGCGGGCGCGCCAAAAGGGGCCGCCCAAAGGGGGGCGGAGTATAGCGCAACCGCCGCTTGCCGGCGCGCGCCGATGCCGCTATCATTGCGCGATGCACCAACCCCGCACCAACATCCGCATATGAAGGCCCGGCGGGCCGGCGGCCGCGAGGCGCGCAAGGCGCTGCGCGCCGCGCCGCTGGCCGAAGACAGCAAGCCGGTGCGCCCCGGCGAAAGCGGCGGGCGCTACCTGCCGCTCGGCGACGACGACATCCGCCGCATAGACGAAGCCGCGCGCGACATCCTTGAACATGTCGGTTTCGCGCGCGCGATTCCGTCCTGCGTGGAATTGTTCACCGCGGCCGGCGCGACCTTCCGCGACGGCCGGCTGCGGCTGCCGCGCGCGATGATCGCCGAGACGCTGGAGCGCGCGGCGCGCGACATCACGCTGTTCGCGCAGGACCCGCGGCACGACATGCACCTGTCCGGCA
Source organism: Gammaproteobacteria bacterium (assembly GCA_028066695.1). Taxonomy (GTDB): domain Bacteria; phylum Pseudomonadota; class Gammaproteobacteria; order Arenicellales; family Poriferihabitantaceae; genus JAHRAW01. The sequence goes on along the minus strand of JALCBG010000064.1, from coordinate 6,303 downwards.
ACAAGGTCTATTTCGGCACGGCCGGCGCGGCCGTGCATGTCGTGGACGAATGGAAAACGCATGACAATCTCCCCGGCAAGGGCGCCTACCGCGAATCCACCCTGCAGGATCTTTACGACGCCGCGCGCCTGGTGGACCGCCTGGAACACATTCACTTCTTCCAGCGCTGCATGGTCGCGCGCGACATTGAAAGCCCGCGCGCGATGGACCTGCACACCACCTACGCCTCCATCAGCGGCACGCGCAAGCACTGCGGCGTAAGTTATGTCGACCCGCAGCACGCCGAAGAGGGCCTGCGCATGCTGCACCGCGTCGCCGGCGGCGAAAGCAAATGGCGCGCGCGGCCTTTCGCCAGCGTCTCGTGCTGCTTCGTGGTGCCGCCGATGCGCTTCGCCGAGGATGCCTGCCGCGTGATGGAAACCTGCGTGCATGGCGGCATGCCGATTTTATTGCTGGCCGCGGGCCAGGCCGGCGCGACCAGCCCGGCCTCGCTGGCCGGCGCGGTCGCGCAGGAAGTCGCCGAAGTGCTCGGCGGACTCGCCTATGTGAATTTGCTGCGCCCCGGCCACCCGGCGATCTTCGCCCCCTGGCCCTTCGTCTCCGACCTGCGCACCGGCGCGATGAGCGGCGGCAGCGGCGAGCAGGCGGTGCTGATGGCCGCCTGCGGGCAGATGGGGCGGTATTACGACCTGCCGACCGGCATCGCCGCCGGCATGGCCGATTCCAAAATCCCCGACGCGCAGTCCGGCTACGAGAAAGGCTACACGCTCGCGCTCGCCGGCCACAGCGGCGCGAACCTGGTGTATGAGGCGGCCGGCATGCAGGCGAGTTTGCTCGGCTTTAGTTTTGAGGGCGCGCTCCTGGACAACGACCTGCTCGGCGCGGTCAACCGCAGCGTGCGCGGCATTGAAATAGACGACCAGTCGCTCGCGGTCAAAACCATTTCCGAAGTGTGCATCGGCGGCCCCGAGCATTTCCTCGGCCACGACGACACGCTGTCGCGCATGCAGCGCGACTATGTCTACCCGCTGGTCGGCGACCGCCTGACCCCGGACGAATGGCGCGAAAACGGCGCGCACCAGGTCAACACCGCCGCGCGCGAAAAAACACAGGAGATTTTGAACACGCACTTCCCCGCGCACATCAGCGAGAAACTGGACGCGGAAATTCGCGGAGAGTTTGAGATTTTGCTGCCGCGGGGGAAGATGGGGGCAAAATGAGCGCGAATTGCGGTCAGGGAGCGTAGGGCGGCTTGTAGCGTTTTTTGATTTGCGCCCTGGTGATTATGCCGTTCTTAAGATGCTCGGCATACAGCACATCCATGGGGCGCCGGCCTTTGATGCTGTTGCATGAACTGCACAACAACTGCAAATTGTCGTCGATGTCGGGTCCCCCTTTTGCGCGCGGAATGTAATGGTCCTTTTCGAGATGGCGAAACGGAAACTCGGTGAAGCAACCGTTGCATTTGCCCATCTGCCGACCGAACAAAGTGTGCTTGATGTCTTTGCTGAGAACCTGCGCGCCGCTGCGCACCGGAAAACCGTCGACGGCGCTGTCCCAATGATGCGTTGTCGGAATATCCAGTTTTGGCAGGGTTTTTTTGAAGCGGCGCTTGATGAGCGAATACGCCATCGCTGAAATGTCAATGCCGACCCATTCACGCCCTTCGATTTCCGCGGCGACGCATGCGGTTGCGCAACCGCAAAAAGGGTCCAGGACCAGATCGCCGGGATTGGAAGACGCCAGGACGACTCTGCGCAGCAACTGCAGCGGTTTTTGCGTGGGGTAGCCCTCCCGCTCCTTGTCGTTGTTAGTCAGCACATTGATGAGCCACCAGTCGCTGATTCGTTTGCCGGGACCCAGTTTGCGAAGTTTGCCTTTCATGTTCGCCCACCGCGATCCGTCCGCTTTCACAACGTTGTAGCGGGCCAATTGCGCCTTGCTGTGCTCGTGATACTGCATGTTGTAGGTGTAATTCTTTGTTTTCGTGTACAGCAGCAGCAGGTCGTGCTTCGACGAAAAGCGGCGAGTCGCCGTTTCCGCGCCTTTGTAGCACCACACAATTTCATTGCGAAATTGTGCCGTTCCGAATATCGCATCCATCAGGAGTTTGATCGAATGCGACATCGTAGGATCGCAGTGGTAGTAGATGCTGCCGGTCGGTTTGAGGATGCGGTGCATTTCCAGCAACCGCATCGCCATGTAGATGCAGTAACTTTTGTTGGAGTTTCCACCAACCGCGCCGACCGCGTCTATGACCCGGTACAAATCAGGGTACTTGTCCGCGATTTGCCCCCACCATGCGTCGTCGGTGTCGCTCAGCGACCAAGTGTCCTTAAAGTGCGCGCCGGCGGCTTTGCTGCCAACCGGCGCCGAGTAGTTTTTGTTGGAGTTGAACGGCGGGTCCAAATAAATTAAATCAACGCACTCGCTGTCAATACCGCGCAGGATGTCGAGATTGTCGGCGGTAAAAATTGTGCTGGGCTTAATGTTCATGGTGTTGTGCGTCCGGTGGCGGGGGATTATACCCCGAAAAGCGGGTAAAATGGTCGCGCGCTAAATGCAAAAATCTCAATGAGCCAAACATCCCTCCCCACCCAAGCCCGCGTCGTCATAGTCGGCGGCGGCGTGATGGGCGCCGGGTTGCTCTATCACCTCGCGCTGGAAGGCTGGAAGGACTGCCTGCTGCTGGAAAAAGGCGAACTGACTTCCGGCTCCACCTGGCACGCGGCCGGGCTTTGCCCGAGTTTTATCGCCGATTACAACATGGCGAAAATCCACAACTACGGCGTGCGCCTCTATCCGCAACTGGAAAAATTGACCGGGCAATATGTCAGTTGGCACGGCTGCGGCGCGATCCGTTTTGCGCTGAAGCCGGCCGAAGTGGAGTGGTTTCACCGCGTCGCCGCGGTCGGCAAACTGATCGGTTTCGGCTGCGAAATCATAGACCCGGCAAAAATCGCGCAACTCTGCCCGGGCGTGGTCACCGACGGCGTGCTCGCCGGCGCGTGGACCACCGACGACGGGCATGTCGACCCGGCCGGCGTGTGCAACGCGATGGCCGCCGGCGCCAAAAAACTCGGCGCGCGCGCCGTCCCGCACACGCGCGTTACCGGCATAAAAATGCGCCCGTCCGGCGAATGGGAGGTGCAGACCGAGCATGGCGCGGTGGTCTGTGAAATGGTGGTCAACGCGGCCGGCTGTTATGCGCGCGAGGTCAGCCGCATGGCCGGCACCGATATTCCGATCACCAACATGAAACACACTTATGTCGTCACCGAGCCGGCGCCGGAATTCGCCGCGCGCGACGGCGAGATGCCGGTGATGCGCGACCCGTATGCGTCCTCGTATTTTCGGCAGGAGCAAAAATCCGCGCTGATCGGAATTTACGAGACCGCGAACTCGCAGGAATGCTGGAGCGAGCGCGGCGGCTGGCCCGAATGGGAATCGCAGAACGAATTGTTTGAAGCGGACTTTGATCACCTCGCGCCCTACATAGAGCGCGTGATGGAGCGCAAGCCGGAGTGGGCGAACCTCGGCATTCGCCGCGCGGTGTGCGGCGCGATTCCGCACACGCCGGACGCGAACCCGCTGCTGGGACCCGCGGCCGGTCTGCGCAATTACTGGCACTGCAACGGCGCCTCCATCGGCATCGCGGCCGGCGCCGGCTCGGGCAAATACCTGGCGCAGTGGATGGTGCACGGCGATTCCGAAATCAACATGGCCGGCGTGGACCCGCGCCGCTTCGGCGACTACGCGCCCGGCGCTTACACCAAGGCGAAATCGCACCAGGACTACGAGCACATGTACGCGCTGCATTTGCCCGGCGAAGAGCGCCCGGCCTCGCGCAAAGCGCGGGTTACGCCGCTGTATGCGCGCCTTGGGGAGCAGGGCGCGGTGTACACCGAAGCCAACGGCTGGGAACGGCCGAAGTGGTTTTCGCCGGACGGCCGCGAAGAGCAGCCCGGCTTTCGCCACAACAACATCATGGAGGTGGTCGCCGAAGAATGCCGCGCGGTGCGCGAGCGCGTCGGCGTGATTGATTTGTCCGGCTTCGCCAAATACGAAGTGCGCGGCGGCGGCGCCGAAACGCTGCTGAACCGCATCAGCGCAAACCGCATGCCGGCGCGCGACGGCGGCATCGTGCTGACGCATTATTTGTCGGAGCAGGGGCGCATCATCGGCGAATCCACGGTGACGCGGCTGCGCGACGGGCATTACTACATCCTCTCCGGCGCGCTCTGCGAAGACCGCGACTTTGACATTTTGCGCTACGGCGTGAAGCCGGGCGAAGACGCGGCGGTTGAAAATGTAACCGGCGACTACGGCGTGCTGGTGGTCGCGGGTCCGCGGTCGCGCGCGACGCTGGCCGAAGTGACCAAAGCCGACTTAAGCAACGCCGCGCACCCGTGGCTGCGCGCGCGCGAAATTGAAATCGCCGGCGCGCAATTGCGCGCATTGCGCGTCAACTATGCCGGCGAGTTGGGCTGGGAATTGCACTGCCCGATGGAAAAGTTGCAGGAGGTGTATGACGCGGTGTGGTCGGCCGGCGGCGCGCATGGCATCGCCAACTTCGGCGCGTATGCGCTCAACTCGCTGCGCATGGAAAAAGCCTACAAAGGCTGGGGCGCGGAACTGACCAATGAAATCACGCCCTTTGACGCCGGCATTGAACGGTTCTTCGCCGAAGACAAAGCGGATTTCACCGGCAAAAAAGCGGCGCTGGAGTCGCGCGGCCGAAATTCGGACGGCGCGCAAAAATTGATTTATTTTGAAACCGAAAGCGGCGACTGCGATGTCGCCGGCGGCGAGCCGGTGTTTCACGGCGGGCGCGCGGTCGGCGTAACCACCTCGGGCGCGCTCGGGCATTACACCGGCAAAAGCCTCGGATTCGCCTATGTGGACGCCGCGCTGCTCGGCGGCGGCAAAAATGCCGGCGGATTTTCCGTGGAATTGCTCGGCGCGGAGCGCGCCATCACCGTCTTGAAGGAGGCGGTCTGGGACCCGCAAAACGAGCGGCCGCGCGCCTGAGCGGCCTCCGCCGGAATCCGGCGATTTCTGATGGGAATTTGCAGAATCGGGCGTAACTGCCGGAATTTTCGGTTTTTTCCGGCAAAAATCGCCGGCGAAACCGCCGCTTCCGCCGCCGAAAAAAAGTTAAATTATTTTTTCCGCTGGCGGTTTTCCCGGCGATTTTTTCGTATAATGCTCCCTGTCGCGCGATGCTTGTTTTGCGCGCCATCGGCCGAAAAACCGGCCCGCCAAAATATTGGCAGTTTTAGCACTGGGGGGTAGTGCAAGGCTGTCGTCATCTCCCCGATGGCGTCAGCCATTTTTTTTGTCCGCGCGCCGCGCGTCCCCCGCCTCACTTCCCCTGCATCCACTTCGCCGGGCGTTTTTCAAAAAACGCGGCGATCCCTTCCTTCGCTTCCTCGCGTTCCCAGATTTCGGCGAGCAATTCTGCGCAGGCGTCTTCATCGGCCTGGTTTGCCGCGACGCGCTTAATTAATTGTTTGCTGGTCGCGACCGCGCCCGGCGCGCACTGCAGCAACTCGGCGATTTCGCTTTCCACCGCGGCGTCCAACTCATTCGCCGGAACGGATTTGTCCAGCAGCCCGAGCGCGGCCGCTTCGTCTCCGTTGAAAAAATGCGCGTTCAACATGCACCGCCGCGCGTTGTGCGCGCCGATGCGCGCGATGATCGCCGGCGCGATGTTGGCCGGCGCGAGTCCGAGCCGCGTCTCGGTCAGGCTGAAGCGCGCCTCGCGCGCGCCGATGGCGATGTCGCAAACCGCGACCAGTCCGGCGCCGCCCGCATACGCGGGCCCGTGAACGCGCGCAACCAGCAGTTTGGAAATGCCGTCAAAAGCGCGCAGCAATTTGCTGAACCTGCGGCTTTCCGCGATGCGCTCCTCGCGCCCGCGCGCCAGGTTGTCGCGCATCCACCCCAAATCCGCGCCCGCGCAAAAACTCGCGCCGCGCCCGCCCAGCACCACCGCGCGCACTTCCGCGCGCCCGTCCAAATCGCAGGCCGCATCGGTCAACTCATCCAGCATGCGCGCGCTGAGCGCATTGTGCTTTTCCGCGCGCGCCATGTGCAGATAGGCGACGCCGCGTTCGTCAATTTGCAGGTCTATGGTTTCGTGGGACATGACGGGGCGGGTGGTCGTTGCGGGGAATTCAGTTCTTCCGGTAATCACGAATGTCTTCAATCACCTTGCCGTCGTCGGCGAGCGCGCCGCGCTTTGTCCATTGGACTTCGCCGCGCACTTTGCATATTTCGCGGATGCTCGTGGCGACGGCG
>JALCBG010000010.1:21440-59136 GCA_028066695.1 Gammaproteobacteria bacterium | reverse complement strand
GTAAAGAAAAACAGCGCCGACAGCACGCCGCAGACGGGGAGGGTGACCAGCCAGGAGGCGAAGACGCCGCCTACTACGCGGAGGTCTATGGCGCCGATGCCGCGGGCGAGGCCGACGCCGATTACGCCGCCGACTACGATTTGGGTGGTGGAGACCGGCAGGCCGGTGCGCGAGGCGAGGACCACGGTGGCGGCCGCGGCGAGTTCCACGCAGAAACCCATGGTCGGGGTGAGCATGGTGATCTTGGTGCCGATGGTGCGGATGACGCGGTAGCCCAGCGTGGCGAGGCCGAGGACGATGCCGCCGCCGCCGAGGAACAAAATCCACAGCGGCAGCGCGGCGGTCTGGGTCATTTCGCCGCCGCTTTCCACGATGCTGAACACCGCGGCGAGGGGGCCGATGCCGTTGGCGACATCGTTGGAGCCGTGCGCGAACGCCATGGCCGAGGCGGTGAACAGCAGCATCGGCGTGAACACTTTTTCCACCGCGGCGAAATCCGCGCTCATGTCATCGCCGCCGGACGGCGCGACGCGCACCCGCGCGATCAGCAGGCGGCCGATGAACGCGACCAGGACGCCGACCGCGAAGGCGATCGCAAAACTCTGCGGCACGCTGAGGTCCACTTTCAAATGTTTCAGCCCCTTGAACACCGTGACCAGCGTGACCACGAAGCCGACCAAGAAGACATACAGCGGCGCCCATTGTTTTGCTTTTTCAATGGGGCGGGGCGTGTTGAGGATCAGGCGGCGAATGCTGATCATCAAAAGAAAGGCGAGCATGCCGCCGACCATCGGCGAGACCACCCAACTCGCGACTATGGTGTTGATCTTGCCCCAGTTGACCGCGCTGTAATCAATGCCGGCGACGCCGAAGCCGACGATTGCGCCGATGATGGAATGCGTGGTGGAAACCGGCCAGCCGCGCGCCGATGCGGCCAGAAGCCAGGCGGCCGCGGCGAGCAGCGAGGCGAGCATGCCGTAGACCAAAATTTCCGGCTGCCCGAGAATTTGCTGCGGGTCAATGATGCCTTTGCGGATGGTTTTGGTGACATGCCCGCCGGCGAGAAACGCGCCGGCGAATTCAAACACCGCGGCGATGCACACCGCCTGCGTCACGGTGATCGCCTTGGAGCCGACTGACGCGCCCATCGCGTTCGCCGCGTCGTTGGCGCCGATGCTCCAGGTCATAAAGCAGCCGAAGGCGATGGCGATGATCAGCAGCGTCGCGCCGTGCTGGGCGATAACTTCCATTGGGTTTCTCCGGGGAAGGGGGCGTGGAAAAAAAGATCAGCGCGCCACGAACAGGCGCACGCGGTCTCCGACTTTTTCGGCGTGGTCGGCAAGGTCGCCGATCCATTCAATGATGCGGTACCACATGATCACCGAGACCGGATCCAGTTCGGATTCAATTTCAAACAGCGCGCGCGACAGGTCGCGCTCAATTTCATCGGCTTCGTGCTCAAACAAGTTGAGTTGTTCGGTCATTTCGCGGACGCGGCGCGCGCCGGCGCCGCGGAAACCGACGCCGACCAATTCGTCCAGTTTTTGAATGATGCGCAGCGAAAACTCGCAGACGCGCACGCTGCTTTCGGCGAGGGAAATCAGCGGCTCTTCCAGTTTCGCCGGGATTTTCATGCTGCGCTCGTCCAGCAGGTCGGCGATGTTTTGCGCGGTGTCGGCGATGCTGTCCTGAAAATGCAGCACCTCCAGCAGGTCGCGGCGGGCGATGGGCATGAACAGCGTGCGCGGCAGGCGGCCGCGCAATTCGTTTTTGATTTTGTCGGCGGCGTTTTCCGCGTCGTAAATGCGGGTTTTGATGCGCGAAAACTCGCCGGTGTTTTGGTCGCGCAGCGCGCGCAGCAGGCCGGGGACTTCGCGCGCGGATTCCACCGCGACTTGCATGTGCTGCTGGATGTCGTCCAGCGGCGAGCGCTTGAGGAGTTTGGTGAACGGGCCGGAGAACATGAGACCGGGAGTTTTCTGAGGGACTTTTTGGAGGCTGGAGGGGTGGCGGCGCGGGCGGATAATAGCGAATGAAAAAGGCATGTCAAGGGGGGGGGGGGGCAAAAAAATTGCCGGCGTCCATCCGCGCCTGCGCAAATCAGTTATTTTACATAATGTAAATTATGCGAATAAGTAATAACGGCAAGGCGCGAAAAGGGCCGCAGAAAAACGGCGCCAATATTGAAAAGTCCCGCGGAAAACCTCGGAAGCCAGCGAAAAATCACCGAAACCGCCGCACATTCCGCAGGTGGCCGAACTGGCTCTGCGCTTCAATGAATATTCGCGCGATTTCCGGAAACTTGCTCCTAATGATTGTTTCCAATTGCGTTATTTTTTCCTCCACATCGGCCGAGGACATTTCGTCGGAGAAATCCAGACTCACCGTCAGCAGCACATCCTGCGGGCCGAGGTGCATGGTCAAAATCTCGTTGATGCCGATAATCCCGCTTTCCTCGGCGAGAATGCGGCGAATGCCGATGCGCACCTCGTCGCTGGCCGCCTCCCCTATCAGCAGCCCCTTGCTCTCGTAGGCGAGCACCGCGGCGGTGCCGGCGAGGATGATGCTGATGCCGATGGAGGCGAGCGCGTCAAAGCGCGGGTCGGCGAGGTGTTCGGTCAAAAACACCCCGATAAACGCGCAAATCAGCCCGAGCATGGCCGCGCTGTCCTCAAAAAGCACGGTGAAAACGGTCGGATCCTTGCTGGACTGCACCGCCTCAAAATAGCCCTGCGTCTTCTTTTTGTTGCGGCGAAACTCGCGAAACGCGACTATCCAGGCGAAAGCCTCAAAAATCATTGCCGTGCCCAGCACCACGTAATTGACAATCGGGTGCAGCACCGGCTTCGGCTCCAGCAGTTTGTGGATGCCCTCGTAGAGCGAAACGCCGGCGCCGATGGCGAAAATCAGAATGGCGACCACGAACGCCCAGAAATAGAGTTCCATGCCGTAGCCGAACGGGTGGCGCTCGTCTGCGGGGCGGCTGGCGCGGTTCATGCCCCACAACAGCAGCCCCTGATTGCCGGTGTCCACCACCGAGTGCACCGCCTCGCTCAGCATGGCCGAACTGCCGGTGATGCCGACCGCGATGAATTTGGTGATGGCGATCAGGCCGTTGCCGATCATCGCGGCCAGAACGACCCAGACCGAGCCGGATTTTCTCTTCATCGCGCGTTCCGGCGGTTTTCGTGGAGATTTTCACGCGGTCTTTTTTTCATAAAGAACTCGCGATTTGCATTTTTTTCCATTGTTTTTACGAGACTTTTTTCGCGTCTTGCGGGATGGAATAGGTGCCGGTGGCGTGCGCGACCGGTTGTTCGTCGCCGAGCGCCTCGCTGCATAAAGTCGCCTCGCATACCGCCAGGCGTTTGCCGAGTTTCAGCAGGCGCGCCCGCGCGAGAATGTCGCCGGGCGGGGGTTTGCGCAAAAAGTGCATGGAAAAGTTGGTGGTCACGGCCAATTCCACCGCGCCGATATTGCCGAGAATCGCCGCGTAAAACGCCGCGTCGGCGAGCCCCATCATAATCGGTCCGGCGATGCTGCCGCCGGGGCGCAAAAAATCGTCGCGGTGCACCGCGCGCATCACCGCGCCGTCAAAGCCGATGGATTCGGCGCGCAATCCCATCAGCGCGGCAAACGGCAGGCGCGCATCGGCGATGCGGTTGAATTCCTGAACGGTGAGGTTGGTGTCGCGGGGCGCGGGCATGGGCGGCTCGAGCGGGAGTATAACCGCTTCGCCGCCGGAATGGTGGAGCGGCGGTGCTATACTGCAAAAATGTCCGCGCCCCTCCCCCTTTTGCTTGCCGCCGCCTATTTGCTGCCGGGCCTCCTGTTCGGCGCCGCGTTTTTTTGGCGCGGTCACGCGGTCATCACCCCGGACGCGCGCGGCGCCTCGTTTGGGGTGCGGTTGCTTTGGACGCCGGCGGCGATTGCGCTTTGGCCGCTCCTCGCCGTCAAATGGAGTCGCAACAAAAAATGATTCGGCCGCAACGCGTCATTCACCGCTTCGTCTGGCTGCTGTTGCCGCCGGCGTTGTTGGTCGCGCTGTTTTATTTCAGCGCGCCCGACACTACGCTCTCCCCGCCCAACGACGCGAACGCGCCGGCCGCGCTGCGCGCCATCGGCAAGGGACCCCTTAATTAATGTCATGAGCCACGGTTTCGTCGCGGTTCAGTGGAACCGCCGCAAACTCCTTTACGACCTGTGCATCTGGGCCTGCGTCGCGCTCTACCTCGCGCTGTTCATTGGCGCGAGCGACCTCGCCGGCGCCGACGCGTTGTCCGCGCCGATCGTGCTGATGCGCGCGCTTTCCACCTGCGCATTTTTGATGTTGAATGTGATTTTGTGCATCGGCCCCCTCGCCCGCCTTTCCCCGCGCTTTTTGCCGCTCCTCTACAACCGTCGCCACCTCGGCGTGTCCATGTTCGTGGTCGCGCTGCTGCACGCCGCGCTGGCGATTTATTGGTATCACGGCTTCGGCGTGATCAATCCGCTCGCGTCAATTGCAATTGTCGGCGGAGATTTTCCGTTTCAATTGCTCGGCGCGATTGCATTGGCGATTTTGTTTTTGATGGCCGCGACCAGCCACGATTACTGGAACGCGACGCTCGGCGGACCTTTGTGGAAGGCGATTCACATGCTGGTGTATCCGGCTTACGCGCTGATCATCGCGCACATTTTGTTCGGCGCGTTGCAGCAAAACGACACCGGTTTCGCGCCGTGGATGGCGATGGCGAGCGTTTGCGTTGTCGGCGGATTGCACATTTTGGCGGCGCTTTTTAAATCCGGCGCGGATTTTCATGCCGCAAAAAGTTCCGCAGAAACTTCTTGGTTGGACCTTTGCGACTGGCATGACATCCCGATTAACCGCGCGCAAATTTTCGCGTTGCGCGGCGCCGAGCGGGTCGCGGTGTTTCGCTACCGCGACAATGCCGGCGCGACCAAAATCGCCGCGGTTTCCAATGTCTGCCAGCACCAAAACGGGCCGCTCGGCGAGGGGCGCGTGATGGACGGGCTGATCACCTGCCCGTGGCACGGCTACCAATACCGCCCCGAAGACGGCTGCTCGCCGCCGCCTTTCGGCGAAAAAATCCCGACCTACCGCGTCAAAGTGGAGGGCGCGCGCGTCTTGCTGGACCCGGCGCCGCTGCCGGCCGGCTCGCCGCGCCCGGTGGTGGAAATTCCCGGCGAAAAATGATGGCTGACAAAAAGTCCCCCGAAAAACCTGATAAACCCTTCTTCGTCGGTTATTTGCCGATGCCGGCCGCGCTGGCGCGTTTTTATTGGCCGCTCGCGCTGCTTCTGCTGGCCGCGGCGGCCGCGGCCGGACATTTCTGGGCGATGCAGCAACAATCGGCCGGCGAGGCGACTTGGCGGCCGGCGGCGCCGGAGGTTTTGCGCGGGGTTTTGACCTTGCGCCCCTACCCGGCGCTGCACCGCTTTCACCCGCAAAACCCGGGCCGGATTGAGTCGGTGCTGTTGGTCGGCCAGGGAAAACACGCGGCGAATTTGCCGGCGCGTTTTGACGGGCGCGCGGTCGCGATTCGCGGCGCGGAAATTCTCCGCGGAAACTGGCGGATGCTGGAAATCCCCTCGGTAACTGAAAATGAAAACGGACATGAAAACTCCGGGGAAAACTCCGGCACAATTTCCCTCGCGGAAATCCCCGACGAAAACGCGTTGCGCGCCGAACTCGGTTTTGAATCCCTCGGCGGCGTCGTGTTTCGCGGCGAAATCGCCGACTCCAAATGTTTTCTCGGCGTAATGAAACCCGGCGCCGGCGCCGTGCACAAAGCATGCGCGGAACTCTGTTTGTTGGGCGGCATTCCGCCGATGCTGGTGGTGCAAAACGCGCAACGCGAAAAGTTCGGTTACCTGTTGCTGAACACCGACGGAACTTCTGCGGCGAAATCGCTGGCGCCGCTCGCGGCCGAGTCGGTGCAAGTGCGCGGCGAATTGTTGCGGCAGGGAGATTTGCTGTTCGTCAAAATGAACGCGGGCGGACTGGCGCGTTTTTAATTCGTCCATGCCCAACCTTTTAATAGTCGCCAACTGCCCCTCCAAAAACACGCGCGCCTTGCACCGCGCGGTCTGCGCCGGCGCGGCGCGCGACGAAATTTCCGGAATCAAAACCCGCGCGAGCGAGCCGCCGGACGCGGCCGCCGACGATGTGTTGTGGGCCGACGGCGTCATCCTCGGCACCACCGAAAACTTCGGCTACATGAGCGGGCAGATCAAGGACTTTTTGGAGCGCGTCTATTACCCCTGCCTGGAAAAAACCGAGGGCCTGCCGGCCGCGCTGTATGTCAAGGGCGGCCTGGACGGCACCGGCGCGAAGACCAGCATGGAGCGGATTATCGGCGGCATGAAGTGGAAACTGGTGCGCCCGACCCTGGTGCTGAAAGGCGATTTTCGCGCCGATTTTCTGCCGCAATGCGAGGAATTGGGCGCGCTGATGGCGGCCGGGCTGGAAGCCGGGATTTTCTGATTTACAATTTTTTTACGGATTTTTTACGCGCCCCTTTTGCACATTCCGCGGCGATTTGCTATATTCCGCTGCGATGCGAAGCAGTAAAGTCCCCCCTGAAAACTTCCATTGAAAACTGCCATGAAAACTATGAAAACTCTCAAAACCTTGATTCGCGGCATTGCCGCAATTTTGCCGGCCGCCGCTCTCCTCACCGCCCTGCCCCTCGCCAATGTGGCCGCGCAGAATTACTCCAGCGGCCAGGCGGTCATGCAGGCCTCCTACGAGCAGTCGCGCCAGCACAAAAACCAGCGCGCCTCGGTGGAACTGCTGATCAAAAACCGCGAGGGAAAAACCCGCGTGCGCGAGTTTCGCATGTGGCACAAAATCTTCCCGGAGCGCACCAAGAGTCTGATGAAGTTTGACCGCCCGCCCAGCGTCAAAAACACCGGCCTTCTGAGCGAGACGCTGGACGGCGCCGACATCGCCGACCAGTGGATCTACCTGCCGGCGCTGCGCTCGGTCAAGCAACTGAACGCCGACGACCAGAACAAGAGTTTCGTCGGCTCCGACTTCACCAATGGCGACATCGCCGGCCGCCAGGTGTCGCGCGACAAGCACCGCATCGTCCGCCAGGACAGCAAGAAAATCCACATTGAAAGCATTCCGCGTGACCGCAGCGACCTCTACTCCAAACTGGAGGTGGAAATGCTGCGCAAAGTGCTGGTGCCGGCGAGCATCACCTTCTACGACCGCGGCGGCAAAAAACTCAAAACCCTGACCAACAACCGCATCCGCAAGGTCAAGGGCATGTACATGGTCATTGAGGCGGAGATGACCAACCACCAAAGCGGCGGCTCGACCAAGATGACCAAGAGCGACATTGACTTGGACCGCGTCATTGAGGAGGACCGGGTCGGCATCAAGGGATTGCGGCGCTAAATATGCGCGTTGCGCGCGCCTGCGTGGCGTTGCTGTGGCTCGCGCTGGCGGGCGCGGCCACTTCGCAACTGCACCGCCTCGGCTTTGACAACGACACCTGGCTGCCGCCGGACAATCCGCGCAAGGTCGCGCTGGACACTTTCCGCGCCGAGTTTGAGCCGGACGAGGCATTCCTGCTGGTGGTGGAATTGCAGGAGGACTTTTTTCGCGGGGAACAAACGCAAAAAATCAGGGAGTTAGAAGGAGTTCTTGACGCGCTGCCGGAAACCGTATCGGTGCTGTCGCCACTCAGCGCGACCACCATCATTGACACCGGCGAGACGCTGGAAATCGGCAGTTTTGACGAAGCGATGGAAAAAGGGTTTCTCGCCGACGCCGACGCTTTCCGCGAAAAATTCCTCGCCTCCCCCTATGCCGGCCGGCTCCTCTCCGCCGACCAGCGCAAAGTGCTGTTGCGGGTCGCGATTGAGCGCATTGACGCGGTCGCGCGCGGCATATCGGTGGCCGCGGTCATCGCCGCGGCGCGCGCCGAGGCCGACAAAAAAGGCTGGGAAAACATACATTTCGCCGGCGAATCGGCGCTGAAAGATGAACTAAACCGCGCCACCCGCGAACAACTGCCGTATCTGCTCGCGCTCGCCGGAATCATGCTGGTGATTTTTCTGCGGCTCGCCTGCGGCAATTGGCGGCGCGCCGCGGTGATTTTCGCGGCCGCGGTCGCCGCGGTTTCCTCCTGCCTCGGCCTGATGGCCGCGTTCGGCTGGCCGATGAACGCGGTTTTGCTGGTGCTGCCGGTCATGGTCTCGGTGATTGCGGTCGCCGACGGCTTGCACATTCTCGCCACATGGGACGCGCTGGAAGCGCCCCATTTGCACGACCCGCAGACCCGCATAAAAAAGACCATCGCCCAGACCTGGCTGCCCTGCCTCGGTGCCACATTGACCAGCGCCGCCGGTTTTGGCGCGTTTTCGGTCAGCGAATTGACCCCGCTGCAGCATTTCGGCTTCGCCTCGGCGCTGACCATTCTCTACGCCTACCCGCTGATCACCGGCGCGGTCTGGGGTTCGCTGTGGATTTTCCCCGGCATGGAGCGAAAACCGCCGTCGCGGCTGCCCTGGGAAAAACTCGCCGGCGCGTTTGAGCGCGCCGCCGGAACGCGCCCGCGCCGCATCGTTTTCGCCGGGCTGTGCTTCGCCGCGCTGCTCGGCGGCGGGTTGTCGCTGCTTCGCACCGAGACCAACTTTCTCGCGGTGTTTTTCTCGCCGCAGAGCGAGGTGCGGCAGGCGTTTGATTTGGTGGACGCCGATTTGGGCGGCTCCAACCGCGTGGAAGTGATTCGCCGCGGCGCGCCCGAGCAATTCGCCGAACACGCGGCGATGCGCGATGTGGAGTCGCTGGCGGCGCGCCTGCGCGAGATTGACACGGTCCATTATGTGGACAGTTATCTCCTCCCGGTCGGCATGGCCGACACCGCATTCGGCGGCTCCGGTCTGCCGGAATCGGACGGGCAGTTGTCGCAGGAATTGCTGTTTTTGTCGCTGTCGCGCAGCGAGACCGAGCGCGGCGTTCTCGCGCCGTATTTGGATTTCAACGAGTCCGGCGCGCGCCTCAGTTTGCAGACCGCGAATCTCCTCTCGCCCGAATTGGAGCGCACCATCGCCGAGACCGAGGCGCATGTCGCGGCCGCGCCCGACAATTCCTCCACCGCCCTGACCACCACCATCACCGGTTTCGGCGTGTTCATTCACAACCTCGGCGAGCATGTGCTGAACACCCAGGCGAGCAGTCTCGCGCTGACTTTTCTGATTATCGCCACCCTCCTCTTCGCGCAATTCGGCTGGCGCGCCGGTTTCGCCGGACTTTTGGCGAATATGCTGCCGCTTGCGGCCACCGCCGGACTGGTGGCGTGGCTGCGCTATCCCTACGATTTCGCCGCGATTCTCATCGCCGGCGTCACGCTCAGTTTGTCGGTGGACGACACCATCCACTTTTTGCACCATTACCGCCGCGGCAACGGCGCCGCCGATTCGCGCCGCCGCGCCCTCGGGCGCACCGCCCGCCCGATCGCCGTCACCACCGTCCTGTTTTGCTGCGGACTGGGCGTGGTCGCGTTTTCCGATTTGGTGGTGTTGCGCCGCTTCGCGCTTTTTGCCTCGTTCGGCATCGCCTGCGCGCTCGCCTCCGCGCTGTTGTTTTTGCCGGCGTTTCTTGCTATGGTATCCGGGCGGCAGGCGCCGGCGCCGGCCCATCTTGACAGCCCCGAAAACTCCCCTTACAACTCGGAGAACCAATGAACATTCCGGCAAGCACCAAAACCCTTTTCCGCCTGTGCGCCGCCCTGTCGGCCGCGCTTTTGCTCGCGCCCGCGCATGCGCAGGTGATTGAGGAAGACGAGGTTTATTCCACCGCGCCGGCGCGCGGCGACTTTTTCGGCCGCCTCAGCGGAGTGAGCGCGCCCGGCAGCAGCACCACCGCGCTCTATCAGGCGCTGCAAATCGGCTACGACACCGCGTTTGCCGGCGAGAGCGGACGCTTTTATTTCAGCGGACTGGGCAGCAACACCGACTTGGATTTGGATCTGGTTTTGAAGGATTCATCCAAGCAGGAACGGAATCAGGCGTGCATAACTCCCAGCAGTGCCAAGTGCATGGAACTTCGCGGTCTTGAAGACGAGCAGACCATCACCATCGCCGAAAGCGCTTTTGATGTGCGCGACGCGTTTTTGCAGTTTGATTTGCCGGGCGCGATGGAATTCACCCTCGGCCGCCGCCGCCTCTCGTGGGGGCAGTTTGACCTGTTCTCGCCGATCAATCTCGCGCTGCCGCTGACGCCGCAAAGCGCCGAGCCGGTCATTGACAAAATCAGTTCGCTGGTCGCGCAGGACCAAGTCGGCCTCGCCTGGTTCCCCGGCGAGCGCATGGAAATTCAGGCGTATCAGTTCTACGGCGTTCACTTGGACCCGTTGATTGAGCGCATTCTGGAACTCCAGCAGGAAAACGGCGATGAACTTTACAGTCCGACGGGAGCGAGTCTGCCGAGCCCTACAAAAGAGCCGAACGATTTCACCGATCACGACCAGACCGGCGGACGCATTCTGTTCTATCCCGGCTGGGGCATTCTCGGCTTTACCTATCTGGACGGCGTGGACACGCTGTCATTCGGCGAAGATCTCGCGAAGGCGGAGTTGGTTAATGGGGCCACCGATGTCTACAACGTCATCAACAACACCGACCTGCCCGAAGCGGAGAGTTTCGGTTTTGAACTCGCCATTCCGGCCGGCAACTGGACCTGGAAGTTTGAATACCTGCAGCAGGAAAGTTTCACCGACATCAGCGGTGTCGTCGGTGGAGAATTTATCACTCGCATGATCGGCACTCCTCCGGAGCCGTTCACGCCGTCCGGACAAGCGTTCTACAACGCGGTGTTCAACGCTGACATGCGCAGCGGCGGCGCCGCCGATGTCGGCAAACTCTATGTCCCGGTGGAGCGCACTCTGATCGCTTTCGGCGCCGATGTGGAGACCGACAACTGGCGCCTCAATCTGATGATTCTGGGCATTGACCAGTCGTTTGACACCAAGGACGAAGAGTTGCTGAAACTCGGAGACGCCGCGTTCGGCACCAGCGCCAGCGACCGCGAATCCCAGGTCGCCCCGACCATCAACATCGCCCGTTATCTGGACGGCGACAAACAGCGCGAAACCGGCTTTCTCGCCGGTTTTCTCGGCACCTATTTCGGCGCGTCTTTTTATTACACCTCCACCATCGGCGACAATTTCCGCTGGACGCTGAGCGCCGAGGCGATCAGCAACCTGCGCGACGACCTCGCCGCCGAGACCAACGCCGACGGCAACCGCTACGAACTCGCCGACGACATCTCCAGCGGCGGCCGCTTCAGTTTCATTTATAATTTCTGACAATCCGACGGAGCCTTGCATTTCCCCCCCAACCAACCCTACTGATCTTACGATCCGGAGGCAAAACTCATGAAACACTCCACTACCACCCCCGCTGTTTTCAAGTTCTTTCCCTGGCTGCGCATGTTCGCCGCCGCCGCGATTTTTGCCGCGGCCGGCGCTGCCCATGCGCAAATCATCGAGGAGGAAGACGACGGCGCCTACTCGGCGAAATCCAAAGGCGATTTCTTTGGAACCCTCTCCGGCACCGGCTCGGCCGGCACCGGCGTTCAGCACACTTACGGCTCGGTGCAACTCGGCTTTGACATGCCGTTCGCCCGCGAGCGCGGCCGCGTTTATTTCAACGGCCTCGCCAGCAGCAGCGATCTGACCGTGTCGCGCGTTCTGACCGACGCGGCGAAACGCAATCCGATGCCGGACGAAGACGGCAATCCCGAGCCGGAAACCGACGACCTGACGGTGCGCGACGACACTTCCATCGTCAACGACGCGTTCGTGCAGTTTGACCTGCTGCGAAATTTGGAAGTCACCGCCGGCCGCCGCCGCGTCAACTGGGGGCAGTTTGAACTGCTGTCGCCGATTTCGCTGTCGCTGCCGGTGTCGCTGCAAAGCGCAGACGCGGTGACCGACAAAATCGCCACGCTGTTCGCGCAGGACCAGGTCGCGCTGACCTGGTTCCCGACTCCGCGCATGGAAATCAGCGGCTACTACTTCAACTCGGTGCAACTGGATCCGCTGTTTGAAAGCGTGCTGTCCGGCGGCAGCCAGCCTGAAGGGGCGACTGATGACATTTATAATGTCGATCCTGCAACTGTCGCGAGTATGCGGCTCACGCAAGAAGAAGTTCTTGCGCCGGACAACGACCTGACCGACCACGAGCATGGCGCGTTGCGGGTCGTGTTCTACAACAACTGGGGCACGCTCGGCTTCACCTACCACGACACCAATGACTCGCTCGGGTTTGAGTCCAAGAACGCGCGGCTGGCATGCGCCGGCGACATTGATGCCGCGGTTGCGGGCGGGACGACCGTTCGCGGAGAAGGAAGGAAGCGTGAGTTGACCAGTGTGGATGGGCGAGTCGCTGGCGTTGGTGCTAACCCCACCCCTGCCGGCACTCCTGCCGGTTCCTGCGTGCGAACCACCAACAATGTGAGGGTGCTTCCCTCAGATGATCCCAAACACGTGCAGGACGCCAAGGCGGAAATCTACAACGTCTTCAGCAACGCTAATCTGTTCCCGACCGAGAACTACGGCATTGAACTTGCCATTCCCCGCGGCGACTGGGTGTGGAAGTTTGAGATGCTCTACTCGGACACCACCGTGGACCTGCAGGCGTTTTCCTCGGCGATTTTGGTCAATGCGCAGGGCGAGGCGGAAGGCAATCCCGACGACACCCTCGCCCAGGCGCGCCTTGACTACTACCGCGCGATCAACCAGCGCACCGGGTTCAACAAGGCCGGCCTGCCGAACGCCGGCAGTTTGTCGATGGACGCCACCCGCACCATCACCGCCATCGGCGCCGACACCGACGGCGACAAGTGGCGCCTCAATCTCACCATGCTGTATCTGAACGAGACCTGGGAGGACGAAAGTCTGCGCAAACTGCAGGACGCGGCCGAAGGCGCGGATGAAGGCGCCGGCGCCACTTTCGCGCCGGCCTTCAATGTGGCGCGCTATCTGGATCCGGACAAAAACCGCGAAATCGGCGTTCTCGGCGGTTTTGTCGGCACCTACTTCGGCCTCGCCGTCTACCGCTCCTCGCTGATCAACGAGAAGTTCCGCTGGACCATCGGTCTGGAAGCGGTCAGCAACCTGCGCGACGAACTCGCCGCGGAAAGCCAGAGCATCCGCTACGAACTGGAGGACGAAATCTCCTTCGGCGCGCGCCTCAGCGTGATCTACGACTTTTAGGAGAAAAGTCGCGGGCGCGCCCGGTTTTTCAATCGGGCGCGCCTTTTTTCGCTTTCACCCGCGCCAGCGCGTCCTCCCAAACCGCCAGTTTCCGCGCGACTTTTTCGCGGACTTTTTTGGCGGGATTCGGAGAAAATCCCCTTTCCTTGCGCCACACTGCGCCGGCTTCCTCCGGCGATTTGTAAAGTCCGCACTGCAGCCCGGCCAATAACGCCGCGCCGAGCGCGGTGGTTTCGGTCACGCGCGGGCGCTCCACGGTGACGCCGCTGATGTCGGCGAGAAATTGCAGCAGGTAATCATTGACCGCCATGCCGCCGTCCACGCGCAACGCCGTGATTTCGGCGCCGTCGGCGCGCATCGCTTCCAGCAAATCGCGCGTCTGAAACGCGACCGCCTCCACCGCCGCGCGCACCAAATCGGCGCGCCCGGCGCCGCGGGTAATCCCAAAAATCGCCGCGCGCGCATGCGGCCGCCAGTGCGGCGCGCCTAGGCCGGTGAAGGCTGGGACCATGCAAATACTCTCCGTTCCGACAGTTTCCGACGGGTTTTTTCCGGCAGCGTTTTCCTCATCTTTTTTAAGCGATTTTTCCAATAACTCCTTGATTTCCTTGTTCTCCACGAAAACACCGATTTGCCGCAGCCACTGCAGCGCGGTGCCGGCGTTGAACACCGAGCCTTCCAGCGCGTAGGCGGCGCGCCCGTGAAGGCGCGAGGCGAGCGTGGTCAGCAGGCGGTGGCGCGATTTCGCCGGTTTTGCCGTGGTCGCCATCAAAAACGCGCCGCTGCCGAAGGTGCATTTCCCCATTCCCGGCGCATGGCAGGCCTGCCCGAAAAGCGCGGCCTGCTGGTCGCCGGCGACGCCGCATACCGGAATTTCCCGCCCAAACCACTCGCGCGCGGTCGCGCCGAAATCATCGGCGCAATCGCGCACTTCCGGCAAAACCGCGGCCGGCACGCCGAACGCGCCCAGCAATTCCTCGTCCCAGCGTTGTTTGTGGATGTCAAACAGCAAAGTGCGCCCGGCGTTGCTGGCGTCGGTGAGGTGCCGCCCGCACAGCCGCCACAGCAAAAACGCGTCAATCGTGCCGAACGCCAACTCGCCCGCCTCGGCGCGGCGGCGCGCGCCGTCCACTGCATCCAAAATCCAGGCGATTTTCGGCGCGGAAAAATACGCGTCCAACAACAACCCGGTTTTCGCGGCGATTTTTTCGGGCAATTCGCCGTCCTTTTTCGCCAATTCCGCGCATTTTTCCGCGGTGCGCCGGTCCTGCCAGACAATCGCGTTATGCACCGCCCTGCCGCTTTCCCGCTCCCACACCACCGTGGTCTCGCGCTGATTGGCGATGCCGACCGCGGCGATGCACCCGGCGCCGCCCGCTTTCTCCACCGCCTCGCGCGCCGATTCCAGCGTAGTCCGCCAAATCTCCTCCGGCTCGTGCTCCACCCACCCCTCATGCGGATAATGCTGCGCAAACTCCCGCTGCGCCACCGCCACCACCGCCCCATCCCGCGCAAACACGATGGCGCGCGAAGAGGTGGTGCCTTGGTCCAGGGAGAGGAGGTTTTGGGGTTTCATGGAAATTGTCAAAAAGCGCGCGAAATTCGTTGTAGTATATGCAAATCGGGACATGGCGAGCGGAGCGGACGAGTCAGAGGGACCTCGTCCGCATGCGACATTTTCCGCCGGCATTTTCCGTTTTTCCGCGGTGCTACACTACAATTTGGCATTCGTTTTTTCCCTTTCCAACCGGAGTATTGAAATGAAACTGAAGCAGACCATGACGGCGCTGGCGCTTTTCGCGCTTTCCGCGCCGGCCGCGCAGGCCGACATCGCCGCGGCGAAACGCTGGATCAACAAAGAGTTCCAGCCGTCCACGCTGAGCAAGCGCGAGCAGCAGGACGAGATGCAGTGGTTCATTGACGCCGCCAAGCCGTTTCGCGGAATGGAAATCAATGTGCTTTCCGAGACCATCCCGACGCATGAATACGAGTCCAAGACCCTGACCAAGGCGTTTGAGGAAATCACCGGCATCCGCGTCAACCACCAACTGCTCGGCGAAGGCGAAGTCGTGCAGGCGGTGCAGACGCAGATGCAGACCAAGCGCAATCTCTACGACGCCTACATCAACGATTCCGATTTGATCGGCACGCATTCGCGCCTGCAGTTGGCGGTGCCGCTCAGCGACTGGATGGCCGGCGAGGGAAAAAGCGTGACCAACCCGAACCTGGACATTGACGACTTCATGGGCAAGTCGTTCACCACCGGCGCCGACGGGAAGTTGTACCAACTCCCCGACCAGCAATTCGCCAACCTCTACTGGTTTCGCTATGACTGGTTCTCGCGCGAAGACCTGAAAGCCGACTTCAAAAAACGCTACGGCTACGACCTCGGCGTGCCGGTCAACTGGTCGGCGTATGAGGACATCGCCGAGTTTTTCTCGGTGCATGTCAAGGAGATCGACGGCGTGCGCGTCTACGGCCACATGGACTACGGCAAGCGCGCGCCCGACTTGGGCTGGCGCATGACCGACGCGTGGCTCTCCATGGCCGGCGCCGGCAGCAAGGGCCTGCCCAACGGCAAACCGGTGGACGAATGGGGCATCCGCGTGGACGGCTGCAACCCGGTCGGGGCCTCGGTCAGCCGCGGCGGCGCGGCGAACGGGCCGGCGGCGGTGTATGCGATTCGCAAATGGGACGAGTGGCTGCGCAAATACGCGCCGCCCGGCGCGGCCAGTTACGACTTCTACCAGTCGCTGCCGGCGCTTTCCCAGGGCAATGTCGCGCAGCAGATCTTCTGGTACACCGCGTTTACCTCGGCCATGGTCGCGCCGAAGAGCGAAGGCAACAACACCGTGGACGACAAGGGCTTTCCGCTGTGGCGCATGGCGCCGTCGCCGCACGGTCCTTACTGGGAGGAGGGCCAGAAACTCGGCTATCAGGACGCCGGCTCGTGGACACTGTTCAAGTCCACCCCGGTGAAGCGCCGGCAGGCGGCCTGGTTGTATGCGCAGTTCACTGTGTCCAAGACGGTGTCGCTGAAAAAAACCCATGTCGGCCTGACGCCGATTCGCGACAGCGACATTCGCCACGAGTCGTTCACCGAACGCGCGCCGAAACTCGGCGGGCTGGTGGAGTTCTACCGCTCGCCCGACCGCGTGCGCTGGACGCCGACCGGCACCAATGTCCCCGACTACCCGAAACTCGCGCAGATTTGGTGGCAGCAAATCGGCGATGTCAATTCGGGCGTGTTCACCCCGCAGCAGGCGATGGACCGGCTCGCCGAGGAAATGGACACGACCATGGCGCGCATGCAGTCGGCCGATGAGCGCGCCGGCACCTACGGCGGCTGCGGTCCGCGCCTGAACAAGGCGGAATCCCCGGGCAAGTGGCTCAAGCGTTCCGGCTCGCCCAAGGCGAAACTGAAAAACGAAAAGCCGCGCGGGGAGACGGTGGACTACGACCAACTGGTCAAGCGGTGGGAGAACTAGGACGCCGCGCTTTCGCCCCCTTGCATGCCGATGCAGGGGGGCGGAATCGGCGTTCCACGCGCGGCGGAAACCCGGCGCGTTCCGCGCATGCGCATGCCCGCGCCCGAATTTGATCTCGCCGTCATCGGCGGCGGCATCAACGGCTGCGGAATCGCGCGCGACGCGGCCGGGCGCGGACTGAAGGTGTTGCTGTGCGAGGCCGGCGATTTGGGCGGTAGCACCTCGTCGGCCAGTTCCAAGTTGATTCACGGCGGGCTACGCTATCTTGAACAGCGCGAGTTTCGGCTGGTGCGCGAGGCGTTGCGCGAGCGTGAAGTGTTGATGCGCAGCGCGCCGCATTTAATTCGCCAGTTGCGTTTTGTGCTGCCGCATTCGGCGAAGGACGCGCCGCGCCCGGCGTGGATGGTGCGCGCCGGGCTGCTGCTGTATGACTTGCTCGCCGGGCGCGGGAGTTTCGCGCGCAGCAAGGCGGTCGCGCTGGACGCGCATCACCGCGACGCGCGGTTGCGCGGCGAATTTGCGAAGGGGTTTGAATACAGCGATTGCGCGGTGGATGACGCGCGGCTGGTGGTGACGGTGGCGAAAGATGCGCGCCGGCGCGGCGCGGAAATTTTGACGCGCGCATCGTGCGCGGGCGCGCGGCGTGTGAACGGGCATTGGGAGGTGCAACTGCAGTTTGCATCGGGCGGGTCGGAGACGCGCACCGCGAAAGCGCTGGTCAATGCGGCCGGTCCCTGGGTGGAAAAGGTCGCGGAATCGCTGCCCTCCTCCGCGCGGAATTCGCATTCGGTCAAACTCGTGCAGGGCAGCCATATAGTCGTAAAGAAATGGTTCGCCGGCGCGCACGCATACATACTGCAGCACGCCGACCGCCGCGTGATATTCGTGCTGCCGTTTGCGCATGGACTGGCAATCATCGGCACCACTGAGCGCGAACATCATGGCGATCCGCGCACGGCGCGCATCACGCCGGATGAATCCGCGTATTTGCGCGCGGCGGTAGCGCGATATTTCCACATCTCGCTCGCGCCCGAGGATGTGGTGTCGTCTTTTTGGGGCGTGCGTCCGCTGGTTGACGACGGCGCCGAAAGTTTGCGCGAAGTGACGCGCGACTATGTGATTCGTTTGGACGCACCGCAGGGTGAGGCGCCGCTGTTAAACATTTACGGCGGCAAACTGACCACCTTTCGGAAACTCGCCGAATCCGCACTGGCGCGTTTGTCCGCGTATTTTCCGGGTATGGGCGCGGCTTGGACCGCCGATGCTTTTTTGCCCGGAGCGCCCGAAAAAAATACATTGGAAGATACAGCCGCCTTGCTGGAATCGCGCCATGCACATCTGCCGGCGGAAACGCGCGCGCGTTATCTGGCCGCGTATGGCGAAGACGCGGCCGACATGTTGCGCGGTGCGCGCGTGCGCAAGGATTTGGGCGCGCACTTCGGGCATGGCTTGTATGAAATTGAAGTTGACTATTTGCGCGAGCACGAATGGGCGACTTGCGCCGAAGACATTTTGTGGCGGCGCGGCAAACTCGGCTTGGTGTTCTCGCGCGAACAAACCGCCGCATTGGAGCGGCATCTGGAATCGCGCGCGCAAGTTAACGAAGGCGCGCGCATGGCGGCGCATTGACATGGAAGTCCGGCTGAAAGACCTGCGCAAAGACGAAGGCGGCGAGACTTGGATTCACCCGACTTCGCTGACCTTTCGCTCGGGCGCGTTCAACATCCTGCTGGGCGAGACGCTTTCCGGCAAGACCACGCTGCTGCGCCTGCTGGCCGGCTTGGAGCGGCCGAGCGGCGGCGAAATTTGGTTTGGCGATGACAACGCGACCGACTGGCCGGTGCGGCGGCGCAACATCGCGATGGTCTACCAGCAGTTCATCAACTACCCGAATTGGCGCGTGTATGACAACATCGCCTCGCCGTTAAAAATCGCCGGGCAAAGCCGCGCGGAAATTCAGCGGCGCGTGCGCGAGGTCTGCGAGTTGCTGCAACTGACGCCGTTTTTGCAGCGCCGCCCGAGCGAACTTTCCGGCGGGCAGCAGCAGCGCATCGCGCTGGCGCGCGCGCTGGTCAAGCGCGCCGGGTTAATTTTGCTGGACGAGCCGCTGGCCAATTTGGATTACAAGTTGCGCGAGGAATTGCGCGAGGAACTTCCCGGCATGTTCGCCGGGCGCGGCACCACCGTGGTGTATGCGACCACCGAGCCGGGCGAGGCGCTGCTGCTCGGCGGGCGCACCGCGGCGCTGCATCAGGGGCGCGTTTGCCAGTATGGCGAAACTTTTGAAGTGTTCAAAAATCCGGCGAACCGCGCCGCGGCCGCGGCGTTTTCCGACCCGCCGCTGAACTGCGCCGGCGTGGAAAAACAAGGCGGCGATTTTCTCCTCGCCGACGGTTTGCGCTGGCCGGCGCCGCCGCGGCACCGCGAACTGGCCGACGGCAATTACCTGCTCGGCTTTCGCTCGCACCAACTCTCGCTGCGCGAGGCGGACGCGCATATCCGGCTGGACGGGCGCATAGACATCAGCGAAATCAGCGGCTCGGAAAGCATTCTGCATTTCAGCGCGCACGGCCACCACTGGGTGTGCCAACTGCACGGCGTGCACAAGATTTCGCCGGGCGAGCGCGCGCAACTCTATCTGGACCCGCAAAAATGTTTTTTGTTTGATTCCGGCGGCGAGCGGGTGGCGGCGAATGGCTGAAATCGCGCTTCAAAACATCGCGCACAGTTATTCGCCCGGCCCGCGCGGCGAGGAAGACTGGGCGCTGAAAAAAATTGACCTGGTGTGGCGCGACGGCGGCTCCTACGCGCTGCTCGGGCCGTCGGGCTGCGGCAAATCCACGCTGCTGAACATCATTTCCGGCCTGCTGCAGCCGAGCGCCGGAAAGGTGCTGTTTGACGGCGAGGATGTCTCGGCGCTCGGGCCGAGCGCGCGCAACATCGCGCAGGTGTTTCAGTTTCCGGTGGTGTATGACACGATGACGGTTTTTGACAACCTCGCCTTCCCGCTGCGCAACCGCGGATTGGACGAGGCCGAGGTGCGCGCGCGCGCAGGCGAGGTCGCCGAGATGCTGGAACTGGAGCATTCGCTGCGGCGCCGCGCGCGCGCGGTCAGCGCCGACGACAAGCAAAAAATTTCGCTCGGGCGCGCGCTGGTGCGCCCGGATGTCAATGTGATCATGCTGGACGAGCCGCTCACGGTGATAGACCCGCACCTCAAATGGCAGTTGCGCTCCAAACTCAAGCAACTGCACCGCCGCTTCGGCTTCACCATGATCTATGTGACCCACGACCAGACCGAGGCGCTGACGCTTGCCGACCAAATCGTGGTGCTGCATGACGGCCGCGTGGTGCAGTCGGGAACGCCGGAATCGCTGTTTGAGCGGCCGCAGCACACTTTTGTCGGGCATTTCATCGGCTCGCCCGGCATGAACCGCTTTCCGGCGCGACTGCAGAATGGCGCGGCGCGCATCGGCGAACTGGAAATCGCGGTGGACGCCGACCTGTCGGCGCCGGACGCGCGCGGCGAAGGGAAACTGGAAATTGGGGTGCGCCCGGAGCACATTCGCTTTTGCGACGACGGTTTTCCGGTGCGCGTGCACCGCGTTCGCGACGCCGGCCGCTACCAAATCGCCGAAGCGGAACTGCAGGGCGTGAAATTTAAGATCTATGTGCCCGAAGGCGGCGCCGTGCCCGGCGAAGACGCGCGCGTGCGTTTTGAGCGCGCTTATACGCATGTCTACCGGGACGGCTGGCTGCTGCGGCCGGCGGCGGCATGATCCGGCGCAGCGCAAACCAAAAGGCGTGGTGGCTGGTGCTGCCGGTGGTCGCGCTGGTCGCGTTCAACGCGGTCATTCCGCTGATGACCGTGGTCAATTATTCCTTTCAGGAAACCTTCGGCGAGAATGTGTTTTTCTGGGAGGGCACGAAGTGGTATTTGCAAATCCTGCAGTCCGAGCGCTTTCACGCCTCGCTGCTGCGGCAGTTGATTTTCACCGCGACGGTGCTGGCGATAGAAATTCCGCTCGGCATTGCAATCGCGCTCAGCATGCCGCGCCGCGGCATCGGCGTGTCGCTGTGCCTGGTGCTGATGGCGCTGCCGCTTTTGATTCCGTGGAATGTGGTCGGCGCGATGTGGAACATTTTTGCGCTGCCCGAAATCGGCCTGCTCGGGCGCGCCATCAACGCGCTCGGCATTGAATACAACTTCACGCGCCAGCCGGGCGCGGCGTGGTTCACCGTGATCCTGATGGATGTCTGGCACTGGACCTCGCTGGTGGTGCTGCTGTGCTACGCCGGGCTGTGCGCGATTCCGGACGCCTACATGCAGGCGGCGAAAATTGACGGCGCCGGCAACTGGCAGGTGTTCCGCCACATTCAACTGCCCAAACTCAAGCGCGTGCTGACCATCGCGGTGCTGCTGCGCTTTATGGACAGTTTCATGATCTACACCGAGCCTTTCGTGCTGACCGGCGGCGGGCCCGGCAACGCCACGACTTTCCTATCCATTGACCTGGTCAAGATCGCGCTCGGCCAGTTTGACCTCGGCCCGGCCGCGGCCATGTCGCTGATCTACTTCATCATGATCCTGCTGCTGTGCTGGATTTTTTACACGCTGATGATGCGCGGGGAGGAGCGGTGATGCGGAAAATCAAATGGAGCGCGCTGGCACCGGCGGCGTATATTTTGTTTTTGCTGCTGCCGATCTACTGGCTGGTCAACATGTCGTTCAAGACCACCAATGAAATCCTCGGCTCGTTCAGCCTGTGGCCGGCCGACTTCACGCTGGACAATTACCGGGTGATTTTCACCGACCCGACCTGGTATTCCGGCTACATCAACTCGCTCACCTATGTGCTGATCAACACCGTGCTGTCGGTCGCGTTCGCGCTGCCGGCCGCATACGCGTTCTCGCGCTACCGCTTCCTCGGCGACAAGCACCTCTTTTTTTGGCTGCTGACCAACCGCATGGCGCCGCCGGCGGTGTTCGCCCTGCCCTTTTTTCAGTTGTATTCGTCCATCGGCCTGTTTGACACGCCGGCCGCGGTCGCGCTCGCGCACTGCCTGTTCAACATTCCGCTGGCGGTCTGGATACTGGAAGGCTTCATGTCCGGCGTGCCGAAGGAGTTGGACGAAACCGCCTTCATTGACGGGCATTCGTTCCCCTCGTTTTTTGTGCGCGTGTTCATTCCCGCGTCCGGCGCCGGCATCGGAGTCGCGGCGTTTTTCTGCTTCATGTTTTCGTGGGTGGAATTGCTGCTGGCGAAAACCCTGACCTCGGTCGCGGCAAAGCCGATCGCGGCGACCATGACGCGCACCGCCAGCACTTCCGGCTATGAACTCGGGTTGCTCGCCGCGGCCGGCGCGCTGACCATCATTCCCGGCGCGGTGGTCATCTGGTTCGTACGCCACCACATCGCGCGCGGCTTCGCCCTCGGGCGGGTGTGAGGGGGCGAAATGTTGGACCTTTCGTGGATGGCGTGGACCTGGCCGACCGCCGCATTTTTTGCCGCGGTTGCGCTGGCGCTGGTGGCGATGACGATCTGGGAGAAGTTGCGCCCCGGCGGCGGCGCGCGCCGCGGCGTCCTCGGCCTGCACACCACGCGCGGCGACCGCCTGTTCATCTCGGTGCTGGGCGGCATGATTCTCCACCTCGCTTGGCTCGGCGCGCTCGGCCCGCCGCTGTGGGGCGCACTCGGCGTCTCGGCGCTGTTTGCGCTGGCGGTGTTTCGGTGGGTGTAGTTCCCCCGGTTTGCCGTCATTTCATCAAATCAAAACACCGCAACTTGACCGCGATGGAGACGTGTTCGCCGCCGACCGTGGGGGCATGGCCGAGGTCGGCGACGCTGCGCGCGACTTTTAGGATGCGGTGGTAGGCGCGCGCGGACAGGCCGAAGCGGCGCATGGCGGTGTCCAGTAGCTGGTTGGCCGCGGCGTCGGGGGCGCAGATGCGCTCCACTTCCTTTCCCTGCAGCAAACTGTTGGTTTTGCCCTGGCGCCGCAATTGCAGGTCGCGCGCGGCGATGACGCGGGCGCGGACGGTTTCGCTGCTCTCCTCGCCGCCCTCCTGTGTGTTTTGCGGGCGGCGAAACAGGCGGTGATCCATGCGCGGCACTTCAATTTGGATGTCAATCCGGTCCAGCAGCGGGCCCGACAGGCGCTCGCGGTAGCGCTGCACCTGGTTGCGGGTGCAGCGGCAGCGGTCGGCGCCGTCGTTGAGGTAGCCGCACGGGCATGGGTTGCAGGCGGCCACCAGCAAAAAGTTGGCGAGGTAGCGCATGCGCTGCGCGACGCGCGAGATGTGAATCACGCCGGATTCCAGCGGCTCGCGCAGCGCCTCCAGCACCTTGCGGTCAAATTCCGGCAACTCGTCCAGAAACAGCACGCCGTTGTGCGCCAGCGAAATTTCGCCGGGGCGCGGAATGCTGCCGCCGCCGATGAGCGCGGCGCCGGAGGCGTTGTGGTGCGGCGCGCGAAACGGGCGGCGCATCCAGTTTTCCGGGTTGAAGCCGGACTGCCCGAGCGATTCCATCGCAGCCGATTCCAGCGCTTCGTCTTCGCTCAGGTCGGGCAGGATGCCGGGCAGGCGGTTTGCCAGCATGGTCTTGCCGGTGCCGGGCGGGCCGGTCATCAGCACGCTGTGGCCGCCGGCCGCGGCGATTTCCAGCGCGCGCTTGGCGAAAGGCTGGCCGACCACGTCGCTCATGTCGGCCGCGGCCGGCGGCGGCGCGCGCCGCGCCGGGGGCAGCAATGGCAACTCTTCGCTGCGGTTGAGCGCGGCGCAGATTTGCAGCAGCGATTTCGCGCCCTGCACTTCCACGCCCTCCACCACCGCGGCCTGCTTCGCGCTTTTCGCCGGCAGGACCAGTTTTTTGCCGGAGCCGCGCAATGACAGCGCGGCGACCAGCGGGCCGCGAATGTCGCGTAGCGCGCCGCTCAGCGCGAGTTCGCCGAGGAACACATAGTCGGCGATGTCGTCGGCGCGCACCTGTCCGCTGGCGGCGAGCAAGCCGATGGCGATGGGCAAATCAAACCGCCCGCCCTCTTTCGGCAGGTCGGCCGGCGCGAGGTTGACGATGATGCGCTTGCGCGGAAATTCAAAGTTGGAATTGAGAATCGCGCCGCGCACGCGGTCGCGGCTTTCTTTGACCGCGGCCTCGGGCAGCCCGACTATGGAAAAGCGCGGCAGGCCCGGCGACAGATGCGTCTCTACTGCGACTTTCGGCGCATCCATGCCGGCTTCCGCGCGGCTGTGAACGATTGCAAGTGACATTCCTTTCTCCCTGTTGTGGATCCTGCGGGGGCGGACCGCCGTGGCGGCGCCTGCTCATACAACGAGTGAAGTATAGCCGGAAATGCGCCGGCGGGGGCGTTTCGGCAAAAAAATTAAAAGATTTTTAGGGGGGGTTGCGGCGTTTTTTGCGGGGGTTTTTTGCGGCTAATTCCGCCATTCGCCGATGTTGGTCACCTCCGACAAATCCAGTTGGCAGGATTCGGCGCGCATGCGCGCGCCGTCGCAGCGCGCGCGGTCCACTTCGCGCAGATAGTCGCTGTCCACGCCGCCGGTGATGTAGTCGCCGCTGAAGCACGAGATGTCAAACTCGCCGATGTCCGGGTTGCATTCGGCGACCGCGCCGACCAGGTCGTCCAATTCCTGATAGAACAATTTGTCCGCGCGAATTTCTTTGCGGATTGCCTCGGCGTCTCGGTTGTGCGCGATCAATTCGCCGGAGGCCGGCATGTCTATGCCGTAGACATTGGCGTGGCGCACCGGCGCGGCGGCCGAGGCGAAATACACTTTGCGCGCGCCGGCTTCGCGCGCCAGTTGAATCAGGCGGCGCGAGGTGGTGCCGCGCACGATGGAGTCGTCCACCAGCAAAACATTTTTGCCGGCGAATTCCGACGGAATCGGATTTAATTTTTGCCGCACCGAGCGCGCGCGCTCGGCCTGCCCCGGCATGATGAAAGTGCGGCCGATGTAGCGGTTTTTGATGAAGCCCTCGCGAAACGGGAGTTTCAGCACGCGCCCGATTTCGGCGGCGGCGGTGCGGCTGGTGTCCGGCACCGGAATGACCGCGTCAATGTCGTGGTCGGGCCAGCCGGCTTTGATGCGGCGCGCCAAACTGATGCCCATGTTCATGCGCGTACGGTAGACCGGAATGCCGTCAATGATGGAATCGGGGCGCGCGAGGTAGACATATTCAAAAATGCACGGCGCGTGGCGCGGCGCCGGCGCGCAAACGCGCGCGTGCATGCGCCCGTCCATGTCAATCAACACCGCCTCGCCGGGCGCGACATCGCGGCGCAATTCGTAGCCGAGCACATCCAGCGCGGCGCTTTCCGAGGCGAACATGTGCGAGTCACCGCCCTCCCCCTTTTTTACGCCATAAACCAGCGGGCGAATGCCGAACGGGTCGCGGAAGGCGAGGATGCCGGCGCCGACCACCAGCGCCACCGCCGCATACGCGCCGCGGCAGCGGCGGTGCACGCCACCGACCGCGTTGAAAATGTCTTCGGGCGCGGCGCGCAGGCGCGAGCCGCCGACCGCGGCGCGCAGTTCATGCGCGAACACATTCAGCAGGATTTCCGAATCGGACGAGGTGTTCAGTTGGCGCAGGTCCTGGCGAAACAATTCCTCGCGCAGGCGCGCGGCGTTGGTCAGGTTGCCGTTGTGCCCGAGCGCGATGCCGAACGGCGAATTGACATAGAACGGTTGCGCCTCGGCGCGCGAATCGCCGCCGGCGGTCGGGTAGCGGGTGTGCCCGATTCCCATGCCGCCTTTGAGTTGCAGCATGTCGCGCTCGCGGAATACATCGCGCACCAGTCCATTGTCTTTGCGCAGATAGACGCGCTCGCCGTCGCTGGTCATGATGCCGGCCGCGTCCTGGCCGCGGTGCTGGACGATGCTGAGGCCCTGGTAGAGATCGTGGTTTGCAGTGCCAGGTCCGAGAATGCCGACCACGCCGCACATCAGACGCCGCCGTTCACCGAAAAATACGCGGTCCATTCCGGCGGCAGCAGCGCGACCAGGCCGCGCGCCGCCGGTTCAAAATAGCCGAGCAGATGCGACTGCTGCCACCACACCTCGGCGTTTAACCCCATCAAACTGGAAACCAGCACGAACAGGCCGACGATGACCACGCCGCGCGTCAGCCCGAACAGCATGCCGAGGGTGCGGTCTATGCCGCCGACGCCGCCGAACAGCACGAAGCGGCGAATCACATGCCCAATGAACGAGACGACAATCAGCGTCAGCAAAAAGATCGCGATAAACGCCGCGACCAAGCGCAATGAGCCTTGCGCGATGTAGGGCGCGAAATAGTCGGCGCCGCCGCGCGCATGCGCGTATGCGGCCCACAGCGAAACGGTCCAGGATGCGAGCGACAACACCTCGCTGACGAAGCCGCGAAACAGGCCGATCAGCAGCGACACCAACAGCACCGCGATGACTATGAAATCAATCATGCGGCGATTGCGCCGCCGGCGCTGCGCGGGAAAAAATGCGGCGGTGATTCGGGCGGCGGCGCATGATGGTGTCGCGTTCAGCGCCGCCGCGCTTGGTCGAGCGCCTGCCCTTTTTCGCCGGTCAGCAGGTTTAAGGTTTCGGCGACTTCCCTGGCGGTTTTTTCATCGGCATACGGGCCGAGCCAAACGCGCGTGGCGTCCTTGCCTTCGCGGGTTTTGATAGGAGTAATGTGCGGGTGAAAGCCGTGCTTGGCGAGCGCGATGCGCAATGCGCCGGCGTTTTCGCTGTTGCTGAAGACGCCGACGCTGACTTTCCATTCGCCGGTTTCCGAGACCGGCGGCACCGGGACTTGTTCGTCTCCGGATTCTCCGGGGGGCGGCGCAATCGGGTCAATGATTTGGTCCAGCGCCCTATCGGAGACGCGGATATTGCCGCCGATTTCAAACGAGACCACCTGCGCCCCGCTCTCGTGATATTCGCCGGAATTCGGCGCGGGCAGCAGCAGCGGAATTCCCAGCGCGGCCGCGCTGACCACGAGGACCGCGCCGGTCAGGCGGTGCCGCAATTGATAGTGGGGTTGCGCCGCGGCGCTCTTGTCGGTCACGCTGGGTAACTCGGGCTGGCTGGGCTGGTTACGGGTGGGTGCGCTGTCTCCAAGTGCCCCAGTATAGCACCGACGGTCTGGAAGGAGCCGAATACGATCACGCGCGCCGCGCCGCCCTTTGCAGCCTCCGCCGCCCCCATCGCAGCCAAAAATGCGGCGAGCGGGGTGTCGTGGAGTTTTGCCGCGGACGCGGCTTCCGGCGCGACTTGCGCCAATGCATCGCGCAGCGCGGATGCGGGTTGTCCGCGCTCGCCGCCGAGGGTGGCAAAATGCCAGCAATCAATCGCGCCGCAAATCTCGGCGAAGATTTCGGCAAGCGGTTTGTCGGCGAGAATGCCGGCGACTCCGTAGGCGCGTTTCGCCGGCGCGCGGCGCGCGAGAAATTCAGCGAGGGTTTTCGCCGAGTCGCGGTTGTGCGCGACATCCAAAATGATTTCCGGCGCGCCGGCGATGACTTGGCATCTCGCGCGCAATGCGGTTTTTGCAAGTCCGGCGCGCATGGTTGTTCTGCCGAGTTTGGTTTTTCCGCGCAGCAACGCGAGCGTCGTGATCACGCCGCCGAGGTTGTCGCGCTGGCGCGCGCCGGGCAATGGCGCGCGCAACCCATCCATGCACCGCCAACTTTCGGGCACCGCGGCGTGCGCGCTCTGCCAATCAAAAAAATCGCCGGCGTTTTTATGTTCATTTTCGCTTTCACTTTTATGCGGCGCGATTTTGTAATCACGCCCGCTTTGCAGCAGCATGCAATCGCGCTCGGCCGCGATGCGCGCGATGCACTCCGGCGGATGCGGATCGGCGCAGACCGCGAGCGCGCCGGGTTTTAGCACGCCGGCTTTTTCCGCGGCGATTTTTTCGCGATCGTCTCCGAGCCAGCGGGCGTGGTCCATGCCGATGGAAGTGATCAGCGCGAGGTCGTTTTTGACGATGTTGACCGCGTCCAGCCGCCCACCCATGCCGGCTTCCAACAGTAGCACTTGTGCGCGCGCGCGCGCGAACAGCCACAGCGCGCACAGAGTGCCGAATTCAAAATAAGTCAGTGGCACACTCCCGCGCGCCGATTCCACCGCGGAAAACGCGCGGCACAATTCCTCGTCGCCGGCCTCGCGGCCGTTCACGCGAACGCGCTCGTTGTAGCGCACCAAATGCGGCGAGGTGTAACTGCCGACGCGCAACCCGGCCTCGCGCAATACCGCTTCCAGCATGGCAACGCACGAGCCTTTGCCGTTGGTGCCGACGATGGTGATGGTCAGCGAATGCGAATGCAAATCCGATGCGACTCCGAGTTTTTCCCAGACCTCGGCGGCGCGGTCCAGGCGCATGTCAATGCTGCGCCAGTGTTGTTTTTGGATGTGCTCGAGCCAGTCGGCGAGCGTCGCGTCTTTCACTCGGCCGGCGGCACATCCGGCGGCGGCGGCGTCACCGCCGGCAGCGGCGCGCCGAAACCGAGCGCGTCCAGCAATTCGCCGATGGTGTCGCGCATCGCGCGGCGGTCCACGATCATGTCTATCGCGCCGTGCTCCAGTTGAAATTCGGTGCGCTGAAATCCCTCGGGCAGAGTCTCGCGCACGGTTTGTTCAATGACGCGCGGCCCGGCGAAACCGACCAGCGCGCCCGGCTCGCCGATGACGATGTCGCCGAGCATTGCGAGACTGGCCGAGACGCCGCCCATGGTCGGGTCGGTCAGCACCGAGATGTAGGGAATCGCGCGCTCGCGCAGGCGCGTGATCGCGGCCGTGGTCTTGGACATTTGCAGCAGCGAGAACAGCGCCTCCTGCATGCGCGCGCCGCCGCTCGCCGCAAAACAGACCAGCGGCTGGTTTTGCTCCAATGCGTGGTCGGCCGCGCGCATAAACCGCTCGCCGACCACCGAGCCCATGGAGCCGCCCATAAAGCGAAACTCAAACGCGGCCGCGGTGACCGCCGCGCCTTTGAGCGTGCCGTGCGCGGCGAGCAGCGCTTCGCTCGCCTCGCTGCTCTTGCGCGCTTCGCTCAGCCGCTCGCGGTAGCGTTTGCGGTCGCGAAACTTCAGCATGTCCAGCGGGCGCACTTCCTCGCCGAGCCAGTTAAGCGAATCTTCGTCAAAGAAGGCGCGCAGCCGCGCCTCGGCCGGAATGCGCATGTGGTGGGCGCATTTCGGGCAGACCAGCAGACTGTGCTGCAATTCCACGCCGTAGAGCACCGCCTGGCAGGACGCGCATTTGTTCCACAGCCCTTCCGGCACGCCGCTCTTGCCGAGGCGGCCGGTTTTGATTTTCGGCGGGAGAATTTTTTCAAACCAGTTCATTGCGGCAACGCGGTTGCGGAGGAGGAGTTTTTCGCGGAGGTTTTTGCGTGGAGAACCGCGCCGCAAAACCGGCGGATTTTTTCCGCGTCTTTGCGCCCGCCGCTTTCCACGCCGCTGCTGACATCCACGCCATACGGGCGCACTTGCGCGAGCGCGCCGCCGATGTTGCCGGGCGTCAAACCGCCGGCCAAAATCAGCGGCAACTTGGCGCCGTAATTGGCGAGTTGCCAGTCAAACGCGGCGCCGCTGCCGCCGGCCAGTTCGGCATGCGCGGTGTCCAGCAAAATGCCGCGCGCCGAGGCGTAACGCGCTTCGCGCGCCGGCAAATCATCATCGTCGCCGCCGACTCGCAGCGCCTTGACATACGGCAGGCCGAAAGACGCGCAAAATTCGGGCGGCTCGTCGCCGTGAAACTGCAGGCAGGCCGGGGCGACGCGCGCGATGATTTCGCGCACCAAATCGGCGTCCGGGTCAACCAGCACCGCGACCGCGGCGACAAACGGCGCCGCCGCGCGCGAAATCTCCGCGGCGCGCTGCAGTTCAAGCGCGCGCGCGCTCGGCGGATGGAAGACCAATCCGATGGCGTCGGCGCCGGCCTGCGCCGCGAGGCGCGCGGTTTCCGGGTCGGTGATGCCGCAGATTTTGATTCGCGTTCGCATCAAGAGAGGGTGCTTCCCGACATCGGCCGGCGGTGGCATTTTACCAAAAGCGGCATGGCGGCGGCGGCGGCGGCAGGCCGAAAGCCGCGTCGTATTCGGCGCGCACGAAATACAAGCCGTCGGGCGGCGCGGCCGCGGCCGCGCGGCGGCGGTCGCGCGCGGCGAGCAATTCCGCAGCCCATTCCGGCTCGGCGCGCGATTCGCCGATGCGAATCAGCGTGCCGGCGATGTTGCGCACCATGTGCTGTAAAAATCCGTCGGCGCGGATGTCCAGCCAGATCCAGTCGCCGCTGCGCCGCACCTGCAATTCGCGCACTTCGCGCAATGGGCTGCGCGCCTGGCAGCCGGCCGCGCGGAATGCGCTGAAATCGTGGCGGCCTAGCAATGCGTGTGCGGCCTGCTGCATGCGCGATTCGCGCAGCGGCGCGTGGTGCCAGCCGGCGCGGCCGTGCAAATACGCGGGACCGGTGGCGCGGTTCAGCAGCACATAGCGGTAGGCGCGCTCGCGCGCGCCGAAGCGCGCGTGGAATTCGCCGTCCACCGGCTGCGCCCACAACAGCCGAATGTCGTCGGGCAAATGGGTGTTGACGCCGCGCAGCCAGGCGCGCGGTTCGCGTTGCGCGGTGGTGTCAAAGTGAATCACCTGCCCGCAGGCGTGCACGCCGGTGTCGGTGCGCCCGGCCGCGATGACACGCACCGGCTCGTCGGCGACTCGCGCCAGCGCGCTTTCCACGCGCGCCTGCACCGAATCGGCGTCGGTTTGCAGTTGCCAGCCGCAGTAATTGACGCCGCAATATTCAATGCACGCGGCGATGCGCTGTTTTTCGCTCATGAAATTAAATGCGCCCGTCGGCGACCGCGTGGCAGGCGACGCGCGACGCGCCGATGTCATGCAATTCCGGCACGGCGCGTGCGCATTGTTCATCGGCATGCGCGCAGCGGCGGCGGAACACGCAGCCGGACGGAAGGTCCAGCGGCGTCTGCACTTCCCCGGCGAGTTTGATGTGCGCCGATTCGTCCTTGCCGATTTTTGGGATTGCGCTCAAAAGCGCGCGCGTATAAGGATGGCGCGGCGCGGAAAACACCTCGCGCGTTTCGCCGAGTTCGCAAATCCGCCCGAGATACATGACTGCGACGCGGTCGCCGAAATGCCCGACCACCGACAAGTCGTGCGTGATGAAGAGATAGGTCAGCCCGCGTTCGGCGCGCGCGCGCATCAGCAGGTTCAGCACCTGCGCCTGAATGGAAACATCCAGCGCCGAGATCGGCTCGTCGGCGACGATGAATTCCGGATCCACCATCAGCGCGCGCGCGATGCTGATGCGCTGGCGCTGCCCGCCGGAAAACTCGTGCGGAAAGCGCGCGCCCCATGCCGGATCCACGCCGACCGATTCCATCACCGATTCCACGCGCCGCAGATGCTCGGCCTCGCTTTGCTCCGGAAAATGAAAACGCGCCGGCTCCAGCAGGGTCTCGGTCACGCGCTTGCGCGGGTTCAGCGACGCATACGGGTTTTGGAAGATCATCTGCATCTTTTTTCGGTACGGCAGCATCTCGGCGCGCCGCAGGCGATCTATGCGCCGCCCGTCGTAATGCACTTCGCCGCCGCTCGGCGCGAGCAGGCCGATGATCGCGCGCCCGGCGGTGGTCTTGCCGCAGCCGCTCTCGCCGACCAGGCAAAGCGCCTCGCCGCGGGCGATGTTCAGGGTGACGCCGTTCAGCGCCTTCACGCTCTCGCGGCGGCGGACGATGCGGCCGCGGCGCAGCGACAACTGCTCCAGAATGCCGCCGGAGATGTCAAATTCCTTGCGCAGGTTTTGCACTGATACCAGCGCGTCTGAAGTTTCGGATGCGTTCGGCATATGTCTTACAGCGGAAAGTGGCAGGCCGCGGCGCGCGCGCCCTGCTCTTCCAAACGCGGCGTTTCCGCGGCGCAGCGCGCCTGCGCGAATTCGCAGCGGTCGTGGAACGCGCAACCGGACGGAATTTCATGCAGCGACGGCATCACCCCGGGAATTTGTTTGAGCGGCGTTCCCGGCCGCGCCGCCGACGGCAGCGCGTCAATCAGCCCGCGCGTATACGGGTGGCGCGGCGCGCCGATGACTTCCGCGGTCGGGCCGCGCTCAATGATGCGCCCGGCATACATCACCAAAATCCGCTGGGTAACGCCGAAGACCACGCCGAGGTCGTGCGTGATTAAAATCAAACCGACCGCAAAATCCTCGCACAGCCGCAACAGGAGTTCCAGAATTTCCGCCTGAATGGTCACATCCAGCGCGGTGGTCGGCTCGTCGGCGATGATGATTTGCGGGTCGCTCAGCAGCGCGGTGGCGATGACCACGCGCTGGCGCATGCCGCCGGAGAGTTCGTGCGGGTATTGCGCCAGGCGTTTTTCCGCGGACGGGATTTGCACCGCGCGCAATTTTTCCAGCGCGATGTCGCGCGCCCGCGCGCGCGTCATGCGGCGGTGCGCGCGCAGCGTTTCGGTCATCTGCGCGCCGATGGTCAGCACCGGGTTCAGCGTCACCATCGGGTCCTGAAAGATCATGCTGATGCGGTTGCCGCGGATTTGCCGCATCGCTTCGTAGTCCAGCGCGGCGAGGTCATGGCCGTCAAACAAAATGCGCCCGCTTTGGATTTTGCCGGGCTTGCCGAGCAGGTTTAAAATCGCGAACGCCGCGGCCGATTTGCCGGCGCCGCTCTCGCCGACGATGCCGATGCGCTCGCCGCGGTCCAAATCAAAACTGACATTGCGTAGCGCGCGCACCGTGCCGCCGGGCAGCGGGAACACCACCTCCAAATTTTGCACGCTGAGCAGCGGCATCTTTCGTTACCGCCGGTAGAGGCGCGGGTTCAGCAAATCGCGCAGCCAGTCGCCGAGCAGGTTGATCGACAAAATCAGCGCGACCAGCAACAGCGCGGGGAACGCGGTGATCCACCACGCGCCGCTGAAAATAAATTCAAAACCGTTGCGAATCAGCGAGCCGAGCGACGGCTTGGTCACCGGCATGCCGAGGCCGAGAAAGGCGAGCGAGGCCTCGGTGATGATGGCGTTGGCGACCTGCACCGTGGAAATGACCAGCAGCGGCGAGAAGGTGTTGGGCAGAATGTGGCGGCGCAAGATGGTGAACGGCGGCAGGCCGATGACGCGCGCCGCGTCCACGTATTCCTTTTTCTTTTCGGCGAGCGCGCAGGCGCGCACGGTGCGCGCGTATTGCGGCCATTCGGCGATGCCGATGACCAGCACGATCGCCACCAGCGCGTATTCCTCGTAAAAACGCAGACCGACCGAGGCCTGAAATACCGCGAGAATGACGATCGCCACCATCAGCGTGGTGAACGAGAGTTGAATGTCGGCGATGCGCATCAAAAAACTGTCCAGGCGGCCGCCGAAGTAACCGGCGGCGAGGCCGACCACCACGCCGATTGCGGCCTGCAGCAGCGTGGCGAACACGCCGATGACGATGGAAATGCCGGCGCCATACAGCATCGCGCTGAGCATGTCGCGCCCCATTCCGTCGGTACCGAGCACGAAACGCGCGTCGGCGCCCCCGCCGAGCGGCGGAATTTCGGCGTCCATGATGTCAAATTGCGTTTGGTCCCACGGGTCAAACGGCGCGAACAGCGGCGCGCCGAGCGCGGCCAGCAACAGCGCGCACAGCACCGCCGCGCTGACCGCCGCGGTGCGGTCGCGCAGCAAACTGCGCAGGACATTTGAATGCAAATGCGGGGCGGCGTTCATGCCGGTTTGCCGGTAAGTTTCACCGCCGGATTCACCAGGCCGTAGACGATGTCCACCACGGTGTTGACGATGACAAAAATCAGCCCGACCACTATCAGGTAGGCGACTATCAGCGGCGTGTCGGCGCGGTTGATCGCCTCCAAAAACATGAAGCCCATGCCGGGCCACTGGAACACGGTTTCGGTCAGGATGGTGTAGGCGACCATGATGCCGATCTGCACGCCGCCGACGGTGATCACCGGAAGGAGCGTGTTTTTAAACGCATGCACCATGCGAACGCGCCCCTCGCGCAGGCCCTTGGCGCGCGCGAAGCGGACGTATTCGGCTTCCAGCGCCTCCATCATTTCCGAGCGAATCATGCGCACGAACAGCGGCAAAATCACCGAGGCGAGCGAGATGCTCGGCAGCAGCAGGTGGCGCAGTCCGTCGCGCGTCAGCAGGCCGGTTTCCCAGCCGAAAATTTCCGTTGTTTCGCCGCGCCCGTAGGACGGCAGCCAGCCGAGTTCCACCGAGAACAGGTAGATCAAAAAAATCGCGGTTAAAAACACCGGCACCGAAATGCCGACCGCGCTGAGTCCCATCGCCAGATTGGAAAACCAGTGGCGCGGGTTGACCGCGGCGAACACGCCGACCGGCACCGAGAACAGCAAAATCCAAAATGTCGCGGCGAGCACCAGGTCAATGGTCGCCGGCAATTTGTCCAGAATCACATCCAGCGCCGGGCGCTTGAAGAAATACGAGACGCCGAGGTCGCCGCGCAATGCGCCGCGCAAAAAGCGCATGTATTGCGCGAGGAACGGGTCGTTCAGCCCCATCTCCTCGCGCAATTCCTCGCGCGTTTCCTCCGACACCGACTGCCCGACCAATTCGCGCAGCGGATCGCCCAGTTCATCCTGAATGGAAAAACTGAGCAGGCTGATGACCAGCATCACCACCACGGCCTGGCCGAGGCGGCGCAGCAGAAAGGCGAACATCGCGCCGCTCCCGCGCGCTCAGTCCATCACCAAATCGCCGAGGTAGGGAGAGTTGGTCACGCTGACCACGCGCCCGATGTGCACGCCCTTGCGCGCGCCCCATGCGTGGTCCTGCCAGTGCAGCGGCACGAAGGCCGCGTCTTCATGCAGGATTCGCTCCACGCGGCGCAGCATTTCGGCGCGCGTCTCCGGGTTGGTTTCGCTCGCGCTGGCGAGCACCAGACTGTCCACTTCGGCGTTGGAGTAGTTGCCGCTGTTGTACTGCCCGTAGCCGGTCTCCTTATCCGGCGTCATCGCCAGAAACTCGGTGAAGTTGGCCGAGTCCTCGGTGTCGGAATGCCAGCCGATCATCATGATGTCGGCGGCGCGCTCGTCAAACTTCGGCCAGTATTGCGCCTTCGGCATCGTGGTCAGATCCACTTTGATTTTGATCTTCGCCAGCATGCCGGCGACCGCTTCGGCGATCTTCGCGTCGTTCACATAGCGGTTGTTCGGCGCCATCATGGTGACGCTGAAGCCGTCGGCATAACCCGCCTCCTTCATCAGCGCGCGCGCTTTTTTCAAATCAAAACGCGGGCGCAATGACGGATCGTGCCCGGCGTATCCTTTCGGGCTTTGCTGCGCCGCGGCCGTGCCGAAATCTTTCATGATTTTTTTGACGATGCCGGCGTTATTGATGGCATGCACGATGGCGCGGCGCACGCGCGGATCGGCGAATTCCGGGCGGCGTTTTTGGTTCAACTGGAAGGTGATGATGCGCGTGCCGGTCATCGTGATCAGGTCCACTTTCCTGCTGCGATCAACGCGCGCCAAATCTGCCGGCGGAATCGGCGCGGCGAAATCCACATCGCCGGACAACAGCGCGGCGACGCGCGTCGGGTCTTCCTTGATGGGCGTCATCACGATGCGCCGCACATTGCCGGGCGAGTCCGCGTCCCAGTGGCCGTCAAACCTTTCAAACACGACTTTGACGCCCTGCTCGCGCGAGCGCACCGTGAACGGGCCGGTGCAGGAAATGTTGGTGGAGGCGAAAGAGTCGCCGTGTTTGACGATTTCGCCTTTGTCGCGCCCGCGCGCGTCCTTGCCGGCGTAAAACGCGCTGTCCAGCGGAAAGATGAAGGCCGCGCTGTGCTCCACCAGCGGGTAGGGGCCGTCGGTGATCAGGTCTATGGTGTGGTCATTGATGACGCGCGCCTCGCGAAACTTGGCGAATATGCCCTTGAAGTCGTCGCTCTTTTTCAGGCGCGCAAAAGTGAACGCGACATCCTTGGCGGTCATCACGCGCCCCGAATGAAACTTGACGCCGCGGCGCAGATAAAAGCGCACGCTGGTCGGGCTGCGCCGCTCCCAGCGGCTCGCGAGGCGCGCGTCAAAACCGAGTTCCTGATTCCAGCGCAGCAGTGGGTCGCAGACCATGTGCGACAGTTGCAGCGTGCCGCCGGAGAGTTGCTCGTGAATGTCCAGCGAGACCGGATCGGCGTCGTAGGCGAGGTTGAGGGTTTTCGCGTAACCCGGCGCGAACGGCAGCGCGAGCAAAACGGCGAGCGCGGCGAATTTCATGCGGAAAAATTTGCGGTGCGTCATGGGAAAACTCCGGTGAATGGTTTGTGATTGAGTCAATGAGTTGGGCGAATTGCAATTATAGGGAATCGTTACACCTCGCGCCGCTCGGAAAACGCCTGGTTCAAAGTGCCGGCGTCCATGTATTCCAATTCGCCGCCCATCGGCATGCCGCGCGCAAGGCGGGTTACGCGCACGCCGCTCGGCTGCAGCAAGTCCAGCAGAAAATCGGCGGTCGCCTGCCCTTCCACG
The DNA here is from genome assembly GCA_028066695.1 of Gammaproteobacteria bacterium. Classification (GTDB taxonomy): domain Bacteria; phylum Pseudomonadota; class Gammaproteobacteria; order Arenicellales; family Poriferihabitantaceae; genus JAHRAW01. Next base: position 22,872 of record JALCBG010000010.1, on the reverse strand, counting down.
GTGAGATTGGTGGCGAGAATGACTTCGCCGAGCGCGCCGCCTTTGACGCGCTCCAGCAGGCGCTCCACGCCGAGTTCGGCCGGCCCGATGTTGTCCAGCGGCGACAGCCGCCCCATCAGCACGAAATACACGCCCTGATACACGCCGGCCTGCTCTATCGCCTCCAAATCGGCCGGCGTTTCCACCACGCACAACCGCGCCGCGTCGCGCTTCGCCGAGGCGCAGATCGGGCATTTTTCGGTCTCGCTGAAATTGTTGCAGACGCTGCAATGCGCGACTCCGGACAGCGCCAGGCGAATCGCCTCCTGAATTTGCGCGGCGCCGTCGCGGTCGCGCTCCAGCAGGTGAAACGCCATGCGCTGCGCCGATTTGGGACCCACGCCGGGCAGGCGGCGCAGCGCGGTTTTGAGCGCCTCAACTGCGCGCGGGTCGGCCATCAGACCGGCGGTTTGAAATTGGCGAGGTTTAGCCCGGCGCCGCTGAGGCCGGAGACGAGTCCGCCCATTTTTTCGCCGGCGACCGCCTCCACTTTGCGCACCGCGTCGTTGATCGCGGCCGCAATCAGGTCTTCCAGGACTTCGCGGTTGTCGGAATCGCCGCCGTCGCTTAGCAAGGACGGGTCAATTTCAATTTTGCGCGCGTCGTGGCGGCAGGTCATGGTCACTTTGACCAGTCCGCCGCCGGCTTCGCCGCAGACCTCGGTCGCGGCCAGTTCCTGCTGCGCTTTTTGCATGCGCTCCTGCATCGCCTGCGCTTGCTTGACGAGGTTGCCGATGTCGGTCATTTTTGCGTTATTTCAAGGATTTGGAGTGAATTATTCGGCCGGTTTGTCATTTGATGATTCCGGCGCCACCGGCGGACGAATGGAATCACCGACCACTTCGGCGTCAAACAGATTGACCAATTCCTGCACTTTCGGATCGTGGTGAAAGGCCTCCTCGGCCGCTTGCTGGCGCGCGGCGCGGCCGCGGTCGTTGCGCGCCGCCGGCGTGCCGCCATCTTCGCTCTGTTCGGCGGTGATTTTGCCGACGCGAACCGCGAGTTTCAGCGGAAATTCGCAGCGTTCGGCGAGGCGGCGCTCAATTTCCTCCATTCGCCCGCGATCCAGCAAATGCTCGTGTTCGGCGTCCAGCGTCAAATGGACGGTGTTTTCGGCGACCGACTCCGGCAGCATGTGCATCACCATCTCCAATTCCAGGCCGCTGAGCCCGGATTGCGCGATAAACGCGCCCCAACGCGCGCCGTCGCGCAATTCGGCGATGTCGGCGATGATTTTGCCGGTTTCGCCGGAAATGTCGCCGTTCGCGCCGTTTTCCACGCCGTTTTTATGGGGATTTTCCGCCGCGCCGTTTTCACCGGCGCTTTTCCGCGGGGCTTTTTCTTCCGCGCCGTTTCCATCGGCGTTTTTCCGCGGCGATTTTTCCGCCGCCGC
>JALCBG010000010.1:0-21340 GCA_028066695.1 Gammaproteobacteria bacterium | reverse complement strand
TTTCTTCCGCGCCGTTTCCATCGGCGTTTTTCCGCGGCGATTTTTCCGCCGCCGCCGGCCGCCCCGCCCCAGTTTTCGCCAAATTCCCCGCGGAAACCCCGGCGGCCGTGCCCGGCGCGGCCGCGTCGGATTCCGCGACCGGCCGAAACGCGATCATCCGCAACAGCGCCATCTCAAACCCGCTGCGCGGGTCCGGCGCCAGCGCCAAGTCGCGCTTGCCGAGCAGCGCGATTTGATACAGCAATTGCAGCAATTCCGCGTCGCGCGCCGCCAATTCCGCGGCCTCGCCCGAATCCGCGCCCTTCCATTCCAGCGCTTTCGGGTTGACCTGGCAGAGCGCGGCGTTGTGCAGCGCGCTGAGGATTTCGTCCAGCGCCGCGGCGAAATCCACCGAGCGCAGCGCCATCGCCGCGACCGTCTCCAGCGCCGCTTCCGATTCGCCGTCGCAGATTTGCGCCAGCAATTTTCCGGTGAAACCCTGCTCTATCATGCCCAGCATGGCGCGCATCGCGGCCTCGCGCACCTCGCCGTTGCCGTAGGCGATGCCCTGATCCAGCAAACTGAGCGCGTCGCGGACGCTGCCGTTGGCGGCGCGCGCCAAAATCAGCAACGCGGCGCGGTCATGCGCGACCGATTCTTCCGTCAGGATTTTCTCCAGCAATTCGCCGAGGCGGCCGATTTCCATCGCCTTCAGATTGAACTGGATGCACCGCGACAAAATGGTCGGCGGCAGTTTTTGCGGGTCGGTGGTCGCCAGCAGGAATTTCACATGCTCAGGCGGCTCCTCCAGAGTTTTCAATAACGCGTTGAAACTGTGCGTGGAAAGCATGTGCACTTCGTCAATCAAATAGATCTTGAAGCGGCCCTGGGTCGGCGTGTATTGCACATTGTCCAGCAGTTCGCGGGTGTCGTCCACCTTGGTGCGCGAGGCCGCGTCCACTTCAATCAGGTCTATGAAATTGCCGTCATCCACGCCGGCGCAGGCCGCGCATTTTCCGCAGGGCGCGGAAGTGACGCCTTTTTCGCAATTGAGCGCGCGCGCGAAAATCCGCGCCAATGTGGTCTTGCCGACGCCGCGCGTGCCGGTGAACAGGAAGGCGTGATGCACGCGCTCGCTGTCCAGCCCGTTTACCAGCGCGGCGACCACATGCTCCTGCCCGACCACCTCGGCAAAGGTTTTCGGGCGCCATTTGCGCGCGAGGGCTTGGTAACTCATCGGATTAATTTGCGTGTGTAAAGTGCGGTTTTTCGCGGGAATTTTTCAATTTGGTGGCGGCTCGGGAGACCCGGGCGCGGCGCCCGAAACGGCTGCTGCGGCTGCTTCCTTCCGGACCTGACCGGGTTCACAACCGCCGCGTCGCCGCGAGGGCCCGCCCTCACCGCCGTCGCGGCCGCAGTATAAACCACCACACCCGGCGCGGCGGGCGCGCGCATTCTCTTTATACTGGACGAAACCCGTTCAGTGAATGACCGACGCCGCCCCCACCGCCCCGCTCGCCGACGATAACCCGCTGCGCCGCCGCATGCGCGCGGAATATCACGCCGACGAGCGCGAATGCGTGGAGCGCCTCCTCACCGAATACGCAAGCGCGGTCGGCGCGGATTCGCGCGAACGCATCGCAAAAACCGCGCGCGATTTGGTTGCGGCGATTCGCGCCGACGCCGGCGCGCATGGCGGTTTGGACGCGTTTTTGCTGGAATACCGGCTGTCCAGCGAGGAAGGCGTGGCGTTGATGTGCCTGGCGGAGGCGCTGCTGCGGATTCCCGACGCGCCGACCGCGGACGCGCTGATTGAGGACAAACTCGGCGGCGCCGACTGGAAAGCGCATCTCGGGCGCAGCGATTCGGCGCTCGTCAATGTTTCCACATGGGCGCTGATGCTGACCGGCAAGGCGCTGGATGCGGATCATGCCGCGCCAGAGCGGCTCGGCGGGCACATCACCGCGCTGTTGGCGCGCAGCGGCGAGCCGCTGATTCGCGCCGCGCTGGGGCGCGCGATGAAGATCATGGGGCGGCAATTCGTGCTGGCCGAGGACATTCACGCCGCGTTGCGCGCCGCGCGCGCCGGCGAGCGGCGCGGTTACGCCTATTCCTACGACATGCTCGGCGAAGCCGCGCGCACCGCGGCTGATGCGCGGCGGCATTTTGACGCGTATCGCGAGGCGATTGAGGCGGTCGGCGCGCAGGCAGGTAATGCGCCCGGCGCAAAGAAAAATGTGACCGCGCGCCCCGGCATCTCGGTGAAACTCTCGGCGCTGCATCCGCGCTACGAATTCGCGCAGTCCGAGCGGGTTTTGCGCGAACTTTTGCCGAATTTGCTTGAACTGTGCGCCGCCGCGCGCGAGCGCAATCTGGGGCTGACCATTGACGCCGAGGAATCCGAGCGCCTGGATCCGTCGCTGTCGCTGCTTGCCGCGCTCGCGCCTTGCGCCGAGTTGCGCGACTGGGACGGGCTCGGCTTCGCCGTGCAGGCCTATCAAAAACGCGCGCCGGCATTGCTGGAATGGTTGCGCGAACTCGCCGAAAAAAGCCGCCGCAAACTGATGATTCGGCTGGTAAAAGGCGCGTATTGGGACCGCGAGATCAAACACGCGCAGGTGCACGGGGTTGCCGATTACCCGGTGTTCACGCGCAAGGCGGCCAGCGATGTCTCGTATTTGGTGTGCGCGCGCAAGTTGCTCGCGCATCCGGCGCAGTTTTTTCCGCTGTTCGCCACGCACAACGCGCACAGCGTCGCCTCGGTGCTGGAATTCGCCGGCGCGCGCCGCGATTTTGAGTTTCAGTGCCTGCACGGCATGGGCGAGGCGTTATATGCGCAGGTCATGGCGCGCCACGGCGCGGCCTGCCGGATTTACGCGCCGGTCGGCCCGCACCGCGAGTTGCTCGCCTACCTGGTGCGCCGCCTGCTGGAAAACGGCGCGAATACTTCTTTTGTCAATCGGTTGGTGGACAAGGAATTGCCGCCCGCGCGGATTTTGCGCGACCCGGCGGAAACGCTGGCCGAATCGCCGGCGCCGCATCCGCGCATTCCGAAACCGCCGCGTCTGTATGGCGCGCGCAAAAACTCGGCCGGCATGAATTTGTTTGACAGCGAAACGCTGGCGCGTTATTACCGCGCGGTGGAGCCGTTGCGCGCGCGCGACTGGAGCGCGCCGGCCGGCGCAAAACTAAAAGACGGAGAAGATGTGCGCAACCCGGCGAACGGCGCGCGCATCGGCACGGTGCGCGCGGCGCGCGAAGAAGATTTTGCCGCCGCGCTGAACGCGGCAACCGCGGCCGCCGCCGAATGGGACGCCGCCGGCGCAGATGCGCGCGCGGCGATTTTGGAAGACGCGGCCGATTCCTATGAGCGCCACCGCGACGAATTTCTCTACCTGTGCGCGGCCGAGGCCGGCAAGACGCTCGCCGACGCGGTCGCCGAAGTGCGCGAAGCGGTGGATTTTTTGCGCTACTACGCGGAGCGCGCGCGCGGCGAATTCGCGCCGCGCATTTTGCCGGGACCGACCGGCGAGCACAACCAACTGCAACTGCACGGGCGCGGCGTGTTCGCCTGCATCAGCCCATGGAATTTTCCGCTGGCGATTTTCACCGGCCAAATCGGCGCCACGCTCGCCGCCGGAAATTGCGTGGTCGCCAAGCCGGCCGAGCAGACGCCGCTGATCGCCGCGCATGCATGCGCGTTGCTGCACCGCGCCGGCGTGCCGAAGGCCGCGCTGCATTGTTTGCCGGGCGGCGCCGATGCCGGCGCGCGTTTGGTCGCCGATGCGCGCGTGGACGGCGTCGCTTTCACCGGCTCCAACGCCGCGGCAAAAAACATTCAACGCGCGCTGGCAAAACAGGACGGCGCGATTCGCCCGCTGATCGCCGAGACCGGCGGCGTCAACGCGATGATCGTGGATTCCAGCGCGCTGCCCGAGCAGGTTGCCGCCGATGTCATCGCGTCCGCATTTCAGAGCGCCGGGCAGCGCTGCTCGGCGTTGCGCGTTCTGTATTTGCAGCGCGAAGTCGCCGACGGCATGCTGGAAATGCTGCGCGGCGCGATGGCCGAACTGCAACTCGGCGACCCGCTGCACCCGGCGACCGACATCGGCCCGATCATTGACCGCGCCGCGCGCGAGCGGCTGGACGCGCATGTCGCCGAATGCCGCGCGCGCGGTTTTCGCGTAACCGAGGGACCGGCCGCGCCGCGCGAACTGGAAAAACGCGGGAACTTTTTTCGCCCGGTCATCATTGAAGTCGGCGGCATTGCCGACATCAAAGGCGAGGTGTTCGGGCCGGCGCTGCATGTCGCGCGGTTTGATTCGGAAAATCTGGAGCGCGTGATTGACGACATCAACGCCGCCGATTACGGCCTGACTTTCGGCGTGCACAGCCGCATTCACTCCGGCGTGGCGCGTATTCGCGCGCGCATCAAGGCCGGCAACATCTATGTCAACCGCAACACCATCGGCGCGGTGGTCGGCGCGCAGCCCTTCGGCGGCGAGCGTTTGTCCGGCACCGGGCCGAAAGCCGGCGGGCCGCATTATCTGCGCGCGTTTGCGGTGGAGCGCGCCACCAGCATTGACACCACCGCGGCCGGCGGCAACGCGAGTTTGCTGTCATTGGAAGGCGAATGAAGCGGATATACTACCGCCCCATTCTTTCAATTCTCTTCCCACAGGACCTATGAACCCGTCTCCGTCTCTGGACCTGAAATTCGTCCGCTCGTGCTTCCCGGCGTTCGCGCAGGAATTGCCGGCGAGAACCGCGTTCTTTGAAAACGCCGGTGGGAGTTATGTCGCCGGCGCGGTGCTGGACGCGCTGACGCATTTTTACACCGCCAACAAAGTGCAGCCCTATGGCGCAAGTGAAATCTGCGCGGCCGCCGGCGAGCAGATGGACCGCGGCCGGCAAGTCACCGCCGACTTGCTCGGTGTGCCGGCCGAGACGCTGACGCTGGGGCCGTCCACCACGCAGAACATCAACACGCTCGCGGTCGCCTGCGCCGCGATTGTGGACGCGCACGCGAAAGTGATCGTGTCCGAGCAGGACCACGAAGCCAACATCGGTGCGTGGGAGCGGCTGTGCCGGCGCACCGGGGCGGAGTTCGTGCTGTGGGAAGTGGACAAGCAAAGCGGCGAATTGTCATTGTCGCGCTTCCGCGAACTCTTGGATGCGCAGGTCAAACTCGTCTGCGTAACGCACAGTTCCAACATCATTGGCAGCGTCAACCTGGTGGAAGAAGTCACCGCCCTCGCCCGCAAACACGGCGCGCGCGTGGTCATTGACGGCGTCTCCTACGCGCCGCACCGCTGGCCCGACATCGCCGCATTGCAGCCGGACGCGTATTGTTTCAGCGCCTACAAAACCTACGCGACCCACCTCGGCGTGCTCTACACCGCGCCCGACTTCGCCGAGTCGCTGGATCCGCAATGCCATTACTTCAACCGCGACTTCCTGCAAAAACGCCTGGACGCGGCCGGCCCCGACCATGCGTCCATCGCCGCGCTCGCCGGCCTCGGCGAATATTTCGCCGCGAGTCACCGCCACCACTTCGGCGAATCGGCCGCGCCGCCGCATGAAAAAGCGCAGGCGGTGTCCGCGCTGATGCACCGCCACGAAAACGAATTGTGCGCGCCGTTATTGGAAGCGCTGCGCGAAATGCCGTATCAAATTATCGGCCGCAACGACATGCGCGGCCGCGAAGCCAACATCGCGCTCTTTTCCGAGAAACATTCCTCGGCGGAACTTTCCGCGGCTCTCGCGCACGAAGATATCGCCGCCGGCCACGGCCACTTTTACGCGAAACGCCTGCTGGACAGCGTCGGCCTGCGCGACAGCGAAGACGGCGTGCTGCGCATCAGTTTTTCCCATTACAACAGCGCGGAGGAAGTGGAGCGCGTTATCGCGGTGCTGTGCGGGGTGGGCTAAGCAGTTTGCGCTGTTAGAGCAGCGTGGTTTGCAGCGGTTGCCGCGCGGTCTCGCGCTGAAATTTTTGCCGCGGTTGCGCGCGGCGCGGTTTTTGTTCGGGGAGCGGCTCGTAAATCTCCACCGGCACATCCAAATCGCGCAAATGTTTTTCCATCAGCGGCCGCACCTCCTCCCAGCGCAACCCGCCCAAACTGCAGCCGAGCGCCGGCATCGCCAGTGACTTGATGCCCCAGTTCCGGTAATTTTCCTTCAGGTGCAGCAGGCCGCTTTCCAGCCATGCGATTTGTGACGCGTTGCGCCAGTGTTTTTTGGTGGGGAAATTCAACACCCAGCGGCTGTCGCCGGCATCCTCTTGCGGCTTCCAGCAGTACGGCTCGCCGGTCATGACTTCATGCCGCTCGCAACGCTCTTTGTATTCGGCGAACATTTTCGGGTAGCGCCGCTTGAACTCCTTGGCGATGCCGGCGCCCATCACGCCCACGGTATTGACCGTGTTGGCGAGAGTTTGCATGTTGCTGTCGAACAGGTTGCCGCGTTTGAAAGTGAGTTTTGCGCGGGTGGTTTGCATGGTCGTGGTTGCGGACGCTGCCAATGACGGCGATTTTGGGCTAAATGCCCTGTGGAGTCAAGTCGGGTTTAAGGAAAATTTCGCGGGAATGCGGCGAATTATCCAGAATTTTTTGCAGTTTTTCGCGGATGCTTTCCGGCTTGGGCTGGTAATAGACGCCTTGAATATGTGCGGGCGGGCATACATTCGGCACCAGCAGTTCGGCGGATTTAATGCGCTTCCAGTCACCCCAAGAATATCCGCGCGGCGAAAAAATAATCCGCCATTTAAATTTGGCGAGTTTCTCCGGGTCGTTGCCTATGTAAGTCGCGCTTGCAGCGGCATTCCCGTCTGCAAAGCAAACTTTTTCAATGTTGGCAACATCGGGAGAAATCTGCAGCAGGACAATCTCGCTGTATTGATTGGCGCAGACATACAGCATCGGGGTGTTGGCCGCAAAATACAGCGGGACATATGAATGCAGATTCCCCCGACGGTTTTGCACATCCTGATCCGAGATATCCTCGTGCGCCAATTGGGCGGCGGCATGCCGGCTCAGAATCCCGCGGCTCAGTATCGATTCCAAGTTTGCCAGCGGAGTTAGATAAAACAGCCGGGTTACGCCATAGATGAGCAGTTGCTTGCTGAGAGTCATCTTCGTTTTCCCGCCGCCCCTCAACAATCCAGCGTGTGCTCCACCTCCCAGCGGCTGATGGCGCGGGCGTAGTCGTCCCATTCGTTGCGTTTCAGTTTGCAGTAACTCTCCACCAATTCCGCGCCGAGGGCTTCCTTGAGCGCGCGGCTTTTTTCGGTTTTGCGGATCGCGTCCAGCAGGTTCAGCGGGAGTTTTTTCAGGCCGCGGGTTTTGGCGCCGGGGGCGTACATGTTGGTGTCCAGGCGCTTGCCGGGGTCGCGCTTGTTGGCGATGCCGTCCAGGCCGGCGGCGAGGATGCCGGCCTGCAGCAAATACGGATTGGCCGCGCCGTCCATCAGGCGCAATTCAAAACGGCCGCGGTCGGGGACGCGGATCATGTGGGTGCGGTTGTTGCCGGAATAACTGACCGCGTTCGGCGACCAAGTCGCGCCGGAGAGCGTGCGCGGCGCGTTGATGCGTTTGTAACTGTTGACCGTGGGGTTGAAGAACGAGGCGAGCGCTTCCACATTGTGAATGACGCCGCCGAGAAACTCGTAGGCGAGTTTTGACAGGCCGAGTTCGTCCCGGCCGGTTTCGTCTTCAAAAAGATTTTTCGCGCCGCTTTGGTCCCACAGCGAGACATGCGCGTGGCAGCCGTTGCCGGTCAGATGCGAAAACGGCTTGGGCATGAAGGTCGCGCGCAGTCCGTGGTCCTCGGCGATTTGCCGCGTCATGTATTTGAAAAACGCGTGGCGGTCGGCGGTGCGCAGGCAGTCGTCGTAGTCCCAGTTCATTTCAAACTGGCCGTTGGCATCCTCGTGGTCGTTTTGGTAGGGGCCCCAGTTGAGTTGGATCATCGCGTCGCAAATCTGCGAGACCACATCAAAGCGGCGCATCAGCGCGGACTGGTCGTAGCACGGCTTTTCCTGCGTGTCGCGCGAGTCGGAAATTGCCGCGCCGTCGGGCTGAATTAAAAAGTATTCGCATTCCACGCCGCTCTTCATGCGGTAACCGAGTTTTTCGGCGCGCGCAATTTGCCGCCGCAGCGCGACCCGCGGCGAGGCCTCCACCGGCGCGCCGTTCATGTGCAGGTCGCTCGCCAGCCATGCGACTTCGGGCTTCCACGGCAATTGCGTCAGACTTTCCGGATCGGGCAGCGCGAACATGTCGGGGTGCGCCGGCGTCATGTCCAGCCACGCGGCGAACCCGGCGAAACCCGCGCCCTCTTCCTGCATCTGCGAAATCGCGCGCGCCGGCACCAGTTTGGCGCGCAACACGCCGAACAAGTCGACGAAACTGATCAGAAAATAGCGGATGTTTTTTTGCTTTGCCTCTTGGGCGAGATCTTGCGCCATGATTTGCGACCGGTGGTGATTGGGCTGTCCATTATAATCGCCGAAACGCAATTTTCGCGCGGCGCGCAAAATGCCCGGACAAAACCCCATGCCCGAAAAAACTCCCCACCTCCGCCACCGCAAGTTCAACACGCGCGACACCTACCCGGAGCAGGACCTGGACAACGACCTCTGCCAGGTGGTGGTCGCGCGTGGAACCTTGGTGTTCGTGCGCGGACAGGTGGGCCAGGAGTTGGAAGGCGGCGCCGACATCAAAGAGGCCGGCGCGGCCGCGCAGGCCGAGCAGGCGATGCGCAACCTTGAACAACTGCTGCGCGAGGCCGGCTCCGACCTCCGCCACATCTGCCGCGTGCAAATCTACATCACCGAGCGCGCCGACCGCGACGCGGTCTACCGCGTGGTCGGCAAATGGCTGAAAGGTGTGCATCCGGTTTCCACCGGCTTAATCGTCCGCGGCCTGGCGCGCCCCGAATGGCTGATGGAAATAGAAGCGACCGCGGTTATTCCCGAATCGGAAAACGCGACATGACCCCCCGATGACATTTTCCATCGCCGGCCATTGCCGCCGCAGCGGAATGTTCGGCGTCGCCATCGCCACTTCCAGCATCAGCGTCGGCGCGCGCTGCCCGCATGCGCGCGCCGGCGCCGGCGCGGTCGCGAGCCAGAACATCACCGACCCGTCGCTCGGCGCGGCCGTGCTGAATGAACTGGAGGCCGGGCACGGCGCGCAGGACGCGCTGCAGCGCGCGCTCGCCGGCCGCGCGAATTTGGAATACCGCCAAGTTACCGCGGTGGACCGCAATGGCAAAACCGCCTGCCATTCCGGCGAGCACATGCTGGGCATTCACGCCGCCGCGCCGGGCGGGGACTGCATCGCCGCCGGAAACCTGCTGGACAATCCGGGAGTGCCGGCCGCGATGACCGCCGATTTCGCGCGGCGCGCCGATGCGCATCTCGCCGAGCGCCTCCTCGCCGCGCTGGAAGCCGGGCTGGCGGCCGGCGGCGAGCAAGGCGAATTGCATTCCGCCGCGCTGCTGGTCGCGGACGCGCAGCCGTATCCGCTGGTGGATTTGCGCATTGACTGGCGCGACCACGCGCCGCTGTCGGCGTTGCGCGAACTCTGGCGGGCTTACGAGCCGCAAATGCAGGACTATCTAACGCGCGCGATCAACCCGGCCGGCGCGCCGTCGTATGGCGTGCCGGGGGATTTATAGGCGTTTTTTCAGGGATTTACGGCGGGAATTGCAGGCAATATCAAGAAATTGCCGCGGAAAAACCCGCCCTGCCCCGCCGGTCATCATCGGGGGGGCGGAAATTACGGCAGCAACGCCGCGATCTTGTTCAGCACGGCGACGCGCGCGGGCGCGCCGGTGATGGAAAGCCCGGCGAAAAGTTCGTCTCCGCGCAGGCCGAACAGGTAGCGCGCGATGAGGAAGCCGTCGGTTTCATCGGAGTCGCCGTCGCCGTCCACATCCAGCGCGTTGGTGGCGACGCCGTCTTGCAGCGAGGATTCGTAGTCGCGGAAATTGCCGGCGCTTTGTCTGCGAATCAAAGAGGGACCGCGCGAACCGAGCAAATATCTTGCGGTGATGATGCCGTCGCGGACGGTTGCCGCGGCCGCGGCGTCTCCGTCGGCGGTGTCAAGGTCCAAATCAAAAGTCGCGGTGCGAATGGAGAATTCCTGTTCGGCGGTGTCGCCTGCGTTGTCGGTGACGGTGTAGGTGATTTGCGCGTCGGTTCCGGCCGCGGGCGTGCCGGAAATTTCGCGGGTGTCTTCGTCAAAGGCGAGTCCGGACGGCAGGCCGCTCACTTCGTAGGTATAGGGAGTGGAGCCGTGCTCTGCCGCGGGCAGCACCACCGGAGACGCAAGTTGCGTGTCCGCGAGGAAAACCAAATCGGCCTGCGGAGTCGCGAACGCCAGCACTTCCTGCGGCGTTCCTTCGGCGGAAGTTGACCACGCGCCGGTGCCGGCGCTGTTGACCGCGGCGACTTGCACTGAATAGACGGTGCCGTTGGTGAGGCCGGGGATCGTGTAAAACGCGTCGGTTCCCCCGGTGGAAACACCATTGGCGTCCACCCATGAAGTAGAGCCGCTTCCCTCGGCCCAGCGAACGCGGTAGCCGCGCAACACGCCGCCGCCGAGGTCGGCATCGGCCGGCGCGGTCCAGCGCAACATCAATCGTTGGTCGGCCGGCGCAACCGCCAGACCGCTGAGCGCGGACGCAGGTCCGGCGGTTACCGTCAAATCTATGTCAGCGCGCGCAACGCCGGCGCCGGTTGCCATGCTGTCCTGCGCCGAATAAGTGATGCGAAACAGTCCGCCCTGCGTCGGCGTGCCGGCGAGGGTGCGCGAAGATTTTGTGAACGCCACCCCGGACGGCAGTGTGTCCCCGCTCAGCGTATAACTGAGCGGCGGAAAGCCTCCGCGCGCGGCCGGCAGGACAACGCTCTTGGCGGTGTTGTGTTGAAAGGTCAGCGCGGTCGGCGCGGCGGGCGTGAACGTCACCGGCGACACAGTCTCGGTGGTGAATCTACGCAGAGCCGCTTGGGGCGTCTTGGCGGAATCCACCACCTCATAATTCAGAGTCCATTGCAGGAGGGAGTTGCCGATGGTTTCAGGCTCAAAATCGCCGGTGAGGGCGCGCGTGTCCGCATCAAAAGAAAAGCCGGCCGGCAGCGGATCATTCCGCGTCATCCCGAATAAGTAGGCGAAGTAAGAATACGGCGGGAAACCTCCGCTCGCCGCCGGCAAAACGGTCGTTACCGGGGCGCCCGCGTAGGAAAAGATTTTCGCCGGGGCGGGGATGCGCAGCGGTTCCGGGGTGCGGATGAGCGTGATGCTGTAAGTCTTGGTCGCGCTTCCGTCGGCGGAAGTTACCGCGAAACGGACGGTGAAAGGAATGCCCTTTTGCAAATTCACGCTGACTTCCGCCCCGCCGGCGAGCGCGGCCGGCGCGGCCGTGCCGGCGGTGACGCGAATGTTCGCGCCGGAATTCTCGGCTGTCGGGCGCAGCGCGACGCTCGCGGTCGTCTTCTCCACGGTGATTTCATAGGACAGCGTCTCTTTGTCAAAGGAAAACCCCGGCAGAGTCGTATCCGCGGTCAGACTCTGCAAATCGGCGTTGTCCTCGCCGACAAAATCAAAGGACGCGCCGGCCCAGACGCTGCCGGCGGTGGTCGCCGCGTTAAACGTGCCGCCGACGGCGATTTCCAGCGCGGCCACCTGCACATCGTATTTGCCGGGGGTCAAATTGGGAATGGAGACCATGGTGGTGGCGACGCGCGCCGATGCGGTGTAGGTGGAGACGCCGTCCGGTTTCCAGCGCGTGCGGTAACTCTGCACATTCGCGCCACCCGGCGCGCGCCAGCGCACCTGCAGCGCGCCGGCCGCGGAAGATGCCGAGAAATCGCGCGGCGGGTCGGGATGCGCCGCCGGCGCATCGAGGAAGCCGCTGCTCTCCACCCATGCGCTCTGCCCGGCCTCGCTGACCGAGGCGACCGCAAATTTCAAAGCCGCGGTCAAACGCGGCGAGTTCCAAGTCGCATCGGCGCTGCCGGTGGCGACGCCCGACGCGCCGCCGGTGCCGTCCCATGCCCCGGTATTCACGGAAGTCCAGCGCACCCGGTATTCGGTGATGGGCGCGCCGGCGACCGCGGCCGGCACATTCCAATCCAGGGAAAACGCGAGTCGTCCGGGGATTACCAGCAGATTGCTCGGCGGATTCGGCAGGACCTGGCGGGTCGCGACCACGCGGTAGGTCTTTTGCGCCGAGCCGTCGTCGGCGGTCACCACGATGGTGAAGGTGATGCTCGCGCCGACATCCAGCGCGGTCGGCGTACTTGCCGTGCCGCTGCTTCCGGCGGCCGGCGTTCCGCTGTCCACTTGCAGCGTGAAAGACGCGTGTTCGTCGTTCAGCGTCGCGGTGATGCCGACTTCGGTGCTGGCGTTCGGGGTAACCGAGGTGTAGTCGGTGGTGTCCGCGTCAAACGCCGGCGACAAATCGCCGGAGGACATTTCCAGCGCGGAGAGGGTCGCGTCAATATTCGGCAGCGCAGTCGCTTGCGCCGCGCTCCACGCGCCGGCGCCGACGCTGTTGACCGCGGCCGCCGCGACATCGTAGGCGGACTTTTCCAGACCGGAAATTGTATAACTGCGCGCCGATGCGGCGACGCTTTCGCCGCAAGCGTTGTCGGTGGCGGTGTCGCCGTCATTGCATTCGGCGTCGTCGCCGCTCGCGTCCTGCCAGGGTCCGGGGCTGCCGGAGCCGTCGTCGCGCAGCCGCCAGCGAACGCGGTAGTTGCTGATGGCGGCGAAGCCATCGCTCGCCGGCGCCTCCCAGTTGAGGGTGATCTCGCGCCGCCCGGCGACCGCCGACGGATTCGCCGGCGCGCCCGGCGCGCCGACGCGCTTGACCACGATGACATAGGTCTCCTGCGAACTTCCGTCGTCGGCGGTAACCGCGATGCGAAAAGTCTTTTCGCCGCCGGCGTCAATGGCAAACTCGGAACTCGCGGTGCCGCTCACGCCAGCCGCCGGCGTTTCGCTGTCTTCCTGCAAAGTGAATTGCGCGTTGGCGTCGTTCAGCACCGCGGTAATCTCGGTGCCGGTCTCGCTGTTGGCGAGCAATGCGTCGTAAGAAAAAGTCGCGGCGTCAAAGGACGGCGTCAGCGAGCCGGGGGAAATCGCCAGCGCCAGCAGGGTCGCATCGGTGGAGGCGAGCGGAGTCGCCTGCGCCGCGGTGTCGCCGCTCCACGCGCTGGCGCCGGCGCTGTTCACCGCGGCAACTGCGACATCGTAGGAGACCTTGTCCAGTCCGGTAATCGCATAGGAGGTCGCCGATGACGCGACTTCCACGCCGCACATCGCTTCGTTGTTCGCGTCGTTGTCGTTGCATTCGGCGTCATCGCCGCTCGCGTCCTGCCAGGGTCCCGGCGTTCCGGTGCCGCTCACGCGCCAGCGCACGCGGTAGGAGGCGACCGGGCGGTCGCTGTCTTCGGCCGGGGCGGTCCAGGAAAAATTAATCGCGCGCACCGCGGCGGCCGCGGTCGGGCTGGTCGGGGTTGCCGGGGCGGTTACCGAGAGCGGGCTGCGGCTTTGCACCGCCGACCATGCGCCGGCCCCGAAAGTGTTCAGTCCGCGCACCCGCACATCGTAGGTCAGCGTGTTGTCCAGTTCGGCGATGGTGAAGTTGCCGGAGTTGCCGAGGTCAATATACTTGCCGCAGGCAACCGAGGTTCCGGGGTCGTTTGCCGGGGCGGCGGCGCAGTCGGCGTCGTCGCCGGCGTCGTTTTGCCAGGCGCCGGCGGTCTGCGCGCCGGCGCCGTCCGGGTCGGCGGTGCGCCAAGTGAGCCGCCAGACATCCAGCCGCGGACTGCCCAACTGCCAGCGATAGTTGACGCGCAGCGCGGTATCCAGGCCGTCAAGCGTTACCGTGGGCGCCACCGGCGCGGCGGTTACGGTTCGCGGCGAGGGGCGGGAAACACTTATGTTTATCAGCGGGGACATCGAGCCGCCGTCGGTCTCCGACTCGGCGGCGTTGAACTGTGTGAAACTCGGCCCCGCCGGCAGCGCATACACCCGGGAACTTCCGCCGCTGGCAATCCGCTCGCGGTTCGCTCCCGGGCCAAAAAGAAAATCCCCGCCGCCCAGCGCGGTCGCCGTCACCGCAATGCCGTCGATGACGGTTGACACATTGGGTACTGTGACGCTCGATGTCGGCGAATCGGCTTGGACGGTGCGCACCACTTCACTCCCGACATAGAGCCGCAGCGTCACCGAAGTGAGCGTGCCGGTGCCCACTACGATGCCGGCCGAGGCAGACCAAGCGGTCGTGCCGGAAACGGTAGCGCCGACTTGCACATCGTATCGCCCGTTCTCCAGATTGTCCGGTTGGCCGTTTGAATCGGTCGGCTGGATGGTGTAAGTGAGGGTGCCGGCGGCGACGGAAACGCCGTCGGCGCCGTCGTCGTTGATCCAGGCGGTGGAGCCCGCGCCTTTCGCCCAGCGGACTTTGTATGCGCTGACCGTGCCCGAGGCCGGCGCGGCCCAGCGAACATTGATCAAACTCTTGCCGCCGCCGCTGCGGTGGTTTTGCTCCAGCACCACCGAAGTCGGCTGCGCCAGCGCCTGCGGCGACTGAAACAGCGCGGCCAGGCAAAAAACCGCCGCGGCAAACAACGCCGCGCGCGCGCGGAAAAGGGTTTGGATTTTCGCGGGCATTTGTCGGCTCAACATTAAAAAGAAAACGGGGAGCCGGGATTATACATTTGCCGGCGGCGGCCGGTAGAATGCGGCGCGCAGGACGAAACAATGAAATTTTGGGGCAGGAAGAAAGCCGCGCAACTGGCGCGGCGGCGCGGGGCGTCGTGGCTGCGGTTGCGCGCCCGCATTTTGCGGAACTCGCGGGCGGTTGAGCAGACGCTGCGCGGCGCGTCCGCGGTGGCGTTCATAGACAAACAGCGCGCCTTGCGCGCGCCGCCGGCGGCGGCGAATCCGAAAGAAGCGCGGCGCGATTATTTGCCGGTGGGAATTTTGGAAGCGGGAGCGGCGCGGCGCATCGGCGCGAAATCGCGGGTGGTGCGGCTGACCGACCGGGTGGCGGACAAGCAGTGGCATGCGCATGGCGGCGGGCTGCAATATCTTCCATTAAGCCCGAGCAAACGCAAGCGCCGGGCGGTGCCGGCGGCGTGGTATGCGGACATTCCCAAACTCCTGCGCGAAACCAAGCCGTATCGCAACCACAAAAATCGCTGGCAGTTTGATCATGCCGGCCTGAAGCGGCGGCTGGTTCTTGACTTGGATGAGGACGGTAATCCCGTCGTGATTTCCTATCACCCGAAAGAGAATTTGAAGTAGTTGCCTGCCGCAATAATGCGGGGTAGTCAGGCAACCGCGGCGGAAAATGCGGGTTACTACCGAACCACTCTCGACGCCGCCAATGAGTATGCCACTGCGGAAGGCGGTGTCAAGCGGTTTGTGCAAAAAATCCGGCGGAGAATTTCAGCGGATTTTTGCCGTTTGCCCCGGAAAATCGGGGAAATTTGAAGTAGTTGCCTGCCGCAATGCGGGGTAGTCAGGCAACCGCGGCGGAAAATTCGGGCTACTACCGAGCCACGCTCACGCCGATGAGAAGTCTGCCACTGCGGAAGGAGGTGTCAAGCGGTTTGCGCAAAAAATCCGGCGGGGGATTTTGGCGGAGTTTTACCCTTGCCGCCCCGCCCTACCCGCTCACCCGCCCGGCAGCAAGGCGGCGATGTTTGCCGCGGTGGCGGCTTCGTCGTTCACGGTGAACCCGGCGAAGAGTTCATCGCCGCGCAGGCCGAACAGGTAGCGCGCGATGAGGAAGCCGTCGGTTTCATCGGAATCGCCGTCGCCGTCCACATCCAGCGCGTTGGTGGCGACGCCGTCCTGCAGCGAGGATTCGTAGTCGCGGAAATTGCCGGCGCTTTGTCCGCGAATCAAGGAGGGACCGCGCGAGCCGAGCAAATATCTTGCGGTGATGATGCCGTCGCGGACGGTTGCCGCGGCCGCGGCGTCTCCGTCGGCGGTGTCAAGGTCCAAATCAAAAGTCGCGGTGCGAATGGAGAATTCCTGCTCGGCGGTGTCGCCGGCGTTGTCGGTGACGGTGTAGGTGATTTGCGCGTCGGTTCCGGCGGCGGGCGTGCCGGAGATTTCGCGGGTGCCTTCGTCGTCAAAGGCGAGTCCGGACGGCAGGCCGCTCACTTCGTAGGTGTAAGGCGTGGTTCCGTGCTCGGCCGCCGGCAGCACCACCGGAGACGCGAGTTGCGTGTCCGCGAGGAAAACCAAATCGGCTTGCGGCGTCGCGAACGCCAGCACTTCCTGCGGCGTTCCTTCGGCGGAGGTGGACCATGCGCCGGTGCCGGCGCTATTGACCGAGGCAACTTGCACCGAATAGGCGGTGCCGTTGGTCAGGCCGGAGATCGTGTAAAACGCGTCGGTTCCGCCGGTGGAAACACCATTGGCGTCCACCCATGAAGTGGAGCCGCTTCCCTCGGCCCAGCGGACGCGGTAATCGCGCAACACGCCGCCGCCGAGGTCGGCGTCGGCCGGCGCGGTCCAGCGCAACACGAGTCGCTGGTCGGCCGGGGTAACCGCCAAATCGCTGAGCGCGGACGCGGGTCCGGCGGTCACCGTCAAATCTATGTCGGCGCGCGCGGTGCCGGAATCGCCGGCTATCCTGTCCTGCGCCGAATAAGTGATGCGAAACAGTCCGCCCTGCGTCGGCGTGCCGCCGAGGGTGCGCGAGGATTTTGTGAAAGCCAGCCCGGGCGGCAGCGTGTCCCCGCTCAGCGCATAACTGAGCGGCGTGAAACCCCCGTTCGCGGTCGGCAGGCCCAGATTCCTGGCGGTGTTGTATTCAAAAGTCAGCGCGGCCGGCACGGCGCTTGCAAATACCACCGGCCGCGCAATCGCGGTGTTGAGGGTATGCAAATCGCCTTGGGGCGTCCTGGCGGAATCCACCACTTGGTACTGCAGAGCCCATGTCAGGCCGCCAACGCCGACGTTTTCAGGATCAAAATCGCCGGTGAGGGCGCGCGCGTCCGCATCAAAAGAAAAACCGTCCGGCAGCGGATCATTCCGCGTCTGCCCGAGTCTATACACGAAATAGGAATACGGCGGGAAACCGCCGCTCGCCGCCGGCAAAACGGTCGTTGCCGGGGCGTCCGTGTAGTAAAAGATTTCCGCCGGGCCGGAGATGTTCAGCGCATCCGGAGTGCGGATGAGCGTGATGCTGTAAGTCTTGGTCGCGCTTCCGTCGGCGGAAGTTACCGCGAAACGGACGGTGAAAGGAATGCCCTTTTGCAAATTCACGCTGACTTCCGCCCCGCCGGCGAGCGCGGCCGGCGCGGCCGTGCCGGCGGTGACGCGAATGTTCGCGCCGGAATTCGCGGTTGTCGGGCGCAGCGCGACGCTCGCGGTCGCATTGTCCACGGTGATTTCATAGGACAGCGTCTCCCTGTCAAAGGAAAAACCCGGCGCCAGCGCGGTTTGGTCGGCGGCGTTTACCACGGACAACTCCCGCAAATCCGCGTTGTCGGTGGCGGCCGCGTCAAAAGTCGCGCTCGCCCAGACGCTGCTCAGGGTCGCCGAGGTTATCGCGTCATCCACGCCGGCTTCCAGCGCGGCGACCTGCACATCGTATTTGCCGCTCGGCAAGTTCGCGATGGAGGTCATGGTCGCGGCGACGCGCAACTCGGGCGTGTAGGTGTTCACGCCGTCCGCTTTCCAGCGCACCCGGTAACTTTGCACATCCGGGTCGGTCGGCGCCTGCCAGCGCACCTGCAGTTCGTTCGCCGAAACCGCGGAAAGATTGCGCGGCGGGTCCGGGTTGGTGGAACTCGTGCTGACGGGGCCTTGCGCGGCGCTCCACTCGCTCTGCCCGGCTTCGCTGACCGAGGCCACCGCAAACCACAGCGTTCCGTTGCGGGTCAAATTCCAAGTCGCATCGGCGCTGCCGGTGGTGATGCCGTCCGCGCCGTTGTTGCCGTTCCAGGTCGGCGGCGTGACGGTGGTAAAGCGCACCCGGTATCCGGTAATCGGCGCGCCGGCCACCGCCGCCGGCTCGTCCCAGTCCAGCGAAAACGCGGCCCGTCCGGGCGTTACCTTGAGATTGGCCGGCGCATTCGGCAGGATCGGCCGCGTCGCGACCACGGTGTAGGTTTTTTCCGCGGTTCCGTCGTCGGAAGTTACCGCGATTTTGAAGGTTACGCTCGCGCCCACCGCGATGGAGGTCGGCGCGCTTGCAACGCCGCTGGCGCCGGCGGCCGGCGTTCCGCTGTCCACTTGCAGCGTGAAAGACGCGTGTTCGTCGTTCAGCGTCGCGGTGATGCCGACTTCGGCGTCCTGGTTGGGGACGACCGCGGTGTATTCGGTGGTCGCCGCGTCAAACGCCGGCGACAAATTGCCGGACGACATTGCAAGGGCGGACAGCGTCGCGTCGTCCAAACCGGACGGCGCGGCCTGCGCTTCGCTCCACGCGCTGGGGCCGTGGAAATTGAGCGCGGCCACCGCGACATCGTAGGAGGCCTTGTCCAGTCCGGAAATCGTGTATGCGGTGGAAGACGCCGCGACTTCCACGCCGCACAGCGCGTCGTTGCCCGCGTTGTTGTCGTTGCATTCGGCGTCTTCGCCGTTCGCGTCCTGCCAGGGCCCGGGGCTGCCGGAGCCCGCGTCGCTCCGCCGCCAGCGCACCAAGTAGCCGCCAAGGTTGACGAAACCGTCGTGCGGCTCCTCCCATCGGACGGTGATCGTGCGCCCCGCGGCGCTTGCCGACGGATTCAGCGGCGCCGCCGGCGGCCCCTGGCGTTTGACCTCAATGGCATAGATTTTTTGCGTGCTGCCGTCTTCGGCGGTAACCGCGATGCGCACGAGTTTGCCGACGCCGGCGACCAGGTTAATCGCCGAACTCGCCGCGCCGCTGGTCCCGGCGACCGGCGTTTCGGCGTCTTCCTGCAGCGTGAACCGCGCGCTGGTGTCGGCAAGCGTGGCGGTAACGGTGATGCTCGTTGCCTGCGCATTTAACAGAAACAATTCGTAGGTGAGCGTCGCCGCGGTAAACACCGGCGTCAGCCCGCCGACGGAAGGATGGAGCGCCGAAAGGTTCGCGTTGGAACTCTTGCGCGGAGTCGCCTGCGCGTCGCTCCACGCGCCGATGCCGGCGCTGTTGACCGCGGCCGCGGCGACATCGTAAGAAACCGCGTCCAGCCCGGAAATCGCGTATGCGGTGGAAGACGCCGCGACTTCCACGCCGCACATCGCGTCGTTGTCCGCGTCGTTGTCGTTGCATTCGGCGTCGTCGCCGCTCGCGTCCTGCCATGCGCCGGGCGTTCCCGAGCCGTCGTCGCTCACCCGCCAGCGCACGCGGTAGGCGGTTACCTCGGCAAAACCGTCGTTCGCCGGCGCATTCCAGTCCGCCGCAATGCTGCGCACGCCCGCGGCCGCCGAGAAATTCGCCGGCGCATCCGGCACATTGAGGCGCCTGACCGTGATGACATAGGTTCGCCGCGCGTTTCCGTCGTCGGCGGTAACCGCGATGCGAAAAACCCTGCTTGCGCCGGCATCAATGGGAAAAGACGAACTTGCGACGCCGCTGGCGCCGGCGGCCGGCGTTCCGCTTCCTTCCTGCAGCGTAAAGGCGGCGTTTTGCTGGTTTAGCGTGGCGGTGATGGCGATGCCGCTTTCGGCGCGGTCCAGCAGGACTTCGTAGGTGCGCCACACCGAGGCAAATGCCGGCGAAAGTTGCCCGGCCGACACCGCGAGATTGGAGAGAGTCGCGTCGGCGGACACGATCGGCGTCCCCTGCTGCACCGCGCTCCACGCGCTGGCGCCGGCGCTATTCACCGCCGCCGCCGAGACATCGTAGAGGGCGAGTTCCAGTCCGGTGATGAGATACAAGGTGGCGGCGCCGGAACTTAAGGCGACTTCCTCGCCGCACATGTGGTCGTTGTCCGCGTCGTTGTCGTTGCATTCGGCGTCGGCGCCGTTCGCGTCCTGCCATGCGCCGGGTGCGGTGCCGGGCCCGGAACCGTCGGCGTCGGCGAGCCGCCAGCGCACGCGGTAGGAAGCCGCCGCGCCGCTGCCGGCGAGAATTTGAGTTTCAAGGCCGCGCTCGCGGCTGCCCAAAGCGGACAGTTGCGGAACGCCCGGCGTCTGCACCGAGGACGGAGTGGCGCTCTGCGTCGTGGACCAGGTTCCCGCGCCAAAAGTGTTCAGCCCGCGCACCCGCACATCGTAGGTCAATGCGTCGTCCAGACCGGTGATGTCAGCCATCAGAGCGGCGACATGCCGGCCGCAATCCAGCGACGCGCCGGGGTCGGCGGCCGGCGCGGCCGCGCAGTCCGCGTCGTCGCCGCTTTCGTCCTGCCATGCGCCGGCGGTTTGCGCGCCGGCGCCGTCCGGGTCGGCGGTGCGCCAAGTCACCCGGTAGGCGTCGGAGAGAGGGTCGGTTAATTCCCAACTGGCGCGCAGCGCCGAACCCAGACCGGAAAGCGAAACCGCCGGAGCCCCGGGCACGGCGGTCGCGGTCACCGGCGCGTTGCGGTTAATGATCACTTCGGTGAAAGATGAATAGATCCTTCCGGAGTCGGCGGCGACCGAGCCGACATTAAAAAAATTCTTGCCGACCGACAATGCCACCTCCGCGGTGGTCGCGCCGCTGGCGGCCGTTTCCAAGTCTCCGCCGGAAATTTTCATTCCAAAATCTCCGCCGCCGAGGGTTACGCCGGTCGCCGAAACGCCGACCACATCGGCGGATACACCCGGCGTATCGACGATGCCGGTGTTGAGCAGGCTGTAAGTCAGCGTCTGCCCGTTTGACAAATGCAGTGTCAGCGAAGGCAGCCGGCCGTTGCCGATGATGAGGCCGGTAGAGGGCGACCATGTGGTAACGCCGCCGACCACCGCGGCGACCTGCACATCAATGCGCCCTGCGTCAAATTCCCGGCGGACGCCGCCTGAGGTGCTGTCCTCAATGGTATAAGTGAGGGCGGTGCCGGCCGAGACGCCGTCGGCGCCGCCGGCGTTGACCCAATTTGTGGAGCCTTCGCCTTTCGCCCAGCGGAGTTTGTATTCGGTCGCGGTTCCGCTCTCCGGCGCCTGCCACGCGGCGACGATGCTCCAAAAATTGGTGTTTTGTGTCAGCGTGATGGAAGTCGGCTGCGCCAGCGCCTGCGGCGACTGAAACAGCGCGGCCAGGCAAAAAACCGCCGCGGCAAACAACGCCGCGCGCGCGCGGAAAAGGGTTTGGATTTTCGCGGGCATTTGTCGGCTCAACATTAAAAAGAAAACGGGGAGCCGGGATTATACATTCCCCGCCCTGCCCGCTCACCCGCCCGGCAGCAAGGCGGCGATGTTTGCCGCGGTGGCGGCTTCGT
>JALCBG010000063.1:7192-9376 GCA_028066695.1 Gammaproteobacteria bacterium | reverse complement strand
ATGCAACCCACCCTAGGCAAAAAAGCCCCCAACCTGCGCATCTCCGAATGGGCGCAGGGCGGGCCGCTCAACTTTGACGGCCTTGCCGGGCGCGTCGTGCTGGTCAAGGTTTTTCAGGTCAATTGCCCGGGGTGTTTTCTGCACGCGTTTCCGGAAGCCATCGGCATCCATGAAAAATACGGCGAACAGGGGCTGACGGTGTTCGGGCTGGCGACCGCGTTTGAGGATTTTGACAAGAACACCATGGAAAACTTAAAGTTGCTGGCGGAGCGCGGCGAGGTGATCGGCGAGACGCGGCATGCGTTCTCCCATAACGGAGAGTTGAAAAACAACGCGCTGCCGTATGCGATTCCGTTTCCGCTGGCGATGGACGAACTGACCAAGTGCGGCGGGGAAGTCGGCGAACGGGAGGTGACGGATTTTGCGCGCGCGCAGTTGCCGGGGGTTGACGCGATGCCGGCGGCGCAGCGCGCGGAAATCGCCGCGCGGGTGCGCGCGCATTTGGAGGCGAAGGAATACCGCGCCGAGACTTTTGAAATGTATGCGCTGCGCGGCACGCCTTCCACGATTCTCGTGGACGCCGAGGGCGTGTTGCGCGATGTTTCTTTCGGGCAGGATTTCGCGCTGGAATCCAAAATCCGCGAATTGCTGGCCGCGGCGGCATAACCCGCCGCCGCCTACTTCTCAATCCGCGGCCCCAGCATAATCGCCATCCAGCGCGTGTCTTTGTTGCTGTCCAGCGCGATTTTCATCGCCAGGGTCAGCGGCACCGACAGCAGCATGCCGACCGCGCCGAGCACCCAGCCCCACAGGATCAGCGAAATAAAAACCACCAGCGTTGAAAGGCCGAGTCCGCGCCCCATCATGCGCGGCTCGGTGAAGCCGCCGATGCCGGCGTTGACGGCGAGATAGGCGAGCGCGGTCAACAGCGCTTCGCCGAATCCGAGTTGCACCAGCGCGAGCAGCACCACCGGCACCGCGGCGATGACCGAGCCGATGTTGGGAATGAAATTCAGCAGGAACGCGCACACGCCCCACAGCAGCGGATAGTCCACGCCGATCAGCCACAGCGCCAGCGAGATCAGGACGCCGGTCAGCAAACTGGTCGCGGTTTTGATCGCCATGTAGCGGTTGACATTGCGCGCCGCGTCGCGAAAGCGGTTGAGCGAGCGGTCGGCGTCGCTGCGCGCGGCGCGCCACTTGTCGGGGATGGCCGGCGCTTCCAGCAGGATGAACACCACCGTTATCAAAATCAAAAAACTGTTGGCGAGCAAACTCTGTATGCCGCTGAACACCGTCGCGGCCAGCCCCATGACTTTGCCGGGGTCAAAATATTCGCCGAGCAAACTGTCGGAGGCGCCGAGTCCGCCGTAGTCCAGCCAGCCGAGCAGGCCGGCGGTCATCTCGCGCAGGCGCGATTGGTAGAGGGGAAAGCGCTCGGAAAACTCCTGCGCAGACGAGCCGATCAGCGAGCCGATCAAAAACACCGCGCCGCAAAACACCAGCAGCACGCCGAGCAGCGCCAGCGCGCGCGGCACGCCCTTGTCCTGCAGCCACGCGTAGGGCGAGGCGATCAAAATCGCGATGAACAGCGCCAGGAGCAGCGGCACCAAAAGCGGCGCCGCGATTTTCATGCCGCCGACCACGATGACCAGCGCGGCCAGCGAAGTCAGGAGGCCGGTCGGTTTTTGCGCTTCAAAAGCGGCCATCGCCAAAAATCAGTCGGGGCAGTCCCCGGAGTCGGCCACTGTTTGCGACAGGGATTTGTCCGACCCTTCTTTCAGTTCTTTCGCTTTTTTGGCCTGGTAGTCGCTTATTCTTTTTTGCAGGGCTTTTTCTTCCTCCACGGCGGCGTTGTAGTTGCCGATTTCCGCGTCGATTTGCGCCATTGCCTGCGCATCATTAATCGCGTAGGCGTAGTTCTGCCTGCGGTCCAGCGCATCCAGGTCGACCGCGTCCAGTTCCGCGGACAAACGCTGCAAATTGACCTGATCGCGCTGATAATTCTGCTCCTGCACGGCTTCGCCATAGTCCGACAAACTGTCCAAACCCGTGGCGAGAGTTTGCAGCAGGCCTTTTCCCTTGTAGTAGCAATCGCCGTCGGCGAGCCGCACGCCCGGTCCGCACGCGCCGACGGAAAGCGCGGCGGCGACAAGGGCGGCGCGGGGAAGCGCGGTTGCCGCG
>JALCBG010000063.1:0-7092 GCA_028066695.1 Gammaproteobacteria bacterium | reverse complement strand
GCCGACGGAAAGCGCGGCGGCGACAAGGGCGGCGCGGGGAAGCGCGGTTGCCGCGGTTTTGGAAATCATGTCCGCGATTTTAGTCTTCATGGAAAAGTCCGGCGGTGTTTCAGCGGTTGCACCAGAGCGAATTGCACCGCGCGAGTTGGCCGTGGTCCGGGTTGATTGCGCCCGGAATGTAATACTCGCTCGCCCGCTCTCCGAGAATGCGGGTTGCCCGCGCGCGGTCGTCGCTGGCCGGGTGCGTGCGAAACCATGACCACTGATTGCCTCCGGCAAACGCGGCCCACACTTTGGAAATCGAGCGCGGGTCGTATCCGGCAAGCGCGGCGTATACGGCGCCGATTTTGTCGGCTTCTTCCTCCTGCAGCGCGCCGTAGGCGAAATCCAGGCCGGTTTGCCCGTCGAGCAAATTAAAGAGGGACGACTCCCGCTCAAATACATGGTTGGCGGTCACATGCCCGATTTCATGCCCCAATACCGCGGCAACCGCGGCGTCGTCCGGCACTTGGTCCATCAGTCCCTTGAAGACGGCGACATAGGTGCCGCCGGTCACGAAGGCATTAAAGTTGTCGTCCGGCAGCAGCAGCACTTCCCACTCTTCGTTCGCGTAGTGGCTGACCGCATGCACCCGGTCAAAGATCTTTTTTAATCTCGCGTAGGCGCGCCGGTCGACATCCTCGTTGAACGCGGAATAGTCGCTCACCGCTTTTTCCATGGACGCGTTTCCTTCGCTGATTTGCTCCTCCCGGCTTGCCGAGCCGATCACCCGTTTGCCGGTGATTAAATCTTCTTCGGTGGCCGACTGGTGCGCGCCGTAGAGACCCTTGTCCAGTTTCGCCAGGGCGCCGCAGCCGGAAAGCAGCGCGCCAAGCGCGCCGGCGCCCGCGCCGGACAAAAACTTCCGGCGGCGGAACCGGCGCAATGCGGCGCGGGTCATGCCGTTTTTCACGGCGTTGCGGGGCTGCGGACGATGCGGCATGTCACACAAACTCCTTGTATTTCGCCAGATGCCGCACCGGTTTGGACAGGGCGTCGCGGCGGAACGGGTCGCCGAGTTCGCGCGTGCACATGATTTCAATGACCGCGGTTTTTCCCTGGTTCATTTGCAAATCAACGGCGCGCGTCAATGCCGGTCCGACTTCTTCCAGTTGGTCCACCCGAATTCCTTCGGCGCCCATGGATTCGGCCATGCCGGCGAAGCCGTGGTTTTCCAGATCGTCGGCGACGAAGCGGCGGCCGTAAAAGTCCACCTGGTTTTTCTTTTCGGCGCCCCACTGGCGGTTGTTGAACACCACGCCGGTCACCGGAATGTTGTGGCGCACCGCGGTGATGATCTCGGTCATGCTCATGGTCCAGGCGCCGTCGCCGGAATAGGCGATCGCCGGGCGCGAATCGCCGCCGGCAAGGGCCGCGCACTTGGCGCCGATCATGGTCGGCAGCGCGTAGCCGCAGTTGCCCCAGCTCATCGGCGCGAGAAAACTGCGCGGTTTTTCAAAGCGCAGATAACTGTTTGCAATCGCGTTGATGTTGCCGATGTCGGTGGAAACCATCGCGCCTTCGGGCATGGCTTTTTCCAGTTCGCGCAGCGCCTGGCGCGGGTGCAGCCAGTTGCCCGGCTCTTTTTTCTGCTGTTCAATCATGTCCAGGCTGTAGGCGTCGGTTTCGTGAATCCACTTGTCCAGTTCGGCCTCCCACGCGGCTTTTTCCTCGCGCACCGTGTCGGCGCGCTCTTCGCGGTTGGCGAGGCAGGCCGGCTTCATCGCGGCGAGCCGCTCGCGCAGCGCTTTCGCCGCGGCGCCGGCGTCTCCGCAAATGCCGACGGAAATCTTTTTGACCAGCCCGAGCATTTTGTGGTCGGCGTCCACCTGAATGATCTTCGCGTCGCCCGGCCAGTAGTCAATGCCGTATTGCGGCAGCGTGCCGAACGGCCCGAGGCGCGAGCCGAGCGCGAGCACCACGTCGGCCTTGCTGATGATGCGCATCGCCGCCTTGGAGCCGTGGTAGCCGAGCGGGCCGCACCACATCGGGTGGCTCGCCGGAAAGGAGTCGTTGTGCAGGTAACTGTTCACCACCGGCGCGCCGAGCGCGTCGGCGAGGGCGACGCATTCGCCGACCGCGTCGGCCATGACCACGCCGCCGCCGGAGAGAATCACCGGAAATTTCGCGCGCGCCAGAAGTTCGGCGGCGTCGGCGAGGGTGCGCTCGCCGCCGGGTCCGCGGTCCAGGCGCATCGGTTCGGCGATGTCAACGTCGACTTCGCCGTAAAAATAATCGCGCGGAATGTTCAGTTGCGTCGGCCCGCATTCCGACATGGCGCGGTCAAAGCACCGCGCGGTGAATTCGGCGATGCGGTTGGGGTTGTTGACATGCCCCTGGTATTTGACGAATTCCTGAAACATCGGCAGTTGGTTCGCTTCCTGAAAACCGCCGAGCCCCATTCCCATGGTGCCGCTTTCCGGCGTGATCATGACCACCGGCGAATGCGCCCAGTAGGCCGCGGCGATGGCGGTGACGCAGTTGCTGATGCCGGGCCCGTTTTGCCCGATGACCACGCCGTGCCGCCCGCTGACGCGCGCGTAGCCGTCCGCCATGTGTCCGGCGCCCTGCTCGTGCACGACCGACACCAGCCGAATCCCGGCCGGCGCGAAGATGTCCATCGCGTCCATGAAAGCCGAGCCCATGATGCCGAAAATCTCGGTGACGCCGTTCGCCGCGAGGGTCTCAACGAAGGCTTCGCTGGGGGTCATTTTTGCCATTTGGGGAACCTCAAAAAGTCTGTGGAAAGGAAAAGGGCGGCGGATTATACCGCGCGATTCGGCCGGCTTTGGCGCCGCCGGCGGCGTTATTTTTTCAGCGCCACCTCGGCCTCCACATACTCATACCCGAGGTCCTCGGCCACCTTGCGGTGCGTCACCATGCCCGTGTGCACATTAAGACCGTTGCGCAGATGCGGGTCGTCCAGCAGCGCGCGTTTGGCGCCCTTGTCGGCGAGAGCCAGGGCGAAAGGGAGGGTGGCGTTGCTGAGCGCGTAGGTGGAGGTGCGCGGCACGCCGCCGGGCATGTTGGCGACGCAGTAATGCACCACGCCGCCGGTCACATAAGTCGGCTCGGCATGCGTGGTCGCGCGCGAGGTTTCAAAGCAGCCGCCCTGGTCTATGGCGACATCCACCGCGACCGCGCCGGGCTTCATCGCCTCCACCATTTTTTTGCTGACCAGTTTCGGCGCCTCGGCGCCCGGAATCAACACGCCGCCGATGACCAGGTCGGCCTCCAGCACATGTTTTTCAATCGCTTCTTCGGTGGAGAACACGGTGTTGGTGCCGCGCCCGAACTGCGACCAGTTGCGCTCCAGCGCGGCCAGGTTGTTATCTATGACCCACACATCGGCGCCCATGCCGACCGCGATGTGCGTGGCGTGCGTGCCGACCACGCCGGCGCCGAGAATCACGACTTTCGCCGGATCCACCCCGGGCACGCCGCCGAGCAGCATGCCGAGTCCGCCGTGCGGATGCTCAAGGCAATACGCGCCGGCCTGAATGGACATGCGCCCGGCGACCTTGGACATCGGCGCGAGCAGCGGCAATCCGCCGAGCGGCGAAGTCACCGTCTCGTAAGCGACGCAAGTCGCGCCGCTTTTAATCAGGTCGCGCGTCTGCTCCGGGTCGGGCGCGAGGTGCAGGTAGGTGTAGAGCAACTGCCCTTCGCGCAGCATCGCGCGCTCGTTCGCCTGCGGCTCCTTGACCTTGACGATCATCTCGGCTTTTTCAAAAATTTCCGCGGGCGCGCCGGCGATGGACGCGCCGGCGGCCGCGTATTCGTCGTCGCCCGCGCCGATGCCGGCGCCGGCGCCGGTCTCCACCAGCACGCCGTGGCCGTGCCGCACCATCTCGCGCACGCTCGCCGGCGGCATGCCGACGCGGTATTCGTGGTTCTTGATTTCTTTGGGGACGCCTACTAGCATTACAATCTCCCGTGAACTGAGTGTTTAATGAAGGGTGCTTCGGACGCGCTTGGGTTTTCCCCTGTCCGCCTGTTCGCGCCGGCAAAAATGAAAGGCATGAAAACCATTGAAACCGTCACCATCGTGGATTCGCGCGACCAAGTTGCCGGCGCCGCGCCGCGCGCGGAAATGCGCCGGCGCGGGCTGATTCACCGCGTCAATTATATCCTGGTTTTCAACGCGGCCGGGGAAATTTTGGCGCAGCGGCGCACCATGCAAAAAGACCTCTACCCGGGCCTTTTGGACCTCGCCGCCGGCGGCGTGGTGGTGGAGGGCGAGGACTACGCCGAATCGGCCGCGCGCGAATTGCGCGAGGAACTGGGCGTGGCGCCGCCGCTCGCCGCGCAATTTGACATGTGGTTTGAAGACGCCGCGCGCACCCCGCCCAACCGCAGTTGGGGCAGGGTATTCTCGTGCGTGCACGAGGGTCCTTTTGAGTTGCAGGAATCGGAAGTGGCCTCGGCCGAGTTCATGACGGTGGACGCGGCGCTTTCGCTCGCCGCCGGTGAAGTCACGCCCGACAGCCGGCAGGCGCTGCTGGCGCATATTTTGTGATTGACAAATAGATTTTCCCCTGCCACAATGCGCGCTCGGTTGGGCATGGAGCCGCATTTTGGTTTTTTGGGCGCAAGTCCGCCCGGCCGCTTTTTGTTCATGTTGCATTCTTGCAATACAACGGATCAAATTCTCAACAAAATGAAAATCGCGCTGAAAATATTGCTGGTGGCGTCGGCCATGGTTTTGGCCGGATGCGCTACCGGACCGTCACCCGAGCAAGTTAGTGCCGCCGATTATGGTGCGCCGATGACGCAGAATCAGTGCGAGCAAATTGCACGCAGGCAGATTGCGCGCGAGGCGTGGAAAGACCCCGAAAGTCTGCGGGTTGCTTTCGGGTTTTGCGGCAAGGGATATGTCCTGGGAGGGAAACCTACGAGTTATATCCCTCGGGGCGTTGTCGTGTATGGATACGCAATCGAAGGTTCGGTAAATGCCAAGAATTCTTTTGGCGGATACGCGGGGCCGAAGCCGTTCTTTGTTTTGATACGAGACGGAGTTGTGCGCGACTACTTGGTCGACACATACAATCTCAGCTCACACGTCAGCCCACTTTCAGGGCGTCCCTATCGTGTCGCTTGGCCTGTCCGGGTTGAGTAGTCGCGTCTGCTACAATCTAGTTCCACTTTCGCGCATTCAAATACAAACGGAGATTTACATGAAACCAAAGCAACAATATCTTGATGCAGTTTTTGAAGTCGCTGAACGACATGGCCACCAGATCATGGATAGTAACCGCGACGGATTGCGCCAAATCCTGTTTACAAATAATAAAGGAAAGAAGACACTGCAAGAAGAGCATTTGGCGCAGTTATACCCGGCTATTCTTCGGCCGGGTGCGCCTATATCGTGCCTGATCGAGAAGGTTGCTCCTGGCAGGGGGTGTGCGCATAGCGGAATGCGCAAAATCATCGCAGAAATCACGGGAGAATGATCGCTTCTTAAAGCCCCCGGTTTTCTGAAAAACCCAGTAGGTGACCCATCATCCGCGTCCAATCCGTCTCCAAACATTTCGGCGGCCTGAAAGCCGTGGACAACGCCAGTCTGGAAATCAAGATCGGCGCGATTACCGGGCTGATCGGTCCGAACGGCGCCGGCTGGCGGTAATTCGCCGCGCCGCAACTACTTCCCGGCGGATATCCCCTTTTTCTTAAGGGCTTCGGTGATGTTGCCGGCGATTTTGGACTTCTCGCCGTCGTGTTGCACTCGCACCTGAAAACTCTGCATGTCGCCTTTCACGCCGGACGGGTCGAACATTTTTCCCTCAATGATGCAGGGAGTGTTGGACGCGTCTACGGTAACGCCGAATTTTTTGCGGTTGCCCCGGCGAAACTGACTGAGAAGAATGCGCGTGATGCCGGGCACTTGCCAGATAATTTCAAATGCCTTGCGCGCGTTTTCCGACGGAATATCGCGCAATTCTTTCACCGACTTTCCCCAAATCGTGCTGTGCGATTTCCCGCTGCCGATGTCAATGCAGGCGGCGCTTGTTGCGCTCGGCTGCGCGCGCGGTTTTTTGCCGGAGCGCGCCGCCGCATTCCAGCAATCCAAAATGCCGCGCATTTCGGATTCGTAATCGGAATTTTTTTGGAATTCGCCGATGACGCGTTTTACTGCGCGGTCAATTTGCGACGAGGAAACGCGATTGGATGAACTCATCCCATCTTCCGCCAAACTTTCAATCACTTTCGGCAGCACCAGTACCGGCACCACGATGCCGTTGCGTTTTGCGCGGCGGCATACCGCGCGCAATGCGTCCGCCAGTTTTTCACGCCTGAACGGTTCATCGGAGCGGCCTCCGGATTTTTCAACAATCCAGCCTGCTTCGGCGCGCAAAATGCGCAACAATGCTTCGGCGGCTTCGGACGGCTTCGATTTCACTGCGCTCGCGTAAAAATTAATATTCGCGTTGCTCAGATGGTTGGGGTCGGCGATTGCCACCGGCCGGCCGGCGCGATGCGCATGCACAATACCGATTGCCGAACCAATCGATTCGCGCCACATGTTGACCAGCATGCCGTCGGCTTTTTCGATTGCATCAAGGTCGGCTTTGACTATGGCATACGGCGTACCCCGCCGCTGCGCCGGATCCGTCGGGTCGATGAGATGCATGGATTTGCCGAAACTTTTCTTGATTTCCTCCCGCCACTTGTGAACCTGCACCTTGTTGCAACCGTGAATCGGGCCGGCGAGATAAACACTAAATTTTTGTGCGGACATGGCGGCGGATGAAAGTGGGCGGGAAAATGCCATTATAACCGCGCCGCCGCCATTTTGCAAACCGCCCGTGCATGCGCTACACTGCGCGGATTGGCAACATTGCCCGGCGCATTTCATGTTCAACCAAAGATAGAAAAATGCCTCCGGTGAAGATTTCATCGAAACCACCGTCGCGAATTGCGTCACCAAATTTTCATCATCATGTGCCCGGCGCGCATGTCGCGCACACGCTAAGTGAACCGGCGGCAGCCGGCTACCCATGATCCGCGTCCAATCCGTCTGCAAACATTTCGGCGGCCTGAAAGCCGTGGACA